>CAZFUM010000021.1:0-22695 GCA_964521965.1 uncultured bacterium | reverse complement strand
CGGTCTGGGTGCGCGTAGACGTGGCCGTGCGCGAATCACTGGCTGTGGGCGTGGCGGTCCGCGTGTCGCTGAACGTGGCGCTGAGCGTGGCCGTGCGGCTGCCGGTAGCGCTGGCGGTGAAGCTGCGCGTGGCCGAGAACGTGAAGGTCGGGCTGCCGGGCAAAGGCGTGTTGGACTCGGTGGGGCTGAAATTGGGCGTGGCCGTGCGCGTTTCGGTGGCTGTGCGCGTGCCCGTAGGCAAGTCGGTCTGGGTGCGCGTAGACGTGGCCGTGCGCGAATCACTGGCTGTGGGCGTGGCCGTTCGCGTGTTACTGATAGTGGCACTGGGCGTGGCCGTGCGGCTGCCGGTAGCACTGGCCGTAAAGCTGCGCGTGGCCGAGAACGTGAAGGTCGGGCTGCCGGGCAATGGCGTATTGGACTCAGTGGGGCTGAAGTTGGGCGTGTCAGTGCGGCTAGGCGACGGCAAGGCCGTGTTGCTGAAGGTCGGGCTGGGGCCCGCAGTCGAAGTCTCAGTGCGGGTGGGCGTAGCGCTGCGCGTAGAGGTGGCGCTGGGTGTGGCTGAGCGCGTGTTGCTCATGGTGGCGCTGTTGGCTGCCGTCGAGGTAGTCGTAGCGCTACGAGTATTGCTAGGACTAGGCGAAGCCGTGCGAGTGGCCGTGAACGTCGCGCTATTGCCAGCTGTGAATGAAGGCGTGGGGCTACGTGTGAACGTAGGACTCGGCGAAGCCGTGCGTGAATTTGTGTAAGTAGCCGTGGCCGTAGGCGGAGCCGATGTCGGGCTAGCCGTAAAGCTGGCAGTATTGGATCGCGTGGGGCTAGCCGTGGGAGTGTTCGAACGCGTCGGCGTAGCGCTAGCGGTTGCCGTGGGCGGCACCAAGGTGGGGCTGGCGCTGAACGTGGGCGTGCCCGAACGAGTAGGGGTACTGGTCCAGGTGGCGGTGCGGCTAGGGCTGCGTGAATACGTCGGTGTAAAAGTCGGGCTGCTAACCACGCAGCCGGGAAATTGCACCGTAGTGGTGCCATAGGGCACAAAAGTATTGCCGGCTTCTTGGGGGTTATAACCGGGTATGGGACCGATCACCACCGTATTGGCCCGGTCATCGGTGACGCGAAGATAAAAATTGCTCACGCCCATGCCCGTGGGTGACTCCCAATAGTTATGAGTCATCCATGTGGTATTGGTCCACGGACCTGTGCTGGTAGCGCCGTATTGAACCTGCCGAATGGGAAAAAGATTGTCGCGAATTTGCACCTGGGTCCACCACTGGGTTGAGCCAGCCTTGAATATATAGCTGAGATTGCCACCTGAGGAGGCCTGGCGAATGGCTGCCGGACAAGGCACGAAATTCCAGGTCATGTTGAACCAGCCTGAGGTCAGCGAGCCAGCCAGGGCAATGAAGGCGTCACGACTCAGGTCCAAGTGGTTGCTTCCGTCATAGCACCAGGTGGCATTTTCAGGATAAGGGCACTCGTCGATGATCATGACCGTGGCTTTGTTGCCCGTGCCGCTATGGGTAATTTCAGCGCAAGCACCGCAGGTGCCATTGGCCGTGTTATATTGAAGGTCGTTGGCGGCAGCAAAATAGAGCGGCACCGACGAGTTGGCATAGCTGCAATGGCCGGGAATAGACGTCAGATCATAATAAGTCGCCTTGCCGTTGAAGGTGGCCCCGGGGCAATAGGTATAGGTTGCGGCCATTAACCGGGTCGCCACCAAACTAAGGCTAAAAATAAGGGCACTAAGGCCCTTGCTTGACTTGATCATGGTCAAAGTGTATCAAAGACAGGTGAGATTTTCCTTAGGCGGTTATGTGATTCATATAACGAAACGATCTTTTCTTTATCTATTATTAGCCTCACCCCTACTATTAAACGCTTTCGGCTGTTCGCGCCCAAAAGAGGCCCGAATGGCCCCTTTTGGCGATTATTGGCTAGCCCAAGAGGCCTATGTCGAGGACCACGAGACCCTGCAGCGCCTGATATTAGGCCAGGGCACTTGGCGCCGCATCACCTTGATCGATGGGCTCAACGACCTTTGCGGCATCGATACCCGCTGGCTGCGCGTAGGCCAATTCTTGCTACGCTACAGCGCAGAAGACGCTAGCCACTTGCGGGTTAAGTCGCAGCAAAACTGGCAGGGCCTGACTCTCTTGCTCGAAGAGCATCAAGATCAAGTACTCAGCATCGAAAGCTCACCGTCTGGCCAGCTGCGCCTGGTGGCCATTCAAGATTGCGCCAGCAGCAGCTGGGGACTCTATCTACGCAAAACCGATGAAAGCAATTACTTGCCCAGCATGAACGATGGCTGGAAGGACCCCAGCTTGCTGGCCCACTTTGATTTCCTGCGCCGACTTAAGAACGCGACGTGGAAAGACGAGCGGCATCTGCTCATTGATGTGGTCGGCGGCCCGGGCGATAACACCCTGCGCCGCGAGGCCATGGGCGTAAAAATTGACTGGAAGTTTGCGGGCAACAAGCTGGGGCCCCGGCCGCCTACTTCGCCTTAGGCACCAATTGTAAGGTGCACCACGAATTAGGGCACTTGCCGGGCTTATGAAAAGTCCCGCCCTCATGCGGACAGGTCCAAATCGTGTCATCATCGTGATCATGGCCTTCGTGGCCCGCGGCCACCGCGGCCTTATGCTTGACCGGATCAACCGTGTAAAACATGCCGCAACCGGACAGCGCCAAAAGCCCTAGGCCCAGAAACAAGCTCCTAAAATTTATCATCACGCCCCCAATAAAAGTAAACCCTTAGATTTTTGATTTTGATTAAACGCGACCACGAAACTTATTAATTTCTTTTCATGCGGTTTCGAGTTGGCTCACATTTATCGCAAGCGGCGTTGGGCTTCTTGCGCATTTTTTGAATGAGAATCACCAAAGCCAGTACCGCCAGGCCCATCACCACATAATCTTGCCAACTCAAGACAGCACCTTAAAGACAACCCAGGCACCGATCCAAGCTAAGACCGTCATATAGCCAAACGCCAAGGCGGCCCAGCCCCAATGGCCATTTTCTTTTTTAATCACTGACAAGGTCGAGGCGCATTGCATACAAAGCGCAAAAAAGACCATCACAGAAAATGCCAAGGCCATATCAAAGAGAGGTTTGCCGTCAGCGCGCTTAGCCTGTTTGAGGCGGTCGCGCAAAGGGCTGAGGTCGCCATCAGCTTCAGGCGCTTGAAATAGCGTACCGAGAGTGCCCACCACCACTTCGCGTGCGGGAAAGCTGGCTAGGGCTGCCACGGTGATGCGCCAATCCCAGCCTAAGGGTGCAAAGGCAGGTTCGAGTGTCTTGCCCATGCGACCTAGATAAGACTGCTCGAGTTGAGTCGAGGCGACGGCCACTTGCGGCTCAGCGCTTACACCGGGCGCCAATGGGGCTGGCGCGACTTGGCGAGGGTAGTAGCCCAAAGCCCAAACCACGATGCTGACCAGCACAATCACCGTACCCGCTTGAGTGACAAAGGCTTTGCATTGCTGCACCACGCGGCGCCCTACGGTACGGCGGTCGGGCCATTGGTAGGGCGGCAGCTCGATGACAAAAAGCGGCGAGAGACCTTTCATCAAAAAGCGGCGCAAAATAAAGGCCACCGGCACTGCCACCAAAGAACCCACGGCATACATGCCAAACAGAGCTAGACCCTGGGTATTGATAAAGCCCCAGCGCTGGGCTGGCACAAAAGCTGCAATCATTAAGGTATAAACCGGTAAGCGGGCTGAGCAACTCATGAGGGGCGCCAGCAGCGATGTAATCAGGCGTTCTCGGCGATTCTCAATGGTACGAGTGGCCATGATGCCGGGCACGGCGCAGGCAAAGGATGAAATCAACGGGATAAAGCTACGCCCCGAAAGGCCCATACGCGAAAAGATGCGATCCATGAGGAAGGCAGCGCGGGCCATATAGCCAGAATCTTCGAGCACCGCTACAAACAAAAAGAGGGCTGCGATTTGGGGCACAAAGACCACCACGCCGGCAAAACCAGCAAATACGCCATCGCGCAGTAAAGCTTTGAGTGGGCCTTCGGCTAAGGGATGCAGCAACCCATTGCCGATTGCCAAGGTGGCTGACTCGATCATTTCCATCAGTGGCGTGGACCAGGCATAAAGAGCCTGAAAAAGTGCCAGCATGATGCCCACAAAAACCAGCGTCCCAAAAATCTTATGGGTAAGCACCGCATCGATTCGATCTGAGACCGTGGTGGCCGCTGGCGAACTACTGCGATGAATCGCATCGACCAGGGATCGACGGGCCCACGAATAGCGTTCTTTGATTTCTTCAGGCTGGGCACCGCGGACCGGGTCAAAGCCGGCCTGGGTGGCGCGCGGCGCAAGCTGAGGCTCTTTCAGTTGGCGGGCCACGGCTTCACCCAAGGCTTCAAGGCCTGAGCGAGCTTTAGCGTTTACCGGAACGACCATAAGCCCCATGGCCTTGCCCAAGCGCTCACTGTCAACTGCCAGGCCTTTGACTTCGGCCATGTCATTCATGTTGAGCGCCACCACGATGGGCAGCCCAAGGTCCACGACTTGTGAAAGCAGATAAAGATTTCGCTCGGGATTGCTGGCATCAACCACAGCTACCACAGCATCGGGCCGAGGGCGCTCACGAATTTTGCCTAAGAGGGTGTCGGCTACCACGGCTTCGTCAGGGCTCTGGGCTGCCAACGAATAGGTGCCAGGCAAGTCAACCAATTCAACGCGGCCCATGCCCGGCAAGTCCCAGTCACCCGCAGTCCATTCCACGGTCACGCCCGGGTAATTGCCGGTGTGTTGGCTCAAACCCGTGAGGGCATTGAAGAGGGTGGTCTTGCCGACATTGGGATTGCCCACCAGAGCCACGCTCATACTCATGCCTTGACCTCAACCAGGTGGGCATCGGCAGCGCGCAGGGACAAATGAAAATCTCCAACTTTAAATTCAAGGGGGTCGCCCAGGGGGGCCCGACGTATCAAAGTAACTGAACAGCCTTCAAAAAGCCCCATCTCAAGCAGGCGCTGAAAACGGCGATCACCAAGATCAATGGATTGAATGACGGCGCTCTGGCCGACTTGCAATTCGTCTAGGCGCATGAGCAAATTTAGAGAGGTACGACGCGGATGCCTTCAGCCTGCTCTTGACGCAGGGTCAGGCGATGATCGCCGACTTTAACAATCAGGCTAGACCCGCCGCTCAAAACTTCAACTTCGGACCCAGGCACCAGGCCTAGCTCTTGCAAACGCAGGCACATGGGCAAGTTTGGCGCCACAGCGACCACGGCCGCGCTCTGGCCAGGGCGCAGGTTGCTGAGGGTGGGGGCTTGATCTTGCTTGTTCCAGGGACTCATGGCGAAGGGCGGCCTAAGTTGAATGTGATGTTCAAGATCAAGTTAGCCATTTCACTAAGGCCTTGTCAATGATCATCGACTAAATAGTAATGATTCAGAGAACCCTTTAATTAAGCACATTTAAGCTAAAGCAACAAAATCAGGCCTAAGAGCTTCGGCCCATTTGCCCTCGCCTTCCCAGACCCTGAGCGACCAAAGGGCACCTGGCGCAGCCTTTTCGACGTTGCGGGCCAGTTCTAGACAAAAATGTTCACAGCTAGCAAATTCAAAGCTTTGGTTCAAATCGCGATGGTCAAAGACTGCCAATTCCCTATCCAAGGCCGCTTGGCCCTGATTCTGCAAGCGGGCCATAAAGACCGCTTCGACCCGATAGGTGTGGCCGTGGGGCTGCTCACAAATGCCCGCGCCTCTCAAGGCGTGGGCCGCATCCACGTGACGCAACAAACCGCCCAACATTTTAGATCCCTAACAACAAGCGGGCCCAAAGCGCCACAAAAAGCGCGTTCCAGACGTGGATCTCGCGAGCCAGGCGCCTAATCTCAGAAAAGGCAGGCAAGTGATCATGCGACTCACGATCACGCTTGATGAGTAGCTGGGTCACCCGAGCCGTATAGACCACAAAAAAAACTGCCAAGGGATATTGCACTTGAGCAATGGCCGCTACAAAGAGGATCAAGAGTGGGGTAGCCGCCACCGCTATGCTGGGACGATGGGCAATCAAACCCCGCAGCCAGGTGTATGAGAAGAGCGCGGCCACAGGAAAATAGACAGCGGGATAGAGCCAGAGCTCAATGGCACGGCGATCTTCTAAGCCCAATGACAAAAGGCTCAACAAGAGTGCAGGGGATGTCGAAAGAGCCACACTCAAGCTGACCAGGCGGGTGTCAAGCGGGAGCAATTGCAGGCGCATGAGAAAGATTAAGGCCGTGGCCGCGCCCACTAAGGCGATCAAAAAGACCCAGGGCCTGACCAGCTCAGAATCTAGAATCTTGAAAAAGAATGCCAAGCCCAACACTGCCAGTAGCAAAAGGGTCCAGCCCGGCACTGCCATCAGCGAGCTGCGCGGCCTCTCGCCACTGATGCCACGACCGCCTAGGGCCGAGATCCAATCGGAAGCCAAGAAAACCGAGGTCATAGAAAGCAAGAGGCAAGCTGCCTCAGGCAGTCGAGCCGACGCCTGCGCCGCAATCAAGACCATACCGACTAACGAGGTCGAAAGAAAACTCCACCAAGCCTCGGGTTCGCCTGGCCAAGAAAAAACTTTGGCTTCGTTTTTCTCGCGATGCGTACTAAGGCTCTCAGCCATGAACCGCCTCGAGAAAATATTGAACTCTTTCTTTCTTGAATTCACGACTTGAATAAAGCACCTGATAATCCGGCACACCCATTTCTTGACTCATACCCCTAAAGAGTTGGTCCACCTCAGCCCGATCGCGACCATGCACCATGCTAAAAAGGCTATAAGGCCAGTCGGGAAAATGCGGGCGCTGATAACAATGTGAAACTGCTTGAAAACTAGCCAGCTTAGAGCCCAGCTCTTCAATACGCGTCTCGTCAACGCGCCACACGCCCATGCCATTAGCCATAAAGCCAGCCTTGCGATGGCGTAAAATGCCCGCAAAGCGACGCAAAAAACCGCGCTCATGAGCGCTTAGCATCCAGTCAAAAAGCCGCTCTTCGCTGACTGCTAACGCGCGCGCAGCAGGCTCGAAAGGCCGGGGTATGGCGGGCAAATCCCTTTGCAACTGACGCACAGCTTCACGATCGAACTCGTCTAAATGGGCCACAAGCCTCTCACGGCGCGGCGCGGCCTGGCTGCGTGCCAAACTGGGGCCTTGAGCTGTGTCGAGATTGACTTCAATCTTAAAAGTTCGCAGGGCAGGTAAGAGACGAGTGCGCTGAAAGCCCGCAGCCTGGGCCAGACGGCTCACTTCAGCCTCGAGACTCAAGCCTGGCGCCAAGGCCAAAGTGAACCAGAGGTTGAACTCGTGCTCCCGCTGATAATTGTGTGAAACCCCTGAATGAGCCGAGATGACAGCCGAAGCCTCGTCGAGCCTGGCTTCAGGCACTTCGGCCGCCACCAGCACACTTTGATAGCCTAGACTGCGACTATCAAAAATAGCCGAAATCTGCCGCAGAACGCCTTCTTGCCGCAGCCCATCGATCGCACGCAAGACCTGCTCTTCACTTAAGTCGAGCTTCAAGCCCAGGGCGACCCAGGGCCGCGCTGTGAGAGGGAAGCCTTTTTGCAAGGCCTCAAGCAGTCCCGGTGGCGCCAGCGGGTTCATGCTACGGCTCCTCTCATACTGGCTGGCACATAGGCGCAGAGCGGCTCTTCGGCAAAAGGATCGCCTGTGGCCGAGTAAGCGCGGGCCCGGCAACCCATGCAAGTATCTTTAAATTCGCAAGCGCCGCATTTACCGCCCAGATTACCCGCATCTCGCAATCGTTGAAAGAAAGGCGAAGTCGCCCAAATTTGATCGAGGCTCTGCTCACGCAAACTGCCGGCCTTAACCGGCATGTAGCCGCAGCCTTGTACCTGCCCAAAACGCGACACAAAACAAATGCCGGTGCCTGCCAAGCAGCCTTTGCCCGCCGCAGCGCTAGGATGTTGAGCTGAGGGATGAGCGACTGAATGTCCGCCAGGGTGGCCGCTCGCAGCCACAGCATGGGCGTGGCGCGCCATAAATTGCCGAGCCACGCGGGTGACATGAGGCGCGCAGGTAGCTTTCATTTCTAAATTTGAATGGGCCTGGGTTTTGACGAACCAAGCTAATGTGCGTTCATACTCGGCTGCGGGCAGGCGCTGCTCTTCAGGAATATCAAGACCGCAACCCACCGGCACCAGCATAAAGAGGTGCCAGGCCACGCAGCCCTCGCGCTCAGCCAATGCATAAATTTCAGGCAAGATGCGCCCGTTGTGGGCCGTAGCCGAGCTATTCATCTGCACCGCTACACCGCGCTGACGCAGCAGGCGTATGGCCTGAAGCGTTGCGTCAAAGGCCCCCTGGGCTTGGCGAAAGCCATCATGCGTGGCGGCATCGGGTCCATCTAAGCTGACGCTCACGCGATGGGGCGCGGCCGCGGCGATGCGGTCGGCCATCACTTCATCGACCAAAGTTCCGTTGGTGGATAGTGCAAAGGGGATAGCGCGCTGACGCGCTTCTGCCATCAATTCAAAAATATCGTGGCGCATGAGCGGTTCGCCGCCCGAAAAGACCAGCACCGGATTACCGAGCTTGGGAAAAGCGTCCATCATGGACAGGGCTTCTTGCGTAGTCAATTCAAGGGGGTCGCGCCAGGTCTTGGCTGAGGCGCGGCAATGCTTACAGGTGAGGTTGCAAGCCTGGGTTGTTTCCCAAAAAACCAGGCGCAAAGGCGGTATCTGCATTTCTACGTTTTGCATAATCCCTCAGGCCCTCAAAGCCTGAGGGCGGTCAGGGCGCGGCGCTCACTAAAGCCGCGCAATAAGCCATGCTCCAAAATGCTTGTTCAAAACCTAAAGCGCGTACGGCTCGCGGCTGGGGTGCCTGCCCTGCTTGCGGCCGTTTGTTACTCGCCAGGCGCCAGGCCATGCGAGCTACCAAGGCCGCCATGATCCAAGCTGCGATTTCTTTGCCCAACCACGCGAGTGCCCCTGTACCCAAGGCTAAGATCAGTACCGGCAAGTAACGTCGCCAGGCAGGCCAAGTAGCTCCCCGCAGCCAAGCTTGCACAAAAACCGGCGTGGCTGCGAAGTAGGCGCCCAGGGGTGCCCAGATTTTCAAGCTCGTTGCAAGATCTTGGTTCAAGCCGGCCATCAACGCCCAGGGTGCGCTGAGCATGACGCTGGACATGCATAAGAGTAATAGATGCCGGGGTGCAACAAGTATGCGGAGGATCATAACCAGGACGCCCATAACTGAAAAAAAGGCCAAAAATTGGAAGAAAGGCTGACCGATATTTTTTAGAAAACCGGCAGTCATGAGGCCCAAGCAAAACAGGGCGGGTAAGACCAAGGCCCAGCCCTGCCAGGCCCGGGCGGAGGCAGGCCCAAAGCTATGGCCTTTGATGCCCCAAGCAAAAAACAGAACCAACCAGTCACTGGGCAAAAAGAGTAAGACTTCAAGGGCCAGCAGCAAAAGCGCGGGGTACAAAGGGGCATTGAGTCGCCATGCCAGCCAACCTGAAAAGGCCCAGGCCGTAAAAAAAGTCCACCAGGCCCCATGTTCCATGGGCAGCCGAAAGCCCGCCGGCTTGCGCCCAGGCTGGCCATTAAATGAACGAGGCGGGGGTGTGGCCCCCGCCTCAAGTCTTGAATGATCTGACTTCATTATTTTTGCTTCAAAATCCATTCCACCATGGCCTTCATGTCAGCGTCAGACAATGAAGGGTGACCCGCCATAGGCACCGCGCCCCAGACGCCTGAGCCGCCAGCCTTGACCTTCTTAACCAAGGCTGCGACAGCGTCTTTCTTGCCTTTATACTTCTTGGCAATGTCGACAAAGCTCGGACCCACCACCTTGCGCTTGGCTGCATGGCAGGACAAGCAATCTGACTTCTTCATGAGCGCCTGGCCGTCAGGACTAGCCGCGGCCAAAGGGCCTGCGAGCAAGAGCGCTGCCATCAAAATACTGATCTTCTTCATCGTGCCTCCCTAGGTGTCAACCAGGACGGTGCCGCCATGGCTGAAATTCATAAAAAGTATATCGCCCGGCCCCACTTTGGTAAAGCCCAGAGGCGCCTTAAAAACGCGCCAGAGCCTGGGCCACAGCCTGGGTCGAGCGCGGGGTTTGATCGGGCCCGGCATTGGCGCCTGAGACTTGCAGGGTTAGTCGCAGACCTTTGACATGATCGCAGATCAAGCCTAAGCCTTGCTCGCTGCGGCCACCTGAGTGACCCAGACCAGCACCTGGCAAATCTCGCGGATCTTCGACACGGTCGTAATAAACAAATACTTTGTATTTATCAGCAATCTTGTAACCCAGCTGCGAAATCACACCATATTTTCCCCAATGCTGAGCCAGATATTCGACGCTCAAATCTGCAGCACCCACCTGGCCCACGAGATAGGCCGCTGTGACAAAATCAGGGCGATTGGTAAACGCCAAGTCTTGGCCATCATAAAAAGATCCACCTAGCTTCAAGCCCGGCAGCGCAACCCATTCAAGCGTAGCTGAATATTCACGCTCATCGCGAGCACTTGGGGTGGCTTGATTGGGTCCCTGTCCTTGAAATATGGCGGCATCAAACTTGACCGGTCCCCATTGGGCTTTGGCCATAAAGCCATCGTCCCAACCATTCACCGCAACGCGATTGGTGATGCGGGCAGTGACGCCAGAATAATCCACGCGCTCCAAACTAGCCGGGGTTTCCATGCGGTCTTTGCCAAAGGGAAATTTGAACTGACCGCCCACCAAGGTGTAATGCGGCGAGGCTTTCCATGAGGCATAGGCGTCTAAAACTTTAATGCCCCCTGCCAATTCGCTAACCAACTGAACACTCACTTCATCTGAAGCTTGCCCCTGCACGATCAAGCGCGAACTTTTCAGCATGAGCGTGCCTTGGTCCAGACCTTTGTCAGAAGGGTCTTCACTGACTTGGGCCCAGGCTTTGACAAAGCCCTTCAGATTGAAACTTGGTTTAGGCGCGGGAGCAGGGGTGACTTGAATCGTGACTTCGGGCGTGGCCGGGGCGCTTTCTTCGGCTCGCAAAGGCAAAGCAGGCCAAATCAAACAGAACCCGAAAATTGGCAAGAGCATTTTTTTCATGGTGTCCTCCTGACCAACTTTTTACGTCAAGCCGGCAGGAGCTAATATGACCCAGGTCAGATGACCTGGGTCATCTCAAATCTCATTGACCTAAATCAATCTTTCCAAGACAAACGGGCTCGCACGGCTGTTTCGAGCTGGCTGGCCCAGCGCTGATGCACCATCTCAAGAGGATGCCAATCGCAGCCATATTCGCCTTCGCCCGGACCCTGCAATGGCAGTATCTCGACATTCCAGCCTTTGATTTTGCTTTGCTCAACGATCTTGGCCACGCGCTCAGAGTGAGTGCCGCTCCAAAGGGGTTGCCCCAGAATCAGCGGCGTTTTTTCGCGGCCTTTGAGCACTTGGGCGATCAGCTTGAGGTAGCCAGCAATAAATTCTGCCTCGTCGGGCATGGGTTGAGTGGAATGATCATTGGTACCCAGATTAATGACCACCAGGTCAGGAACAAAGCGCGAACGGTCCCAACGCGAGGCCTTGTCGACGCTATTGGCGCGGTCGTAATAAACAGACATCGGGTCAGCCGAAACTTTTTTCTTATCACCATAATTGCGCACCACGCCAAAACCCGACAAGGCCACGATCTGAAAATCAGCCTTAAGAGCATGCGAAGCCAGGGTGACCCAAGACTTGGCCGAATTCTCATAGGGCCTGAGCTCGCTACATTGCTTGCCTGGACCTTCGCAGCCATAGGCATTGGTGAGCGAATCACCCACAAATTCAAGCCGACGCGTGAATGCCTTGGGCGCAGGCCCCAGCTTAGCCTTAGGCTTAAGCCTAAGGCCACCAAAGCGGGCCACGCCAAAATTGGCGCTTGTTCGCTTATCAAAGGCTAAGTGATGCTTGCCCAGGCTGAGTCCGCTGAGCTCCCAAACCCCGCGTTCGATCTCGCGGGCAACGAGGCGCAATCGCTCTTGCTCCCACGACTGGGGTGCCCTGGTCTCAGGACCAATGATGGCAAGTAACTGGCCATCCACCCAAATATTGAACTCGTTATCACCTGGTTTAAGTCGTAGCACCACGGCCTTGCCCGAGAAATCAGCTTCAAAACCACTCTGGGCCCAACTCAAAACAGCCTCGCCCTCCTCAAAGACGACGCGGCCGTGCCAGAGCAGGCGCTCATCTGTCGGCGAAATCCAAGGCCCCCAGGCCGCGGCTTTAGCCAGGGTTGCCATGGCCCACAGCAGGGCACCCAAAGCCCATTTTTTTTGCCTCATCGTCTTCCCTCAAAAAAACAGGCCCGGTCACCCGGGCCTGCATCCGCCGTACCAATCTCAATGACCGCCACCGCCACCGGCGCCAGCATCGCCGCCGCCTGATTCTTCACCCGGGCGCGAATAAGGGCTGGTCTCACCGCCGTCAAATTTGTGATTGGACACCGGTTTCTCTGCGGCCGGATTAGGGGCAGGCGGATCATAATTAGGATTGTGCTTTTCGCAGCCAGCCAGCAAGGCTGAGGCCAACAGAAGCAGGGCCAAAAGTGGGCGCATACTTTCCTCCAAGATGGCGCACATCATACCACAGACCGAGCTGGGCGTCAGGCGGGCTTTGACCTTTGAGCCTTGGGCAGCTAAGATAGTGCATGGCCACCAACAACCTAGCCCTGGTACTGACCGGCGGCGGCGCGCGCGCTGCCTACCAAGTCGGCGCTGTCAGGGCCCTCGCCGAGATCTGGCCCGAAAAAGCCTCGCCCTTTACGACCATCACGGGTATTTCTGCCGGCTCGGTCAACGCCTGCCAATTGGCACATTACGCCGATGACTTTAAGACCGGCGCCACCCGGCTTTGGGACCTTTGGCATGGCCTCACGGTTGACCGGGTATTTGAAACTAGCTCATGGAGCTTGGCCCGCATTGCGCTCATGGTAATGCGCGACCTGACCTTAGGCGGCTTTTTCCCTGCCCCGGTGTCGAGCTACTTACTCGACACCCATCCTTTACGCAAAATCATCACCGACAACGTTGACTTTGACCGCGTCCATAGCCACGTACGCCAAGGTCTGCTCAAGGGCTTTGCGGTCACGGCCACCAACTACCACAATGGCTGCGCCGTAACTTTCTTTGACACGGCGCTGGGCGTGACCGAGTGGGCGCGCGGCAACCATTTATCACGCATCACGCCCTTGAACGAGAACCATATCATGGCCTCGTCGAGCATCCCGGTCTTCTTTCCGCCCATCCAAATTGATGGGCGCTATTACGGCGACGGCAGCGTGCGCCTGCTCTCGCCGGTTTCGCCGGCCATCCATCTCAAAGCCGACCGCATATTAGCCGTCGGTATACGCCATCCGAAAACGCCCGATGAATACAAAAAATTAGAAGACCGCAGTAAATTAGACGTCAGCTTTGCCGACATTGCTGGCGTCTTTCTCAATGCCGTTTTTCTCGACGCGCTCGAGTCTGACTTAACGCGCATGCACCGCATCAATGCCTCGCTCATGCACCTAGGCATCAAGCCCGACCAAGATACGCCCGGTCTCATGCGCGTTATTCCCATCGAAGCTGTGCGTCCCAGCCGCGACTTAGGCAGCGTGGCGGCAGGCAATATCAACCGTTTCCCTTTTTTGCTCAAACACTTATTGCGCGGACTAGGCGCGCGCCGCAAACGCGGCAATGACGTACTCTCGTACTTGGCCTTTGACAGCTCTTACACCGGAAAATTAATGCGCCTAGGCTATAAAGATACTTGGCGCCGCAGGGATGAATTATTGAGGTTCATGCGGGGGGACTAAAAAAAATAGGGGCGCACTGCCGTGCGCCCCTACGAATTTTGAATTAATTTAGAACTCTATTCCCGCCCGCCAATCTTGCGCACCCACTTTTCGAACCAATTCTTAAAATCATCGACATATTCAAAGGCCGCAGGCACAACCAACAAGGTGAGCGCCGTCGAGCTAATCAGGCCGCCCACGATGCCGATGCCCATCGATGACCTAAAGCGCCCAGCCTCAGACAAGGCCAAAGCCAGAGGTAGCGTACCAAAAATCAATGCGAGCGAAGTCATCAAGATGGGACGAAGACGGTGTTTGCCGGCTTCAACAATAGCTTCGTCACGCTTCATGCCGGCTTTAATAAATTGCATGGTCTGGTCCACCAACAAGATCGAATTTTTGGCAACCAAACCCATCAAGAGCACCAAGCCAATCATCGAAAAAAGATTGATCGAAGCGTCGAGACGATTGACATGAAAAAGGTGCAGACGCTGAAGAAACGCTAAGAAGCCGACATCGCCCAACCAAGTCACAATAAAGAGCGCATAAAAAGCGCCTGCAATCGCCAAAGGCACGGCCAGCATGATGGTGAAGGGCGTGATAAAGCTCTCGTAAAGCGAAGCCAACACCAAAAACATGATGACCAAGGCTAACAAGATGGCAGTGCCCATCGACTTCTGCATGTCAGCAAAGTCTTCAGCCTGGCCTATAAAATCCCATTCAACACCGGCGGGCGCCTTAATTTTATTGAGAACCAATTTGCTTTGATCAAGTACCTGGCCCAAGCCAGCCCCTTGCGCCAATTGCGCCGTAATGATGACCGAACGGGTGCGATCGCGGCGGTTGATGGTGGCCGGACCGCTGCCCTTTTGAGAGCTAGAAACACCGCTCAGGCGAATGAGATTAAAATTAAGATTAGGCACATAAGTGAAATCATAATTGGCCTCTAAATCTCGCTGCTCAGGCTTAAGGCGTACACGAATATCATACTCACGACCGCCCTGGCGATATTTGCCCGCCACAGCGCCATCGGTGAGCGTACGCAGCTCAAGACCTGCGGTCACGGTGCTCACACCCAATCGGCCAGCCCGTAGCGGATCAAGCTTAACCTGAAACTCGGGTTTGCCCGTGCGGGCCGTGCTATCGACTTCGACCAGGCCTTTGACGCCCGTCCTGAGCCCTGCCACCACTTGGTTGGCATAGGCATCGAGCTCTTCGAGATTTTCGCCCTTCAAAACTAAAGTATAGGGCGACTCGGCCCCACCCGTGGCATCAACGTCACCGACCTTAGGATTAGCGTAAGCGAAGGCCTTGAGCTGCTCACGCGTGATGGTCTTGAGATCCTGTGCCGAGAGCTTGCGTTTACTGCCGACCACAAGGCCGGCAAAAAGGCGAGCCTTGTTGCCTTCAACGGTCGTGGCTAAAGCCGCAATTTCAGGCCGCTTGAGCAGCACGGCTTCAACCTCGCGCGCCACCGCCGCCGTGCGCTTAAGGGTAGTGCCCTCAGGCATTTCAAGCGTCACTTGATATTCCGTCGAGTCAGCCGCTGGGATGAATGTGAATGTCACGCGTGACGCAGCCACAAAGCTTAAGAAAAAGATGCCAGCCGCGATGAGCAGGGTGCGGCGGCGATGCAAGAGTACCCAACGCAGAATGTCAACATAGCGGGCTTCGATGCGCTCTTGCAGACGCTGAAAAGGCGCCACCCAGCGCGGGGCCAAGGCACCAAAGATACTGCCCGCGATGGCAAAGGGAATAGGGTGATGCAACACGATACCCACCACCCCCACAGCCGTCATGCCGATCAGGCCGCCGCCTAGCATGATCTTGAGCGAGCGGGGATTTTCCATGCCAGCGCCATGGCCGCCCTTGCCAGCAAAATAAGCCGAGAGCATCGGCGCAATGGTGAGAGCATCTAAAAATGAAATAACCATGGCAAAACACATGGTGAGTCCAAATTGGCTAAGAAACTGCCCCACCGTGCCTGACAAGAAACCCACGGGCAAAAAGACCGCGATGACCGTGGCCGAGGTTGCCAAAACAGCCAAGCTGACTTCTTTGGTGCCCTGCAAAGCGGCCTTCAAGGGCGAGACGCCTTTTTCGATCAGCCTAAAAATATTTTCACGAACGACAATAGCATCATCAATGAGCAATCCGACCGAAAGCGACAGAGCCAAAAGGGTCATAATATTGATCGTGAACCCTGCCACGTTCATTAATATGAAAGCGCCTAAAAGCGAATTGGGCAGAGCCAAACCCGTGATAAATGTCGACCGGAAATTGCCAAGAAAGAAAAAGACGACAATGATAACCAGCAAGATGCCGATGGTGATGGTTTCTTTGACATCGTCAACATTTTGACGAATCCAGAGGCCCGAATCGCGCACCAAGGTGATCTTGGGATTTCCGGGCTTACCTTTCATGCTGGCATTGAGCTTCTCAACCTTTTGCAACACCTTGTCGACCACGGCCACGGTGTTGGTGCCCGATTGTTTAAAGACATGAAAAAGAATGGCGGTACGCCCATTGAGATAAGCCAAGCTGGTAGGATCGACCACCGTATCTTCGACCTTGGCCACATCTCGCACGCGCACCGGGACGTCGCCAGCATAAAAATTGACCACGGCGTCTTCGATCTGGCGCAAGCTGCGATATTCACCCAAGGTTCTAAAACTAAGGTCCATATTGCCCTTCTCAACCTTACCTACCGGCACATTGCTGCTGTTCTCAGCGATGCGGCCTACGATGGCGCTCGCAGCCAACTCACGGCGCTTGAGCTGACCCCGGTCAAGCTGCACTTGAATTTCGCGGCGCGTGCCCCCAATGAGGTCAAGCTTGCCGACGCCCGTCACCTGCTCGATCAAGGGTTTAAGATCTTCTTTGGCCAAATCATAAAGCTGCGCCGGCGGCAAATCAGCTTCTAAGCCCAATTCCACCACGGGAATGTCAGACAACGAGATGCGCTGCACGTGGGGTTCATCCACTTCTTTGGGCAAGCGAGCGCGCAGATTTTGTACGCGATTGCGTACATCTTGCTCAGCCTTCTTCATGTCGACGTCACTATAATATTGGCAAGTCACCGAACCAAATCCGTCGCCGGCGACGGCAAAGACGCGTTTCACGCCGCCCAGGGTAGCTAAGTCTTCTTCAATCGGTTTCACCACCAAAGTCTCAATTTCTGCCGGCCCTGCGCCTCGGTAAGGTACAACGACCGTGACAACGGGGATTTCAATTTCAGGAAACAGGTCTACACCCAGGCGGGAGTAGCTAAGCCAACCCAAAAAGACTGAGAGCAATACCAAAGAGGTGACAAAGATTGGGCGGCTGACCGAGAGCTTGGCTAGCATGGGCGCATCGGGGTCTTTGAGAGGATCACCCTCATAGGGTGCCGTGATCGCCTTCTTGCTCAGGGGGGCCTTTGCCGCCTGTTTTCTCTTACGCATTACCACGTCAGGCCTCCGCCATTGAAGAGGTCAGCCTGAGCCGCCAGCACCAAGGCAGCGGCATTCAAGCTAAGGGATTGCACGCGCGCCTGAGCATAGTCATCTTCAAAGCGCAGCACTTGAAAGTTGGTGGTACGACCAGCCTGATAACGCTTCTTTTCACGGTCGGCTTTCTCAAACTGCAAGGCTTCGAGCTGCGTGGCAAGTTCGCGACGTTGGCCCAAGCCTTTCCAGGCACTGTCTAGATCGTCCCATTCTTGATCTAAACCGCGACGCTTTTGTTCTAGATCATCGGCCGAAGCTGCGGCTGCCTTTTCTGCCCCTTTTAAAATTTTCAAAAAGAGCGGCACATCCAAATTTAAATCTAACTTGGCCCCCACCATGATGCTGGGATGCAGAGCCGAGTCTTCAAAGGCAGGACCCAAATCAGGCTTGATGCCGCTCACACTGTAACTAGCAAAGAGATTCAAGTCGGGCAAGTATTTGTCTTTAATCTCTTCGATGCGGGCTTGATCGCCCACTTTTTTTAATTCAGCAGCCTTAAGGTCCGGCCGATTGCCTTGACGCACCGGCAATTGGTCGGGCGCAGCGTCAAGAATCAGGTCATCTACATTCAAATGAATAGCCACGCCGCGTAAAGTGTTAAAACGAGCCAAGGCCTGGGCTTCATCTTGCTTGGCTTGAACGAGGGCCAGCTCAAGCATCTTGAGCGCGGCCTCGACTTGAAGCACATCGACCTTGTCGCCCAGATCTTCAGCGGCCCGGCGTTTGGCCCAATCTAAGATCTTCTGATTACGCTCTAATGATTCATTTTGAATCTGAATCAACTTGCGGGTCAGAGCCAATTGAACATAGGCCCGGCGCGCGTCAAATAATATAGAAGCAGCCCCCAAACGGCCCAACTCACGATAGCCGCCCAGTTGACTTGTCAATTGGGCTTGCGTGGCCTTAAGCCCTCGCGCACCCAGGCCACGAATTAAAGGCTGCTGCAGCGTGACAAAATAGCCCGTAGACCAAAAGGTATCTGCCAAGACACTCAGGCCGTTGCCCCCCGACAAGGAAGAAGCAAAGCCTGCTAGAAATGGCGAATATTCAATGCCCGATAAATTGGCGCGATAACCCGCGCTGAGAAAAGTGCCGCTACTGAAATACTTATTAATCGCCAGATCGCCCGCGCCATTACGTATGCGCTGAGGATCCAAGGGGCTAGCGCTGGCCGCCATTTGGTCCATGAGATTGACACTGGCCACGAGGTGCGGGGCAAATGCAATGCCTGGTTCTAAGGCTGCGAGTTCTAACGCCACATTCTGGGCTTGGGCAGCACGGTAGGCTTGGTTGCCATCGCGCACCTGGGCTTCATAAGTCGCCATGCTAAGGCTAGCTGCACGAAGCGCAGAGCCTGCCAAAACCATGGCCAGAACCAAGAAATGCATATTTTCCTCATCGATAAATAGATCGCGCCAGACCGGTAGTATGCCTGGCTCTAACGCGACTTTCAAGAATCAGCCTATTTTAAAAAGGTATTTCTCAATACTTAGGGCCGGCGTCAGCTTTTCGTTTGGGGCCAAATAAGAGTCCAAGCCAAGCGCTTTGGAATTTTGAAATGCTAAGTCAATAAAGTACCAAACCCACAACGCTGACTTTGGGCAGCACGAGTTCGCTGCCCTGGCTCAATTTAAGCAAGTAAGGCTTGATGCCATCCAAGGGAAAAGGTCCACCACCACCTAGGGGGCCTGCCTGGCCATTGAAATGCACGGTCTTCGAGGCCAGCTGGTCAGCCTGAGCCACCCAGGCCTGGGCATAGCCCCCCATTTTACCGGGCTGCTTGCCTTTAAAATCGAAACTGACTTTGATATCTTGCTCACTGCTATTCACCAAAATCAATCCGCCTTCACCGCCGCTAAAGCTTGAAGCATAGACGCGCAAAGCTGCCAGATCACTCTCTGACTTGGCCAGAGCATCGCCGCTGGCTCTTTGCCAAACCGCATAAGCGTAATAAGTGGGGCGAGGCGTATTGTCAGCTACCCCTAGTTCACCCTGGGCCAGCATGCCGTGGTCGCCATTAAGCTTCTCATCAAAGCCATTTTTCCAATCCCAGAAATTGGCAGCTGCATAACCTAAGCGGGTGAGCTCGCCCAGCGATGCGGCTGTAAAAATCATATTGATAGCCTGCAAGGTCTGGGGCGGACTGGCGTTGATCAGGTTAAATTCAGTAATGGCGATGGGCAGCTGTTTACCCCCCATGTATTTGACGGCCATGGCGTCAAATTTGGCTTTAGCCACGGTCCAGCGATCGAGATTCGCCAACAATTTTTCGTAACTTGGATTGATAAAACGCTGCTCTGCGTCATAGGGCCAAAGAAAATATTCATGATAAATAAGATAGTCGGCGCTATCCTTAATCTTGGGTAAGAGATCGCGCATCCACCAACGATAGCCGCTCCAATCATTAGCGTCATCGTCAGGTACAGCAACCGCACCCACATAAAGATCGGGAAATTCTTTTTTGAGGCCCTTGGCGATAAAATTAAAATCCTTGGCGTAGAGTTCGCCATCGAGTTTAGGTTTGCCAGGCAGTTCATTGCCGGTTTCCCAATTGCCCTGAACCTCGTTGCCTAGCTCGACATAGCGCAGGTGAATGCCCTTGGCACGAATTTCACGCACCCAGCGCTTGGCCAGATCGAGCGCTTTGGCGGGCGTGCCATAACGGGCCAAGCCATAGTTCAAGGTAATGATCGGTTCTGAGCCCGTAAAGCGCAGCCACGCTAAGAAGGCTGCTGTGTCCTGGGCCCAAGGTTCATTCATGTGTGAGGCGCTAGCACCTTTGGGATTTTTGGCATATTCACCATAGTTGCCGTCCCAAAAGTATTCATCGGCCGACGACCCGCCAGGAAAGCGCCAAAATGCTAGGCCAGCTTGCATTGCTTTCTGACGTCGATCTTCGTCCAGACTCCAGCCACGGCCCGCCCACCAAGACGTGTTCTGGCCAAAATGGTATTTGCTGAGCTGGCCCGTGACCTGACTAAAATCAACGCTCACCTGGGCGCGGCGGGTGACACTGGACAAAAGCGGCCAGGGCCAGGTCAGGCTCTCGGCTCGAAAGGACGGAGCTAACTTTTGGTAAGACCCTTGCTTGCCGTTTCCGATATCCACCTGGCTAAAAGCGGCGACTTTACCCTTAGCTTGTAGCGTCGGGGCATTTACCGCCGCGAGACAGGCCAGCATCAAAAAAACGATCAGGGTCTTATTCATAAACTGCTCCTATTCCAATCGATGGCCGCTAGCCACCCAGGTTTGCACACCGCCGCGCAGGTCATAGACTCGCACCAAACCCTGCGCCAAGAGCTTGCGCCGGGCCGCAGCGCTGCGCACGCCCGTGGCGCAATAAACCAACACGGGGCGGCTTGAATCAAGCTCAAGCCAACGCTCTGGCAGCTGATTTAAAGGTAAGTTGCGAGCGCCCACTAAATGTCCCGAAGCGTATTCTGCGGGGCTGCGCACATCGGTGATCTGGCAGTCTGGCTCATCGGCTAATAACGACATGGCCGCTTCAACGGGTAAGGCGGCCTTACGGGCTGCGCGTTGCGAGAGCGCCACCCCGGCAACCAAGAGAGCCGCTAGGCCCCAAAAAATGCTTCCCATGAATATCCTTTTGCGTGAAGGTGCTGACATGAAAATCTTGGTGATCGGACAAGGTCTTGCGGGCAGCTTAGCTGCCTTTGAGTTTGAACGCCGTGGCGCCGAAGTCTGGGTTGTCGATGACCAACGCCCCGGGGCTGCCAGTACCCATGCCGGCGGCTTGGCTGCGCCCATCGCAGGCCAGCGCGGCACATTAGCGCCTCGCTTTGAAGAACGCCGCACCGCTGCCCTCAAAGCCTACAGCCTGCTAGCCGGCGAATTGGACATTCCCCTCTGGCGCGAGCTAGAACTTTGGCGCATCTTTCCAGACGATGGCCTGCGACAAGTCTATCAGCGCCGTAGCCGCGACCTAAAGTTTTCGCCTTATCTTGGGCCTGAGCAAGACGAAATTCCCCAGCTCAAACTAACGGCGCCCCATAAAGTTCGCCGCATTTATCACGCTGGCAGCCTAGCCACCCGTGACTTAGTCGCTGCCTGGGCAGCGCGCATGACCCAAAAGGGCCGCATGCGCCACGAATGCCTGGCGCCTGAACTTGAACTCAAGCACTTTGACTGGGTGCTCGATGCCCGCGGCTTAGGTGCTCGAGGCGATGGCCTCTGGCCCCTGCGCTTTCAACCCACGCGTGGCGAGAGCCTCTTAATTCAAAGCGCTCAGCCTGCGCCTGCCTTGATTATTCATGGTCGCGTCTTTGCTCTGGGCACGCCCGACGGCCTATGGCGCGTCGGTGCCACCTATGACCGCAGCCGCGAAGATCTCGAACCCAGTGCCGAAGGCCTGCAATGGCTGCTCGAGGCCGCTCGCGAGTTCTTGCCCGGCGAGCTTAAAGTCCTGCGCCATGACGTGGGCTTACGGCCTAATCTTTTAGGCCATGCGCCCGTGCTAGGCGCGCATCCCCAATTTCCCCGTCTGCTCATCGCCAATGGTTATGGCAGCAAAGGCGCGCTCTGGGCACCCTGGTGCGCTGAACGTTTGGCTGATCTAATCTTTGAACAAAAACCCATCCCGCCGGAATACGACGTGCTAAGGATTTTTTAACCCGTATTTTTCATGCCCGCAGCTATACCGTTAATGCAAAGCAAGACCGACTCTTCTAATCCCTGTTCGGCCTTTTGACCTGAATCGATCGAACGGAGACGCTTGAGCAATTCAATTTGCAACGCACCCAAAGGATCTAAATAGCGGTTGCGCTGCTCGAGCGAGGCCTTCAATTCGGGCTCACCTTCTAACAATTCACCCACCCCGCAAACTCGACAGACTGCGTCACGAGAACGCAGATGCTCGCTACGAATCGTCTCGAAAAGGCGCGCAGCCTGAGGCTGATCTTGAGCCAAAACTAAATAACGCTTGGCCGTGGCCATATCCGCTTTTTTCAAAGTCATCTGGGCGTTGTCGAGCAAATCCCTGAAGAAGGGCCAGCGCGCATACATCTCACGCAACTGCGAGAGGGCATCGGGCATTTCAGCCAAATAGCTATCTAAGGCCGATCCCAAGCCATACCAGGCTGCCAGCACAAAACGCGCCTGGGTCCAAGCAAAGACCCAAGGTATCGCGCGAAGGTTTTCAATCTTATCGCCGCCATGGCGCGAAGCTGGCCGCGAGCCGATGCGATGTCGGCTGATTTCATGAATGGGCGTGACGTGGCGAAAAAATTCTACAAAACTCGGCTCGTCATAAACCAAAGCTCGATAGGCTTTTTGCGAGCGCTCAGCCAAATCGGCCAAGGCTACTTCCCATGCCGGATCTGGCAGGGCTTGCTGGCTCGGGTGGCTAGCCAGCAGCGTGGCTGAGATAAGCTGGCTCAGATGACCCGTGGCCCAATCAGGCTC
>CAZFUM010000020.1:8099-22783 GCA_964521965.1 uncultured bacterium | reverse complement strand
TGATGTGCCCCCGATTTAGTAGACACCAAGTTAGTTAAGTCCGGCAGCTATCTCGTAAGATTCCGGGCTCTGGTATCCCAGCGTTGAGTGGAGCCTCTTGCGATTGTAGAACGCCTCGATGTACTCAAAGATGCTCCGCTTGGCTTCCCAGCGAGTGTGGTAGTCCTCGTGGTAGACCAGCTCGGTCTTGAGCGTGTGGAAGAAACTTTCTGCCACGGCGTTGTCCCAGCAGTTACCTTTGCGGCTCATGCTACACACCGTCTCTGACATCTTGAGTAGCCCCTGGTAGTCGTCACAAGCGTACTGGCTACCCTGATCCGAGTGATGCATCAGCCCAGGTCCAGGCTTTCGATTTTCAAGCGCCATGTTGAAAGCTCTGCCGACCAAGTCCCACGGCATCCGACTGTCCATGGACCAGCCCACGATCTTGCGAGAGAACAAGTCCATGGTGACGGCCAAGTACAACCAGCCTTCGCGCGTCCAGATATACGTGATGTCCGATACCCAGAAACGATCCGGGTCGCTGACCTCGAAGTTTCGATCGAGAAGATTCGCCGCGACGGGAAACGAGTGGCCAGAGCTATTTGTGGCCCGGAAACGCTTCTTCTGCTTGCCCTGTATGCCGTTCACCCGCATCAACCTTTCAACACGGTTGGAGCTGACGCGCACTCCTTGGTTGCGTAGCGCTTTGTGCACCCTGAGAGCACCATACGTCTTGCGGCTCTCGGTGTGAATCTCTTGAATCTTCTCCACGAGCACAGCGTTCTCTTGGCTGGTCCGACTGGCTGGTCGTTCTCGCCAGGCATAGAAACCAGCCTTTGAGACGTCCAAGACCCGGCACATCGGCGCCACTGGATAACTGCCGCTATGCTCGCGAATGAAGCGAAACTTCATCGACTTGGATCCGAGAACATAGCGATGGCTTTTTTTAGGATGTCCTTCTCCATCGTCAGCCGCGCGTTTTCACGCTGGAGGCGACGAAGCTCGGCATCCTGAGGCAACATGTTGCCTTTTCCAGGGAAGGCGCTCACCGGCTCATTTTCGAGCTCCTGCCTCCACTTCGAAAGGCTCGAGTCGCTGACCCCTATATCTTTACACACGCTGGCCTGAGTCCGTCCAGCTTTCAGCATCTGAACGGCCTCGATCTTGAACTCTCGACTGTAGTGTTTTCCCTTTGGCATTTTGGTACCCCCTTGGTGATAGGTATAACCCTATCTGTTCTGGGTGTCCACTTTCTCGGGGGCACATCATAGAGTTGGACGCCCAGCGCCCGGACGTGTTCCGCCTTGTTTGCTTCCCCGTTTTTTCGGCATTGTCTTTCCTGAAAAATATCGCGCACCAAGGCCACAAGGTAAAGGGCCGCGACCAACGCCCAAAAGTAAATAATTAACATCACGCACCCCCAAGAAGCCGGACGAACCCGCGCGCGCGGTTTACCCCCACACGCGTGGGGACGACTTTATAAGCTAGTTGTGCACTCTACGCGCCCTAGCCCAGAGCGCCAATTCCCTTTTCTCTCTACTAAAATACTTATTCGGCACAGGACGATAAAGGCCAGCACATCTGAGCAGCGGCCGTGCAAACGTCGCGGGGTGCAGGCCCTGCCGGGCTAGCAGCGCTGATATCAAGGCGTTGCAGTTATAGCCCTTGCCCCCAAACGGCGACCACGTTGTGAAAGGTCGCTCTTGGTCATAAGCGCGGGCATCGGCTAGCAAGGCTTCGATCAAGCGATTCTCAATCTTTTCATCGACCATAGCACCTGGGGCTTCATAAGAGATGGGGTCGCGTAAATCAGGCTGACGATTGAATTCAAGTCGCAATTTATCAGCCAAGGGACCCGCGCCCAACGTTGCGTAGGCATGGCCTTTGGCATCGCGCCAGGTAAAGAGCTGCGGGTATTTTTTGATGATTTTAGGGTCGCGCGGGGTGATGCGAATAAATAAGTGTTGAAAGGGGTAGCTGCGGGAAGCGCGATGGGCCATAAGCCAGACGCCCAGGCGGTGCGGCGGAACGCCGTCGACAAAGACTTGGGGGGCTTCGCCACGGCGAATAGTTGCGAACAAGACAATAATAAATGCAGCAAAAAATAAGGCGAACCAAGCTAAACCATTTAAGAGCAGACAGATGATCTCTTGCATGGCCCAAGCCCGCTTTACATCTGCTCAGGGGCTTCAAGCCCCAAAATTTCTAGGCAGCGACCCAAGACTTTTAAGCTATATTCCGTCAAAGCCAGCCATGAGCCACGCTTAGCTTGGTCGGTTTCATTGACAATATTGCAGCCAGCATAAAAGGTCGAAAATGCGCCTGAAAGTTCATGGGCATATTCGCAAATCACGTGCGGAAGGCTGTCGGCCGCGGCGCGCTCTAATGCCTCAGGCAGGGCTAAGAGCTTGAGATAGAGCGGTCGCTCGAGATCGCCGGGTTCAGTTAAAGCGCCGGGCTTAAAGCCGCGCTCAGCGCCTTTACGCAAGATGGACTTCATACGAACAGCGGCATAAAGCAAATAGGGGCCGGTTTTGCCCTCGAATTGCGTGAACTTCTCTAAATCAAAGGCATAGTCCGAGCTGCGATGGTTTGAAAGATCTGCAAATTTCACAGCAGCATAGCCGACTTGCTTGGCGATCTTGGCCCGAGCCGAGGCAGCCAATTCTTTGGCGATTTCGTTCTCGTCCATACGCTTACTCGCTTCTTCAACCGCCATAGCGAGCAAAGCTTGCAGGCGCATGACCCCGCCTTCACGCGTCTTAAAAGGCTTGCCGTCTTTGCCATTCACGGTGCCAAAGGCTACGTGCTCAGCGTGAGCCGCGCCCAAGTAACCGGCTTTTTTAGCGCCTTGAAAGACCTGCTTAAAGTGAAGGCTCTGGCGCTTATCGGCGACATAGAGCAGGCGCTGCGCTTTGAGGCCCTCAACGCGCTCACGCAAGGTCTGCAAATCAGTGGTGCCATAAAGATAGCCCCCATCTGACTTGACCAAAAGCAGGGGCGGCATTTCGCTTCCCTGCTCGGTTTCTAGCATAATAACCAAAGCGCCTTCGCTGCTGACGGCGACGTTCTTAGCTTTGAGTTCTTCAAGCGTCTTAGGTATCCCTGACTGGCTGTCACTTTCACCTAGCCATAGATCGAAACTGACACCCAATTCTCCCAAATCTTTTTTTAACGCAGCAATCGAGGCATCGACAAAATGTCGCCACAATGCTCGATAGCCAGCACGACCCGACTGTAAATCTTTCGTCGCCAAGCGGGCTTTGTCAGCTAGGGCAGCGTCTTCTTTGCAGCGGGCCGACATAGCGGGATAAAGCCGTTCGAGATCTTCTAAACTAACTGGACTCTCTTTAGGATAAGAGCTGTTCTTTGACTCGTCAAAATAAGGCAGGCCAGGCTGCTCTTCTTTCACGGCTTCGATCAGCATGCCCATTTGGGTGCCCCAGTCGCCCAAATGAATATCACTCGTAACCTTATTACCTAAAAATCTATGCAAGCGCTGCAGAGAGTCGCCGATGATCGTCGACCGCAAATGCCCCACGTGCATGGGTTTAGCGATATTCGGGCCGCCAAAATCGATCACAACATTTTCTGACGGGTTGGCGGCAGGCACACCCAGGCGTGATTCAAGCCCAGCCTCAGACAAACTGGCTCTCAGCACTTCATCGGTGAAAGAAATATTAATAAAGCCAGGGCCGGCCAAACTTAAGTCTTTATAGCGTTCTTTGCCAACTAAGGTCGCCAATACTTTTTCTGCAGCTACGCGTGGAGCTATACCGGCCTTTTTAGCCACGGCCATGGCCCCATTGCACTGAAACTGGCAAAGATCGGGACGCTGGCTCAATGCCACCGTACCTGCGCTACGCTCAAAACCAGCCGCTTCAAAAGCATCACCAAAGGCTTGATTTAATTGTCGAATCAGAGTTTGCATAAACTTTCAGCCAAAAGCCTGGGCATAAGCTGCCCATGCGCGCGGGTGAACAGGACGGGAGCGTTCTAATAGATCGATGATTTTATGACGGCAGACTTCACGCCAAGCTGCTTCTAGATCTTTTTTTGCAAGCCCACGCAGTTTCTTGGCGCTTGGCCAAGGCCGACTCGGCTCACAGTAATCAGCAACAAAAATCAGCTTTTCAAGTTGGCTCATACTGGCTTTGCCGGTCGTATGCCAACGTATGGCGCTTAAGACCGCTTTGTCTTTGCAGCCATAGCGACTGCGGGCCAGCCAGCCGCCAATCACAGCGTGCCAAAGCGGCGACTGAGTTTTTTCAAAGGCATCCGCTTTGCACTTTAACAACAGGCCTTTCTGGGCCCTGCTGCCAAGAGCTTTGCCACAGTCATGCAGCCAGCCTGCCCATTCGGCTTTGACAGGATCAAGGCCGTGACACTTAGCCAATTTGCAAGCCAAACGGGCCACTCCGCTCGTATGCCTATAGCGAGCGGATTTAAGATCTATCTTCAAACGGGCTTTAAGCAGCCCAAAGCGATCTTTCAAGGCTAATCAGCCTTGCAGACCGGTGAAGGCCATACCGCGCACGATCCAGCGCTGAAGGGCCGCGAAGACTAAAAGCGTGGGCACCGTCGTCAAAGTTACAGCCGCCATCACGACGTTCCAAGGCTCGCCTGATTCGATTAATTTTTGAATGCCCAGCATGAGCGTATACATATCGGGGTCATTGAGCGCCACCAAGGGCCAAAAGAAACCGTTCCACACGGTTAAAAAGCCAAAGATACCCAGCACGGTCAAAATCGGGCGCGACATGGGCAGCACAAAGGTGAAGAAAACCCGCCATTCTGAGCAGCCGTCTAAGCGAGCCTGAGCGAGCACTTCTTCGGGCAGGCGCTCAAAAAAGCCACGCAAGACATAAATGTTAAAAGCCGATACCGAAGCAGGCAAGATCAGTACCCAGTAGGTGTTGAGCAGGTTCAAGCCGCCGCTGCCCGTGGGGAAACCGCGCATTTGCAGATAGAGCGGGATGACTAACGCTTCAAAAGGAATCATTAAACTCACCACCACCATCGCCATCCAAAACTTACTACCACGGGGTTTAAGGCGGGCGAAAGAATAGGCGGCCGCAGCCGAAAGCAGCAACTGAAGCGCCACAGCCAAGCCGGCCGATAGCAGCGAATTGCCTAAATAGCGCGCAAAAGGAACGCGATTCAGGGCGTCAATATAGGGTTGGAAATCAATGCGTGAAGGAAAGAAGTGAGCGGGAAAACTAAAGATTTCACTGGAAGGCTTCACGCTCGTGACGAGCATCCAAAAGAACGGAAAAATGGCTAGCAAAGCCCCTAAGCCCACCACGAGATGCGAAAGCGTGAAGCCCAAGCGCACGCTGCGGCTGCTACGGTCACGCTGGCCCAGCAGGGTGCGCGGAACATATTGGCCTTTAGAATCAAAATAGCCCATCTTATGCCTCCCGCCGAATGGCGCGAGCCCTGACGCCCGTAAAGGACGCCAAGACCATAAAGAGAATCACTGCCAATGCAGATGCATAGCCAATATCTAAATACAAGAATGACTTCTTATAGAGATAAGTCGCCACGACCTCGGTGCTGGCCATGGGTCCGCCGCCGGTCAGCAAGTAGACCTCGGTGAATATTTGAAAGCTATTGATCACCTGCATAAGAAACAAAACGCCCATGGTGGTGCGCAGACTGGGCAGGCTGATATGCCAGATGCGTCGCCAGACGGGCGCACCGTCGATTTCAGAAGCTTCATAAAGTTCTTCGGGCACTTCACGCAGACTGGCCAAATATATAAGTGCGTTCCAACCCGTGTTCTTCCATAAGAAAACCATGGTGACTGAAAGCATCGCCAAGCCAGGATGATTCAGCCAAGGCACATGGGGGTCATTGAGTCCTAAGAAATAGAGCACCGAATTGGCCACACCATAACCTTGATCGAGAATCCACTTCCACAAAATCACGGCCGGCACCGCAGGGGTGAGAAAAGGCAAGAAAAATGCCAAGCGCAAGATGCCTTGTCCGCGCCGCAGCTCGTTCATGTAGATGGCCAGAGCTACGGGTAAAAAGAAACCGATGCCAAGCGAAAGCGCGCAGAAAATAAAAGCATGGCCAAAGGTAGCCCAGAACTGGGGGTCGCTGAAAGCGCGGGCATAATTGGCGCCACCCACCCAGCTACTTTCACCCGTCAGAGACACATTTTGAAAAGAAAGAATGAGGCCCTTGATCATGGGCGCCCAAACAAAAAATGCAAAGGCCAATAAGGCCGGCAGCAAGAAGGCCCAGGCCATGATGCCAGGCTTTTGCCAAATCGAATCAGGCACCCGCAAAGGTTTTTCATCACCCGAACGGTAAATAGCCTTGTCTTCAAACTCAGCGTGCAGAGCCTTTTCTTTGTGCGGCCGAGACAAGGTGCTTGGCCACTTGCCAAAGATAAGGTTGAAGCGGCGGCGCACGCGCGACATGCCACGACCGACGGCGACGTCCCCGGAAGAGTCCTTAGGAAGGAAAGTCGCACCGGAGGCCTGGCTGGTGCCGAGCGTCTCGACCGCAGATTCAAGCGCGGCTTTAGTCTCAGCAGCGGCAGCCGCCACGCGGCGTGCCTCATCGACTTCTTTGAGAATCTGAGGCAGCATTTCGATAGCTGCTTTGCCGGGAGCAAGCACTGACTTACGTTTGGTCACCAAGACCGGGGCCACCTGGGCCCCGACCACTAAACGCATGCGGGGTAAGACCGGCCCCTTGGGCGCAGGGGTGACTTGGCCCCCCAGGCCCTCGCCGATGAGCTCGTCCATCATGCGTGACGCGCGACTCTTATCGTGTTCGTCGGGCATGCTCGGACCTTAGAGAAGGCTCGCGCGAACCACCCGGGCTGCTTCTTCAAGCAGGCTCGGCAGATCTGCGTCGGGGTCAGTCATAGCGCGTTGCAGCACCATGCTTTCAATATAATCCTTTATACGGGGCCAGTTCTCGACATGGGGTTCGACGCGAGCATAGCTCAGGGCATCTTTCACTAGCTTGAACTCAGGCTGATTCACCAGATTCGTGGCCACTGAAAAGGCACCCGGAAAAATAGGGATTTGGCGCTTTTTCATTTGATCCCACTTGGCCAACTGGTTGAGAGGCGAAAGCACGTGCTGAATATAGTCCCAAGCAGCCTGGCGAGCCGGCCCTTCGGTCTGGGCATTAATAATAAAATAGTCGCCCCCCGCATGCGATGCCTTAAGCCCGGTGGGACCCGCGGGTAGCGGCGCAATAATCAGGTCTTCGGCCTTCATGCCATAACGGCTTATAAGCTCAGGCATCTGATTAGCCACGCCCGGCATCATAGCCACTTGTCCCATGGCAAAGAGCTGCATCAGTTCATCTGTACTCGCGAGCGGATTAGGCTGCATGACCTTATCTTTAAAGCGCAGGTCACGTATAAAATTAAGAGCCGTGACGCCAGGATTCTCTTGAAATGCCGGGGCCCAAGTACCGTCAGCGTCTTGGCGCAGCAAGTCACCACCCGCTTGCCAGACAAAATCGAGGTAAAAATCAGCGGTAGGAATAAACCCGAAGCCTGAACGCGCCTGGCCGCGGTCGGTGAGCTTGCGCGCTGCCTCGGCCAGCTCATCCCAAGTCGCAGGTGGGCGCTCAGGGTCGAGGCCAGCGGCCACCCAGAGATCACGACGTATCAGCAGCGTGTAGAAATAAGAATCAAAGGGAATGCCATAAGTCTTGCCGCCCACACGAGCGGGTTCCCAAAATAATTCAGGAATTTGATCTTTGAGATTCCAAGTAGCCAATAAGTCATCGAGCGGTGAAAGAAAACCTTGGCGAGCCAAGGTCGATAGCGAACCAACCCAGACATGCACCACATCCGGCCCCTTGCCACCGGCCATCACGGTCACAAACTGCTGCTGAATGTAATTGCGCGAGATCGCTTTAACAAAAAGATCTCCGCGGGTCTTGTCTTGCTGACTGACCGAAAAAGCTTCTAATTCATCGTCCCAAAGCCCGCGCTCAGCCATGCGGGCGGTGCCCGGGCGGTTCCAGACTGTCAATCGGCTCTTGGCCATGGCCTGGGCCGTGGCCAAGAGAGCCAGCATGATGCAGAAGAATCGCTTCAAAGGGACCCTCGTCATTGGGTGTAGAGGATAACTTCCACACGGCGATTGCGGGACCGGCCCTCTTCATTGCCATTATCCGCCGTGGGGCGATCCGAGCCATAACCCAAGGCCTTCACGCGACTAAGATCTAAGCCGCCTCGCTCAACCAGATAATCTTTGACCTCGCGGGCGCGTATATAAGAAAGCTCAAGATCACTGAGCGCGCCTTTAGACGCTTCTTGATCGTCACAATAGCCTAGTACCTGAATGAGATACTCGTTGCCATACTTTTTCACGCCATCAGCCGCTTCTTTAAGGGCCCGATATTCATCGAGGGCCAAAGCTTCTTCACTTGCGCCAAAACGCACCGAAGCCAAGGTGATCTTAATGGCTGACTCGGCCTTGAAGGCCGTGACCTCGCTGACCAGCACCTGGCGAGGACTGCGGGCTAAGGCGCCGCTTTCCATTTCAAGGGCAAATGTCACGCGGTAGAGCGTCTCGCGCGCCACGGCCTTGCCGCTGTCATCAACGCCGTTCCAACTGATTTTGTCATCGGGCAGCCCGCGGCCTTCTAGCAGGCGCACACGTTTGCCTGCCAAAGTTTCGATAAGCAGTTCCCAGCGCTGGGGGATGCCCGCCATTTTCTCAGTAGCTAACTTAAAGCCCACAGGCTTTGCCGCATCGCCGGGTTCAAAAACGCGAGGATAGGCCTCAATTTTGAGATCGGGTTTACGAGTATCGATCTCAATCGGGGCCTGGGCTGAACGGGTACTCGCATCTGAAAGCGCCACACGCAAAGTAGCCAGATAAGGGCCATCAGGTAGAAGCTTGTTTTTACTGTCGCGACCGTCCCAACGTAAGAGCTTAGGCAAAACTTTGCCTTTTTGCGTCGACAGCGCGGTGGCTGAACCGCGCGCCGTGATCACCAGGGTCCAACTGCGTAAACCGGAACCGCCAAAAGAAGTATTGAAAAGCGCTTGCGGCCTGCGGCTGCCCGCCGAAGGAGAGAAAAGCTCGTTCTCGGCGCTGACCGTAAGATCTTCGCCGCCGGCCAAAACCATGACCCCTTCAGCTTGGGCCAAACTCTTGCCGCTATCATCTAAGGCTTCAAGAATGGCTTTATAGTTACCGCTGGGCGCAAAAATTCCGCCTCGAGTCTTACCGTCCCAGCGTAGGGTTTCTGGCAGGCCTTCACGCTCAAGCTCGAGTATAGCCACGCCCACCTCATCCTCAATGCGCAATCTGACCCGCACCACCGACGAGCGATTCCCTTCAAGCTGTACTTTGAGTGCCACACTCTCGCCCTTACGCGATGGGTTAAACGAAGCCGGCTCACTACGCAGACTCATGCTCAAGCGAGCACCTGAGTCGGGCGTGACACTTGCGGTGGGACGAGGCGTCGGCGTCTTCTTGAGCTTGCCCGTGCTTTCACCACCCCAAGTCTCAGGGTCAAAGTTCCAACTGCCAGAAATACGGTGGCTTTCACCCAGGGCGCTTACGTCTTGAGTGTAGGCATAATCGAGGCGAGCGCCTTTATACTGCAGGCCCAAGCCCATGGTGAAAAGGCCACCCAGTGAAGTCGGCGCCAGTGAATCACTCTGAAAATAGCCTACCCGCAGTGAAGCCAGGCGAGGCGCATCCCAGGCCGGCACATCAAAGCTGCGCTCGGCGCCCACACGAAAGCCTTGGGTGTTGCGACTGCTGAGCGCGTCTGTCACGACCTCGCTGTCAATTTCGGCCAAGGTATTCTCGTCAAAATACCAAGCCGCGCCCAACTGCATCGATTGGGGCGGATCTAGCGATAGGCCCGTGGCCCAGGTCAGATCGCTCTGGAAGTCTGTTATAGCAAGGCCCAAGCGTAAGGGTTTAAAAATGCCCTCACCGCGCCAGGCAAAACCGAAATCAACGCCATAGCCGCTGGCTTCGCCGCCAGGAATATTGAGCTGCGAAGAATAAATCTTAAGATTGGCACCAAAGGCCAGACTCTTATCTTTGGTGAAGGGAAAGGCTGCAGAAAGCAACGTCGTCTGTTCACCAAAACCCAGGCCACCGCTTGAAGCCACCGACCTAAAACCAAAGCCCAAGGACAAGCCAAGATCTTGCAAGTTTGCACGGGCGCCCAGCGCCATGTCAGCCGACTTGCCCCCTAAGATCGATCCATAAGCGCCCAGTAACTCATAATGCTCAAGCCCAAAACTTAGGGCCGGGTTCCAAAACATGACGCTGGCGTCATCACCTTGAGCCACGCTTGCGCCGCCCAAGCCAAAGGCTCGCGCGCCCACACCCAAGATGCCACCTTTATCAAAGGACGCGGCATGGTGAGCAGCAGGCAAAATAAGTGCCCATAAAATTGCAAGCGTGAAACGCATCATCTCATCAAAGTGGGGTGAGATTCTTAAGGCCGCGCAGCGCCTGACGCGTACGCTCTTCGTTCTCAATGAGCGAAAAACGCACATAGCCTTCGCCCGCTGAGCCAAAGCCCAAACCTGGCGAGACCGCAAACTTAGCCTCTGCCAGCAATTTCTTAAAAAAGGCCACGCTACCCATGCTGCTAAAAGGCTCAGGTATAGGCGCCCAAACAAACATGGTCGCCTTGGGGCTGGGTACATTCCAGCCTAGCTTATTCAAACCATCCACCAAGACGTCGCGACGCTTGCGATAAATCTCGACGATCTCAGCCACGCAATCTTGCGGACCATTGAGTGCCGCAATGGCTGCTATTTGAATGGGTTGAAACATGCCGTAATCCAAGTAGCCCTTAATGCGCGTAATCGAATTGATAATTTTGGCATTTCCAGCGGCAAAGCCCACGCGCCAGCCCGCCATATTGTAGGTCTTGGAAAGGCTCGAGATCTCAACAGCCACTTCATCGGCACCCGGCACCTGCAAGATACTGGGAGCGCGGTAGCCATCAAAGCAGAGCTCAGCATAGGCAAAATCATTGACGATGATCATGCCGTGTTGGCGCGCAAACTCGACGAGCTTCTCAAAGAAAGGCAAATCGACGGTATAGCCCGTAGGATTTTGAGGAAACGAAAGCAGAAGCATCTTGGGCTTAGGCCAACTCGACTCGCAGGCCTGCAAAATCTCAGCCAGTAGATCTGAGCCGGGTTTGATAGGTACCGACAGCACATTGCACTCATTGAGCACCGGCGCATACTCATGAATGGGATAAGCCGGCTCGGGCACCAGCACCACGTCACCCGCATTGAGGGTAGCTTGTACCAAGCGCGAGAGCGCATCTTTGGCGCCAATGGTGGCCACCGCTTGGGTATCGGGATGCAGGGTCACACCATAGCGGCGCTGGTACCAATCACAAACGGCCAAACGCAGCTTATAAATTCCGCGCGAAACCGAATATTTATGATTCTTGGGATTGCGCGAAGCTTCAATCAGCTTGTCCACAATATGCGCTGGTGTCGCGCCGTCAGGGTTGCCCATGCCAAAATCAATAATGTCGCCACCACCGATGCGAGCTTCGTGCACCGACTGCTTCACCACCGAAAGAATATAGGGCGGAATACGTTTAATTTTGTTGGCCTCGACATCCATGCCAGAAATAATTTTTTTTGAGTCCATCTGCTTATCCGAAGTTAAAAGGCAGTCATCTGGCGCAGCTTGGTCAGCCGCGATTTAATCTCGCTCGGCTTCAAACGCGTCGTACGCCAAAGTGAGAAATTCTCAACTTGAAAACTCGACATAACCACGCCGCAGGCCATGGCTTGTCTCAGCTCGGCCTTGCCGATACGTCGCGCTGCGGCCAGACTGCCCATGAGGCCGCCGGCAAAAGAGTCGCCGGCACCCGTGGGGTCTTTGACCTTGTCCGTGGGGTAAGCGGGCAAGTGAAAGTAATCTTGGCGCGAAATGAGTGACGCGCCGTGCTCACCGCGCTTAAGAAAAACAATCGAAGGCCCCCAGCTCAGCACCTTGCGAGCTGCGCGAATCAGAGAATGTTCGCCACTGATCTGACGCAATTCTTGATCGTTCAAGACGACGGCATCAACCTTGGCCATAACGCGCTTAAGGGCGGCTTTGCGCGTGGCGATCCAGAGGTTCATGGTATCAAGCAGCTTAAAACGCGCGCCTTTAGCTTGCGATAAAACTTTTAGCTGAATCTCTGGCACGATATTGCCCAGAAACAGCAGCGGCGCTTGGGTGTAATTCTCGGGCAGCCGGGGATCAAAGCTGGCAAAGACACCTAGCTCGGTCTTAAGCGTGTGGGCCACGGCCATATCGGCATGATAACGCCCCTGCCAATGAAAGGTGTTGCCGCGAACCCGGCTCAGGCCTGCCAAGTCAATGCGATGCTTCTTAAGCAATTGAATAAAAGACTCTGGAAAATCATCGCCCACCACACCCACTAAGCCGAGCTGACGCGTAAAGAAGCTAGCTGCCACAGCGGCATGCGTGGCCGAACCACCCAGCGCACGGCGTACGCGACCATGGGGTGTTGCTAATGTATCTAGGGCTACCGAACCCACCATCACGAGTTTCAAACTTTCCTCCTCAAACACGATTCATTCAACGTGAAGGCGCTTGGCCTTCAAAGCGATAAACGACTTCGCCCGGATAGCGCAGATGCAACTTCTCGCGAGCCAATGCCTCATAGTAAGCACGGTCGCGGGCGATACTGATCTGACGCGCGCGTAAGGCCAGGTTCTCTTCGGTCAGGCGAACGATTTCGCGCTTAAGGACCCAGGATTCGCGCCAAGAAAACGCCAGCGACACCAAACCCTGATTGCCCCCAAAGACCGACCAGGCCATGAGTGCGCCCAAGCCCAACAAAGCCAAGCGGCGGCGACGCAAGCGCCGATCTCGGGTGCTAAAGGTCTCGCGAAGCCAGAGCGTCAACGCCACGGCTGCAGCAGCTCGCGCCAAGGAAAGGGTCCTTGCTCACTGGGACCTTGACCCAGGGCTTTGGCCAAGAACTCGTCATTGAGCGCCACCCAAAACGAAAGCAGCAAGGCCAAGCCGCCCACGGGCAAAAACAAGGCCGGCGCCCAGAGCAAGCGTGCCCAGAAGCTGCCAAAGCCAAACCAGAACGCGCCCGCACCGCTGGCCAATAATAAAGCCACGATGCCCAAGAGGTAAAAAGGGAAAAAGGCCAGAGCCAGCAAGAAGGCAACTTTCCACTCAGCTTTGGGTCGTATTTCTTCGTGGCGCGCAGCCAGAGCTAGATTCACCAGGCTGCCCATCATAGTCAGGAGACCCAGGATGCCGCTGAACACCATGCCTGCCAGTGATAACCAGGGGCTGCTGGCAGCCATGTTTTGATAAAATACAAAACCAAGCACGCACCAAACTAAGGCCAAAGCCGTTAGCAAGAATGCCAGCAAGCGCTCGCGCCAACGCAGCTTGAGCCAAGACCGCAAAGCTTGCCAGCCTGCCGTTCGCCCGCTCATGCGCCGAGCCATTGCAAACGCCAAGCTGCTGAGGGCCAACCAGATCCAAGCCAAGGTCAACACAATCATGACAAGGCGTGTCAGCGACCAATGATCTGATCCACCCCAAAAGCCAACGGCAAGAACCCAAATCAAAGCGGCTATCATGAGGGCCAGATCACAGACAAGGTTGGGCAGCAAAAAAGACCTGGGCTGGGTCCAGGCAGAAAGGAGGGCGCGACGGAAAACCCGCTGCAACATCAGGCCAGGGCTTGCTCAAATTTGGGGATGACCTTTTTGAGCTCAAGGCGGCCACGACCCAAATTGCCGTCAAGCCCCAGAGCTAAGGTCACAAAATATTGCGAACCCACCACCATCATAATCATGGTGGCCTTTTCAGTCGAAATCAGCACCTCGCTGGTGGAACCTAAGCCGAAGCTCATCGAGGCCTTGATGGCATTCTTAATAATGGTGGCGTATTCAGCGCCTGCCACGGTGATGTCGAAATCGGCCTTAACTGAGACCTGATCGATCACCAAACCGTCGAGGCCCACCAGGCCAGCTCCGATGGAGCCGTCCACACTGTTGACCATGTCTTGAAGCGCCACTTTGAAATCCATGTATCGTCTTCCCTTGAGTGTGTCGGGCCTTCTCAGGCCTTCTTAACAAGATCGTTGATGGCAATGCGAAGCATGCCAAGGTTCGTGTTCTTGCCCGTCACAGCTGCTAAAACCCCGGACTTGAGCTGTACAAAAAGAATCTGGCGCCCATCTTCAGCCGCAATGATGACCTGTTTGAGAGCCCCAAAGCGCATGCGCTGCGCCGCTTTCTCTGTGTTGGCAAAAACCGCCGAAGCCAATTGAGCTTGGGCCACAGGGTCGACCCCGGCCGGCAAGGCGCTTTCTAAAGCCTGGCCCTGAACCGACAGCAAGAGGTAAGCCTCGATGCTGTTAGTTCGCACAAACAACGAGATCGATTCTTTGGCCCCGGCATCAATGCCCTTGCTCGCTGCCGCGACCGGCGCTGCTTGGGGTGCAGGCGCCATGGTAGCCTCAGGCTCGCCCCCATCGCCGATCAGTTCTCCATCATCTGCTTTCATCACCGACAAGATATCGTCCGATGATAATTTGCTCTTCTTCTTGGCTTCAGCATCGGCTTCGGCCTTGGCTTTCGCATCGGCATAAGCCTTGGCTTTCGCGTCAGCATCGTCCTTGGCTTTCGCGTCAGCATCAGCCTTGGCTTTCGCGTCAGCATCAGCCTTGGC
>CAZFUM010000020.1:0-7999 GCA_964521965.1 uncultured bacterium | reverse complement strand
TGGCTTTCGCGTCAGCATCAGCCTTGGCTTTCGCGTCAGCATCAGCCTTGGCTTTTTCTAATTCTTCAACACCCTTACCCTTGCGCTTTTCATCGACTTCGATCAGTTTCTGTCGAGCCAGTGCATTGTCAGGGTCAGCCGCAAGAATCTCTTGGAGCACTTCGGCAGCCTCATCATAGGCGCCTTTTTTAATATAGATCTCGGCCACCTTGATTGTGCCGGCCTGCTCACTGGCTCTTGCAGAATTAACTGCAGCTAAAGGCGCTGAAGCAGGCGCGGCTGCCGCAGTGTTCCCATCTGGAATCTGCTTAGCTTTTTGCAGGGCCTCTTGCAGCAACTCTTGAGCACTATGATCATCAGGATCTAGGGACAGCACCTTTTGCTGCTTAGCAATGGCGTCGCCGTACTGTCCTTTTTGCATATAAATCTGCCCCAACATACGTTGAGCAGCGATATTCTCAGGATCCGATGCCTCGATTTTCTTAAACTCGGTCGCAGCCTCATCCAATTGCCCCAGGTCCATAAAAGCACGACCCAGAATGGTGCGGGCCGTGGTGTAGGTTGGGTGGCGGTCTAAGCCCTGCTGGCAAATTTCAACACACTGGTTTAAGTCACCAGCACGGCGCCAGGCATCAGCCAGCTGCACAAAAACCATAGAATCAGGATTTTGTTCTAGCTTCTTGGTGAGTTCTTTAATTTCGGCCTGTTCGCGGCCCATGGTCTTGGTCTGCCCTTTAATAAAGCAAAAGATTCAACACGCTTTAATCGTGAAAAGGCTTATAAAATAAAGATTTAGCCTTCCGGCAGTCTATCATGCAGTCAGAAAAGCTGTCAATAAGCGCGCTTTTTAAGGATTTTTTCAATGCGAGCGGCGATTTGGGCAGGCTTGCCTGTAGCCTTCACACATAAATCTGCTCGATCATATATTTTCTTTCGTTTACGGGCCAATTCCTTGAGGGCCTGAAGCCCGGTCTGAGCCAAGAGCGGCCGGGCCTTCATTCCCTTTTGACCAAGACGGTGCCCTATCTGGGCCAGCGGCACTTGAAAGTAGATCGAAATGCCGTGGCGGCGCATAAATGCGCGGTTTGTAGCTTTCATCGGCAGGCCACCGCCACCCGCCACCACCCAAGCCTGAGATAGGTCCAGACTGCGTAGCGCGCGCGATTCGGCGCCCCTAAATTTAGATTCGCCCAAGTACTCAAAGGCTCTGGGAATGCTCATGCCTAAAACGCGGCGCAAGCGCAAATCAAGATCAACAAATTTTCTGCCCAAACGTTTTGCCAGCAGTCTGCCTACCGTGCTTTTGCCGCTGCCAGGTAGGCCCCAGAGAAAGAGGGCAGACTGTTTCATCGCCCCGCGACGTACTTTTGATAAGACTGATAATTGCGCTTGAGCTCAGCCAAACTGTCCCCGCCAAATTTCTCTAAAAAGGCGGCAGCCAGCTCAAAGGCTGCCACACATTGGCCCACCACGGCTGCGGCTGGCACTGAGCAGGTATCGCTACGCTCGTATTTGGCCTTAATCGATTCTTTGGTGGCCATATCAACCGACTTAAGAGGCTTCATGAGGGTAGGTATGGGCTTCATGCTAACTCTCAGCACCAAGTCTTCACCGTTGGTCATGCCACCCTCAATGCCGCCGGCATTGTTGCTGTCGTGGCCATAGCGGCCCCGGCGATAATGAATCTGATCATGCGCCTGGCTGCCAAAGCGCGAGGCAAAACCAGTGCCCAAACCAAACTCAATGGCTTTCACCGACTGAATCGTCACTAAAGCGCGGGCTAAGCGACCGTCTATCTTGCGGTCCCACTGCACATGGCTACCAAGTCCCACAGGCAAACCACGTACACGCACCTCAAAGCTGCCACCCAGCGAATCACCCTTGGCCTTGGCCTCATCCACGCGGGCCACCATCTTTTTGGCAGCAGTTTTATCAGCGCAGCGCACCAGCGAGGCCATCGCTGCCTTTTGGGCCTTGTGAAAATCTCTAATGGGCGCTGCTTTAATGCCGCCAATTTCGCTAACCGTAGCCAAGAATTCAACCCCGAACTGCTCTAGCAAAGCCATTGCCGCGGCGCCCGCTGCCACCCGCATGGCGGTCTCACGCGCACTGGCGCGCTCGAGAATATTGCGCAAGTCTTCTTGATCATATTTGATGGCCCCCGCCAAATCAGCATGCCCTGGGCGGGGGCGACTGAGCGAGACAGCCTTGGCGTGGGCTGCAGATACTGTCTCGGCGTGCATCATTTTTTCCCAATTAGCCCAGTCGCGATTAAAAATGACCATCGCTAGGGGACTGCCCAAAGTACGACCATCGCGAAGGCCACCTAAAAGGCGAACTTCGTCTTTTTCAATCTTCATGCGGCCGCCACGACCATGACCTTTTTGACGCTCAGCCAGCCAGAAGTCTATTTTATGCTTGGGCAAGGGCAAGTTTGCAGGCAAGCCTTCGACGATCACGGTAAGCGCTTCGCCATGCGATTCGCCAGCAGTTAGATAACGCAGCACCTGAGTCTCCTTAAACAAAAACCCCCGCCCCGGAGAGGGCGGGGGCTGGAATCAAGATGGACAGACTTATTAATCTTCGACAATGGTCGGAGTGATGAAGATCAAAACTTCTTTCTTATTCTTCACAACCAATGAGCGCTTGAACAAAAGCCCCAAAAGCGGAATATCGCCCAAAATCGGAACTTTATCTTCGCTCTTGGTCACCGAATCACGACTCATACCACCAATCACTGCGGTCTCTGCGTTCGATACAATGACCCTGGTTACGGTTGATTGTCGGCTCGTCTGGGGTGGCGCAAGCGGATTGGCTGGCTCTTTAGTGACATTTTCAACCAGGAAGGCTATCAACATTTCTACCGCCTGGTCTGCCGCGCTAATGCGGGGCGTCACCTCAAGCTTTAAGGGCACCAATTTTTCAGTAAATGTCACCGTGTCAGAAATCGTGCTGCCGGTGGTATCACGCCGAATCGTCGTCGTGACGAAGACATCGGTGCTCTCAAAAGTCGCTTTTTCGTTGTCTTGCACGGTAATTTGAGGGCTCGAAAGAATATCAGCCGAGCCTTTAGAAACCATGGCGTCTATCGTCGCGTTGATGTCAACGCCACCCTGCTTGGTCGCAATCGTCGCACGACCAAAGATCTTCGATGCGGGTCCGAGCACCTGAAAGGTGCCGTCCGTGAGAACCGCACTGAGATCGATGCCCATCGCTTTCACGTCTTCTTCTGAAACTTCGATGATGCGGCCTTCAATGCGCACCTGAGGCTTGCGAGTGTCAATGCGCTCGAGCAACTTAGCAATACGTCGCAATGAACTCATGGTGCCCGTAACCACTAACAAATGGTTAGGAGCATCAAATGAAAAGGTCAACGAGGGCGGCGGGTCTTTGGGAACCGCACCACCCGGCATCACCTCAAAGGCGTCATTAATAAGCTGGGTAATCGATGTTGTCACCAGAGCCTTGTCTTCCTGCTTTAGGTATTTCAGCCTGAAAACCTGCGTCTTGCTACCGCCCGAGCCCGGACCATCGCCACCATCGTCGCCTTCGCTGGGGCGATCGAGCTTACGCAACATTTTTATGACCTTAGCATTATCAGCATCGGTACCCGATATCTGAATCTCATTCACGTCTTTGGGGCTCAACTTAATATCAACGATAAGTGACTTATCAACTAAAAGTAGAGGTTCTGCCAGCTTGAGAAGTATGGCGGGTTTAATTTGCTCAGGCCTGTAGAAACTGGCGTTCTGCTGCATCATTCGTTTCTTTTCACGCAATTGATTATCCGTGCCGATCATGAGGGCTTTCCCCTGATGATCAAAGCTAAGCTTGACGCTTTCGAGCGAAGTCAAAACCGTAGCCAAGACTTCACGCAAAGGTCGATTCTCTGCCTTAAGGCTAACTGCTCGTTGCTCAAGGGTCATCTGATTGACTGCCGAGGTAAATTGGGCTTCAAAGCCAACTTGATCAGCCAGGCTCTTAATCACACCAATGATATCTACGTTTTCAACATTGAGCGAGACCAGGGCGTCGAGACTGGGTTCCTTGCGACTTTCTTTTTCGACCAGCTCGGGCGCATCCACGGTGACCACAACTTGATTCTGTTCGCGGTCAATGGCATAGCCCAGTTTCTGGGTCAAAGTCAATTCAACGCGCACCTCAGGCCTAGTATCGCGGGATTCTTGCTTGACCTTAACCGAGCGAATCGCAGCATTGCTCAAGCCATCCTCAGGAGCCGCCCAAGAAAGCACTGAGTCGCGAAACAAAATACTAAGAGTCTTGCCATCACGTGATACACCCGGCTTGTAATTAGCGGGGCCATCTGCACTGATCACTAGCTGGGCTTTGCCGTCTTGCTCACTCAGCGAGACATCGACTACTCGATAGGTTAAACCTGCCTGCACCGGCGCTAAGGACTCTAGGTTGGCAACCTCAGTTTCTTGTCTTTTGCCGCTAGGGCCTAAATCAACGCGGAAGCCTTTAACCCCCGATGCGCCCATGGTGGCGTTGGCTGCTTTGCTGAGCTCAAGCACGAGCCACATTTCGCCCGGGTGAGCGCCGAAACGGGCCTTCAAAGCATATTCGCCGCCAAGATCAATATCAGCTTTCGACGTGCGGGTGCCGCCCGGCACTTTGACGATCAACTTATCACCGGCTTTATCAAGCTTGGGCAGAACCTTGCCCCCGGTTTCAACCACCAGAACTTCACGGCCGTCCTTGACCTCGACCCTGACCTGTTTAATCTCGGCCGCTTGGGCCAAGATCGCAGCCAGCATGGCCATCACTGTCAAAGAGAGATGCCTCATCCAAGAGGATTTCACGTTGGTGCTCCTTTCGGCCCTCATCAGGGTTTCACAAAGTTGCTGAATGCCAATTGCCGATCGCCTTGGCGCAAAGTGACCCTATGATCAATGCCTATGCGCCCTTGAATATCTGTGATGCGAGTGCTTTCTGGGCTAAAGAGCCTGCCCGCCTTGAGGCTAAAAGTCTTTAGGGTATTACGGTGTTTAAATAGCGCGGTGGTGATTCCATCGATCTCGGTAAAGCCAGCTAAGATCAAGTCTGAGATATCGACATGACGACTAGCGGTCTCAATTTGACGCTTCTGCAAGTCGCCCGGCAGAAAAGGGTCAAATCGACCTCTCACGGTGTAGACAAAGAGCGGACGTGTCGAAATCTCAGAGGGCCGACTGGTGGCACGGGCCCTCGAAACGTCAGGAGCCGGTTTCTCGGCTGCAAACAAGGCCACCGAACTCAGGCCCAAGATGAAGAGACTTAGAGCGCGCCTCACGATTTAATCTCCACAGGAGTTTCAAGCACCACGCGAAACTCAATCTCGCATTGAATCACGCCTTGAGCAGCGTCGCCTTTCATCATGACTCGTTCAGGTACCACAAGACGATTCTGCGAAACGGCGTTTGAGACAAACTCAGCCGCAGCATGGTAGCCCGATTTGAATTTAATGATGACAGGCACGACATCCATATTCGGCAGCTTGGCATCTTTAAGCGGCTCACGCGGCTTAAATTCAAAGCTGAAGTTGCTCAAACCGCCCGTGTTGGCCAGCGAGCTAAAAATGCGGGTCATTTCGTTATAACTGAATTGGGGATCGAGGCGACGATTGATGAATTGTAGGTCACGCTTGAAATTCTCAGCCTGAGCCTGAAATTTATCATACTGAGTGGCCTTGGTTAGCGTCGTAGCAAGTTTCACTTTCTTCTCTTCGCGTAGCGTCACCTTTTCGTCGATCTGGATATTGAGCGGACTAGCCACAAAAAACCAGCCGAGCCAAACCATAAGGCAAAAGCCCACCGCAAATGCGCCAACGACAATATAGTGCTGGCGCTTCACAGCCCCTCCTCAATATTGAAACTGAATTTATATTCAACAGCTTCACGTTCGCGTTGCAGCCTGACTTTTGGCGATTGAACCATCTTGAGGCCTTTGACCACCGGATGATTTTCAAGCGCAGAGAAGATCGTAGCCATGACCTCAGGTGATATGGCAAAGCCCTCAAAAAGGGCCTTCTTAGCCCCCATATCTTCTTTCATTTCGATCTTAGAAAGCCACGCTTGAGGCTGCATGGCATCAGGCACTAAATCAAGCACGCGTAGCAGCACGATCTGGCGAGCCCGCAGAATTTCAACCAAAGAAAGTTTGACCTTAAGATCGCTCTCGTTCTTGGCAAACTGATCAACTAACTTCACAATTTTCACTAGCTCAGGCTTATCAAGTTCTTTTTGCAGCTCAATGATCTCGGCATCGACGCTGGCGAGTTTGGTGTTCAGAGCCACAAACCGCCAACCCCAAAAACCCAAAGGCAAGAGCAGGGCCAGTGAGCCCAAAAGCACCACCACCCGCAGAGTATCTGCGGCGCGAACTTTTTCAGGGACCAGATTAATTTGCACCATGCTAAAGCCTCAGATCTTTCGCAGGGCCAGGCCCATGCCCACCATAAAGGCTGGGGCCATAGACTTAAGCAGATCGAGATCGACTGAGCGGGGCAACTCAATGGTTTTAAAGGGGTCACCTAACTCAGTGGGCACACCCAACTTGTCAGCAAAGAAGCGGTCAACATTTTTGAGGCGCGCGCCGCCCCCTGAAAGCACCACCTTGCTGACGGGTTTGCGCTTAATCGAGTTCTCATAAAAATCAAAACTGCGGCGAAACTCAGAGAGCATCTTATTGAGCACCGGCGTAACCGCCTCTGAAATGCGCATGGAACGATCATCTTTGTCGGGCATGCGCGTCAGCATAATTTCGTCACTCTCAATCGCAACCGCACCTTGCTGACGCTTAAGCTCTTCAGCCTGAGCAAAACTCAAATTAAACTCACGTTGTATCTCTTTGGTGAACTGATTGCCAGCCACCGAAAAATCACGTGTAAAATGCGAGATGCCATCTTCAATGACATTAATGGTCGTGATCTTTGCGCCAATGTTGATGAGCGCCACCGTCTGGCCCTGCTCGATACCATAGTTCTGTTCATAGGCGTTTTGCATGGCAAAGCTATCAACATCGATAACACGCGGCTTCAGCTTGGCGTTTTTAAGCACCGCGATATGATCATCAACCATCTCTTCTTTGGCCGCCACCAGAAGAACTTCGATCTTTTTCTGATTATCTTCGTCAATCTCACCTAAGATCTGAAAGTCAATCACCACCTGGTCGATAGGCAGAGGAATGTGCTGTTCTGCCTCAATATTAATGACATTTTTAAGCTCATCGCGAGTCATGAATGGCATCTTAATATAACGAGGAATAATGGCATCGCCCGATATGGCAGTCACGACATCACGTGTTGCAATCGAATGGGCCTTGTAAAGCTTTTTGAGGCCGTCTGCCAAGACTGAAGGCTTAAGATCGGGGTCGATGTCTTCGACCGCCTCTTCAGAGAGTTCTTGCACAGCATAATTCACCAAGACATAGCCCTTGCCCGAAGGCTTAAGCTGCACCATCTTGATGCTCGAGGACCCAATATCTAGCCCAACAAGATTTTTTGAGAAAAGGCCCATCATCCGCCTTCTTTAAGGACCCACTTTCAAGAGGTCCAACCATACGCGATCGAGCCAAGGATTCAGATCGCCCACGCCGTACACCAGATAACTTAACTTGTTCCAAAGCGCCAAACTGCAGCCTAAAGCCAACCCAGGTCCAAAGGGCGCCGGCTCTTTAAAGCTCAGCCCGCGAAGACGCTGGTAAAGCAGCATGAGCGGTAAGCCCAGCAAAAAACCAAGAACGAGTCCGCTAAAACTCTGATTGAGGCCCAAAAAAGCAGCGGCCGCCGTCATGAACTTGACATCACCGCCGCCCAGGGCATCACGGCCTGCCATCATTCGGCCAGAGTATTGAATAGCCAGCATGACAAGGAACATGACCAGTGCAGCCAAGCATGGCTCGTAGGCGAAATCAAAAAGCCTCGGAGCCAACCAGTTGAGCAAGAGACCCGTGGCCAACAAGGGATAAGTAACCACGTCGTAGATGTACTGGGTCAGCC
>CAZFUM010000019.1:0-23005 GCA_964521965.1 uncultured bacterium | reverse complement strand
GCCCAGCGTCATGGCGTGCGCGTGCTGCCCCTGCACCCCCACCTTTCAGTTTGGGAGCATCAACTGCAAGAGGGCGCTCTGCGCCTGGGCTGGTGCGGCACGCGGGGTCTCGGCCATGATGTGGCGCAGCAGCTTTTGCGTGAGCGCCAGATCAGGCCCTTTGCTTCGCTGGATGATTTTGTGAAGCGCGCAGGCCTGGGGCCTGGCGTGCTACGGCGCTTGGCTCTGGGTGGGGCTTTTGTATGTTTCGATCTTGAACCGCGCCAGGCGCTGTGGCGTCTACTGGCGCTTGAGGCTTTTGGCAGCCGCAGCCTGGCTGTGTCGGCGCAAATGGGGCTTTGGGAGCATTTGGATTTAAAAAGCGTCGAGGCAGCTTTTGCACCGCAGGGCACGTTTGAGGCCGTGAGTGCGCAGTTCAGCGCCTATGGCGCCTCGACCGAGGGGCATCCCATGGCAGCTTTGCGCGCATCCTTGCCAGTCAGCAAGGCGCGCCGCGCCTGTGAAGCGCGCGAGGCCCAGCCCAACAGCCGTTTTTGCTGCGCAGGTCTGATGATCACGCGTCAGCGCCCAGGCAACGGCAAGGTCATCTTTGCCACGCTCGAGGACGAAACTGGTTTGCTGGACCTGGTTCTTTTTGAAGACGTTTACCGTCGTTACCGCGAAGACTTTCTCGAGAACAGTTTTTTTGAAGTCGAAGGCATATTGCAAAAAGACGGTGATTCACGCAGCCTGCTGCTTAAGCAGCTCAAGCCCCTTTGGCCCGGCGAGCCTGTGCAGACGCCCTCGCATGACTGGCGTTGAGGCCCTAAATTGGGGCTTTTCCCGGTCTTGAAACTTGGGGGCCAAAAGGCTATAAATTCAATCCCTCACGGCGCTATCGTCTAACGGTTAGGACAGCGGCTTCTCAAGCCGTCGATCGGAGTTCGATTCTCCGTAGCGCCACCAAATTAAAGCCCCCTGCTACGCGGGGGGCTTTTTTATTCTTTATTTGGCCCCTGGTTGAGTAAGATCAAGCAGGTCTGTACATCCTTATGAGGTGCGTGTGAAAGGTTTATCGATGATTTTGGCCCTGGCCCTTGGCTTCGCGCCGGGCTTGGCCCTGGCTGTTGAGAAGTCGGCCGCGGACCGCACCTATATCATGATGAAGCAGGATAACGACATATTTTTGGGCGAGGGCCTAGCTGAACTCAAAGATTTTCATGACAAGATGCCTGAGGCCCTGGCAGCGGCCAAAGAGCGGGCCCGCGCAGATTTGGCTTCGAACATTCGCGTGAGCGTGCACGCTGAGACCAGTGAAAAAACCGAGCTGAAAGACGGCAAAATTACTGAAGAGATCAAGAGTCAGAGCAAGAGTCAAACTGACATCGTGCTCGAAAATATTAAATACATTGAATTCAAGGACTACCCCAGCAAGGGTCAGGTCACAGTGCTGGCCAGTCTGGAAAAGATCGATTACCGACGCCAATTGGCAGGCAAGAGCGTGAAGCTCTATACGGCCGAAGATGGCATGCGCCTTAACGGTGGCTTGGCTGGCCAGTCGGGCTGGACTCGCGACAGCAACGGTGACCCGGGCATGAATATCGGCATCGATTTCTATTGGCGCGGATATATTTTGGGAATTATGCAAGCCAATGCCACCACGGCCTCAAGCGGACCCTTTATAAATAACAGCCTAGCGAAGTTGTCAGTTAGGGAATGGACCCTGTCCGTAGGCCTGGATTGGACGCCTTGGGATACAAAGCTGCAACTTTATGTGCCGTTGCGCCTGGCTTATCAGTTTGCAGGAGCAGACCCCTATATCGCCCATCTCTTCGGCGCAATCAGTGGCCTGGGCCTACGCTACTGGCCCACGGATGCATTCGCCTTTGACGCCAGTTTTCGCGCCAACCTGCCCTTCAACACCACCACGCTTTCAAAGCCAGACGGCACAGCCTTTATTGATGCCCAGACCGATAAAGCTATGGCCATCAACATGGCAGACATGGGCTTTAATATCGGGTTCCTGTGGTCAGGTTTTTAAAAGCAAGGGACGGCAGCAGAACCCTAAGGGGGCAGGCCTCCCCCAGCAAGGCTAAGCTGCTCTCGGGCTTCTTCAAGACTGGGCCCGGCCAGTATGGCGAGGGTGATATTTTTATCGGCGTGACCATGCCGCAGATACGCTTGCTCTTGCCAGCTTGCGAGCACTTCGCAATTCCCGAGACACAAAAATTGGTGCGCTCAAAGATTCACGAAGAGCGCATGCTGGGTCTGTTAATTTGGGTGCGGCAATATCAAAGGGCCAAGGCTGACGAAGCCGCGCAGGCACGAATCTTTCGCGCATATGTCGCCAACAAACGTTTTATCAACAATTGGGATTTAGTCGATGTGACTTGCCCGCATATTTTGGGCGTGCATTTGTTAAAGCGGCCGCGAGCCATTCTTTACCAACTTTCAAAATCAAAATCGCTTTGGGATAGGCGTCTTTCGATCTTGGCGACATTCGCGTTTATTAAGAAGGGCGAGAGCAAGGATGCTTTAGCCCTAGCTCGCCTGCACTTACAAGATGCCGAAGATTTGATGCATAAGGCTGTGGGCTGGATGCTGCGCGAAGTGGGCAAGCGCGTATCGATCAAAGAATTGCAGGGCTTTTTGAAGCAGCACGCAGCGGCTATGCCGCGCACCATGCTGCGCTATGCCATTGAAAAAATGACGCCCCGAGAACGCCAGCACTGGATGCAAGTTAAATAAAAAGGGCCGCTTGCGCGGCCCTTTGTTTCTTGCGATTTAGTTTGGCCTAGTTTTGGTAGCGGGCGCTGAGATCTTTAATCTTGGCTGTGGCTTTCAAGCTCTGAATCCAGCCTTCATAAAGCGCCTGGCCCTTTTTGGCCAATATTTGCGATTGAGCTTCTTGGCGCTGTTCGTCGGCTTTCGTTTTGTCACTGGGCGGCGGACCCTGGGTTTCGCCAATTAATTCAGCAAAGACTATGCCTTTTTCAAGTTGGGCTGGATCCTGGGTGCGCTCGCCTTTTTCAAGCGAAAGCAGCAGGCGGCTAAAGGCAGCGCTGTCGCCAAGTCCGGGCACGGCAGCTTTGTCGCCATAGCCCAATGGCCCCAATTCAGTTAAGCGTGCGTTGAATTCTTTGGCGGCTTTGGCATCCAAAGGCAATTTAACATCGCTGAGAGCTAAGCCTGCTTTGAGCGCTTGGGCTTGGGCCAGTTTGCGAGCCTTTTCGGTTTTTAATTCATCCAAGGCTTTGGTCTTACTATTTTCAAAGGTCGGTTCAAAGCCCGCTTTTTTGCCTTCGACTTTAATGACATGCCAGCCAAATTGCGAAAGTACCGGCTCGCTGATCTCGCCGACTTTCATATTAAAGGCAGCTTGTTCAAACTGGGGCACCATGTCGCCCTTTTTGATATAGCCCAGGTCTCCGCCCTTCTTGGCGCTGGCGTCGTCTTGTGAGTTCTCGTTTGCTAGCTTGGCGAAGTCAGCTCCGCCCTTGGCCTTGCTGTAGAGTTCGTCGGCTTTCACCTTGGCCACGGCCGTGCCAGCCAATGCGTCAGTCTTAATAAGAATGTGGCTAGTCCTGACCTGGGGCGCGACCTCCCAACGTTGGCGCATGCGTGAATAATAATCACGCAGCTCATCGTCCGCGATTTTCAATCCGGCTTTGAGGCTGCTGTATTCCCAGACCAGGGCGCGCACCCTAAGCTTGCGGTTGTAGCGGTTCTGCGCCTGGGACCATTCAGCGGGGCTGACCTTGGCTTGTGAGGCCCAAAATGCCTGGGTCTTGTTAAGGCGCAGGCTGCGACGAATAAGGGCTTCGGTTTCTTCCCAACCCATGCCGCGTTCGGCTTGGGCCTGTAAAAATTGTTGATAGCGCTGCGGGTCAAAGGCGCCTTGTTCATTTTGAAAAGTGCGGTCGCGAATGAGGGCCTGCTTGAATTCGTCCTCGCCCAGGCCTAAGCCTAGATCTTCGCCGCCTTCGACAGCCAGCAGTTCGTTGATCATGTCATCGAGCACCATGCGGCGCACGCGGGCACTTTCGGCTTCAGTCAATTCGCCGCCCATGCGTTCACGCTGGCTTTCTAGGGCGCGGCTAACAGCTCGAAAGTAATCGTCCTGGGGAATGGCCTTGCCATTCACGGTGGCAATGGCATTGGCGGTCTCTTGGGCCATTTGCACACCCGGTAGCACCAGGCCCAGGGCTAATACAATGGCCAAGAGCCAGAAGATCCAAAGATGAAATTTCTGCCGCAGCAGCCGAGTTACGAGCATGGCTGGCGTCTCCTTTTATATAGGGCGTTGTCAGGCCCGGCCAGGGCCGGGAAAGCGCTGATTATAGCAAGTTGATTGCGCCTGGCAAGGGCACAGGGACCCCGCCTTGGGCCTTGCTCATGGGAAAGAGCTTTTGTTATAGTGGGCTTTACTTTTGGCTCATGAAGGGCAGGGCATGGTTTTAAATGCCGAACCCGTGGGAGGTTAGAAATGAAGGCAAATCTAGGCGTAATCATTGGCGTGGTGGTTCTGTTAATTTCAGTGGGTTTTGTGGTTCTTATGGCCATCAGTGAGTGGTCGAGTAAGGGCGAAAAAGCTGTTGAAAAGGCTCAAAGTGCCAAAGTAGGGGCTAAAGCCTCGAAAACAAAGACTAAGCCAAAATCCCGTCCTAAGGCTAAGGCCCCCGCCAAGAAAAAATAATTATCTCGCCCCAGCCGGGGCACAGGAGTTCTTTTCATGCTTTTTGACTACCTCTTCGGCATGTTCTCACACGACATGGCCGTAGATCTGGGCACGGCCAACACCCTGGTTTATGTCAAGGGTGAGGGCATCGTCCTTCGCGAACCTTCGATTGTGGCTGTTCAAAAGGGGTCCGACAACGTCTTGGCCGTGGGCAATGAAGCCAAGGCCATGCTGGGCCGTACCCCGGGCAATATAGTCGCCATACGTCCAATGCGCGAAGGCGTCATCGCAGACTTTGAAGTGACCGAGCGCATGCTTAGGCACTTTATTCAAAAAGTCCACCGCCGCAAGGGCTTGGCAAAGCCTCGCATTATCATCTCGGTGCCCTCGGGCGTGACTGAGGTCGAGAAGCGTGCGGTGCGCGACAGCGCGTCTCAGGCCGGCGCGCGTGAAGTGCACTTGATCGAAGAACCCATGGCTGCGGCTATTGGCGCAGGCCTGCCCATTGATGAGCCTGCCGGCAATATGATTGTCGACATTGGCGGCGGTACAACCGAAGTCGCGGTTATTTCGTTGGGTGGCATTGTTTATGGTCGCAGCGTGCGTGTGGGCGGCCAGAAACTCGATGAGGCCATCATCAATTATATTAAGCGCGCCTATAACGTGCTGATTGGCGAACGCACAGCCGAAGAAGTGAAAATCTATTTGGGTTCAGCTTATCCATTAAAAGAAGAACTTAAGTTAGATGTAAGGGGCCGCGACCTGGTGACGGGCCTGCCCCGCACCCTTGAGATCAGCTCGCAAGAAATACGTGGGGCCATGGAAGAGCCCCTAGTGCAGGTGATCGACACGATTAAGATGACGCTCGAGCGCACTCCGCCTGAATTAGCGGCTGACATTGTCGATCGCGGCATCTTTTTGGCGGGCGGTACCTCCTTGCTGAAGAATTTGGACCAGCGCTTGCGTGAAGAGACCGGTGTGCCGGTCAATATTGCCGAAGACCCCCTCACCTGCGTGGTGATGGGCGCCGGCCGCGTGCTGGATGAGAGCTACGAGGTGCTACGCAACCTTGTGCTGCCCGACAAAGATTACTTTTAAGATCGCTCCGGCCCATTAGCGCCGGCACTCTTTTTTTACGGTCCCCGTGATCGCGTTTTTTAGGCGCTGGCGGCGCGTGCTTTTGCTCGCGCTAGCCTCGGCGCTGGCTTTGCTTATTTTGTTTCTGCCACTAGGCCGCTCACGCCGCGCCACGGCACGTTTGCAGGGCGCGCTTGCGCCTGCCGCCGCCCTGCCCTCTTCGACCACGCGTTCTATACGTGACTTAGGCGGGCGCATCACTCAAATGTGGTCTGCCGAAGAAAGGGCTCGCCGCCTTGAGGCTGAGCTGGCCCTATTGCGCTTAGAATACCGTCAACTGCAAGAAACATATGAGCGCGCACTCACGCGAAAACGCGCTCTTGAATTTGGTCCGCGTTGGATTCCTGATTTAGTACCTGCCCATTTGATGGCACGTGACCCTTCCACTTGGTTTAACAGCATCTTGCTCGACCGCGGTCTGAATGAAGGCATAAACCGTGATGCTGGCGTGCTTTCGCCTTTGGGCGTGGTGGGCAAGGTGATTGAGGCGCGGCCTGACTCGGCTAAAGTCCTTTTTATTATCGACCCGGCCTGCAAAGTGGCGGCGCGCGTGGCTCGCACGCGCCAGCTAGTCATTGTCAGCGGCGATGGCCGCAAAGCCTGCCGCTTAGACTATGTGGGTGGTCAAGATGATATTCGTCCTGGTGATCGCATAGAGACCGCCCCCGGGGGTTTGAGCTTTCCCTCGGGCATACCGATAGGCATCGTGACCCGGGTGCAAAAATTAGAAAATGGCCTGCGCTTAGGTGTGAGCGTGAAGCCTCTCGCCTCGCTGGACCGGCTCGAAGATCTTTTTGTCGTGGGCGTGCGCATGCGAGTTGCCCCTGGCAGTGGCGGAGAGCAGCCTTGATTTACCCATTTGTCGGTCTCTTGGCCCTGCTAAGTGTGATGGCCCAGGTTAATTTGCCTTTCGCCTACTTTCCTTTAGATCTGCCATTGCTCACCTGCATTTTGGTGGGCTTGCGGCGTGGTCGAGGCGCGGGCTTGCTCTTTGGCCTGCTGGCGGGTCTGACTCTCGACGCTTTACTTTTTGAGCGCTTGGGCCCTCGCAGCGTGGCTCTAGTTTTGAGCGGAGCTTTGGCTGATTGGTTAGAAGGCGGTGTGAACCGCGAGCAACCTCGCGTGCAGATTGCCATGGCCGCAAGTCTAAGCCTGCTACACGACGTTTTGCTGGCTTGGGTCGCGCGTGCCCAAGGTTTGAGCCAAGGAGGCTGGGACCGTTTTGTGGGTGAGTACCTGCTACCGCGCGCGGGGGTGCATGCCTTACTGGCAGTGCCGTATTTCTTTTTGCTGGGTTTCTTAGTGCGTGCTCGTGTTTTTGAAGACCCGCTTTCTCGTTCGCCACGTGTGATTCGCAAATGGCCAGGCTGAGGCAGGGGTGAGCGTATTTTGGCGGCGCATGGCCCGCGCCCAAATTGACAAACCTGCTGACCGCCTGCGCAAGCTCGCGCTGGCCGTGGGCGTGCTCTTGGGCGCTTTGTTGGGTCGCTTGCTCTGGATGCAAATTTGGCAGGGCCAGGATTACCAGCGCCTGGCTGAGCAGAATAGCGTGCGTGTGGTACCCAGCCGCGCCCCGCGAGGTTTAATCTTGGATCGTCACCTCAAGGTGCTGGCAGCCAATACACCTAGCTTGGCAGCGGGTCTTATTCCGGCAGATTTTCAGCGGGCTAAGCCTGAGCAGCGCGCTCAGGCCCTTGAGCTGCTGGCCAAAGTGCTCGATCTTGACCCGTCAGCGCTTAAGGTCAACTTAGTGCGACAGTCACGACGGCCCTATGCACCCTTGCGTTTAGCCGGGCCACTTGAACCAGCTTTAGTGGCACGTCTCGAAGAGCTGCGCAGCCGATTGCCGGGCTTAGTCATCATGCAAGACAGCAAGCGTAGCTACAGTGACCCCATGGCAGCTCACGCCTTGGGCTACGTGGGTGAAATTCGCGAGCATCAGCTCGACAAGTTGGCGGGGCACGGTTACCGCCTGGGCGACTTGATTGGCCAAAGCGGGGTAGAAGGCGTTTATGACGTCGAGTTGAAAGGCCGTGATGGTGGCCGCCAGGTGCGTATTAACGCGCGAGGTCGTGAGCTGGGTGTGCTACGTGAAATACCCGCTGAGCCTGGCGATAACCTGGTGCTGACCTTAGATGCCAACCTGCAGAAAGTGGCCGAGGCAGCCTTGGGACCCAATGCGGGTTCGGTGGTGGCATTGGATCCTCGCAATGGCGAGATATTGGTTCTGGCCAGCAAACCTGATTATTCGCTCAATGACTTTGCGGGGCGCATCAAGTCTGAGCTGTGGAAAGCGCTCATGGAAGACGAACGCACTCCGCTCTCGAATCGCGCCATTCAAGGGCTCTATCCGCCGGGCTCGGTTTTCAAGTTTGTGACGGCGGCCGCCGGGCTCGAGAGCGGGCAGATCACGCCTGACTGGCAAGCAGAGTGCTTGGGTATTCACTGGATCAGCACCTGGCCATATCGTTGTTGGAAAGAAATTGGCCATGGCCGCATCAGTATTGAGCAGGCCATAGTCGAGAGCTGCGATATTTTTTTCTATAACGTGGGGCTGCAAATCAAAGTTGATACCTTGCATGACTGGGCTGAGAACTTTGGTTTTGGCCATCGCAGCGGCGTCGATCTGCGCTCTGAAGCGGCAGGCCTTGTGCCTGATGCTGTGTGGAAAGAGCAGACTCAGCATATGCCGTGGTTTCCAGGCAATACGGTGATGATGTCCATTGGTCAGGGTTATTTGTTGGCCACACCCATGCAGCTAGCTGTGGCCACGAGTGCATTGGCCAACGGCGGCATGCTGGTTACGCCCCATTTGCTCAAGCAGGTGACCACCGCCTCAGGCCAGCTCATTCGTGAAAATGCCCCAGCCCCCCGCGGCAAGATCAAGCTGAGCAGTGAGACTCTGCGCCTCATTCAAAGGGCTATGACCCGCGCTGTGGATGACAGGCGTGGCACGGCCTGGCGCGCGCGCGTAGCGGGCGTTTCTGTGGCCGGCAAGACCGGCACGGCGCAGAACCCACATGGTGAGGATCACGCTGCCTTTGTGTGTTTTGCCCCGGTGGAGAATCCTCAAATTGCCATCGCCGTGTTGGTTGAAAACGGCGGCGAAGGCGGCCTGACCGCTGCCCCCATTGCCCGCGCGGTGATGGAAGCTTACTTTGGGGTGAACTAAGCATGCGCGGCCTCAGGGGTTTTCGCCATTTCGACTGGCTCATCTTTGCTTCGGCTGCGGGCTTGGCGCTGGTGGGTCTTTTACTGGTCTACAGTGCCTCGGCCAACATGCCGGGCTTTAGTCACTTGATGTATAAACAGCTACTTTGGTTGGCTTTTGGTGTGCTGGCCTTGTTGCTCTTTTACGTCATTGATTATCAGAGCTTGGTGCACTTCAGCTATCCCATGTTGGCGTTCATCACTCTCTTATTGCTGGCTTTAGATTTCTTTGGCCATGGTTCACGCGGCTCGACGCGTTGGTTCAACTTGGGCTTTTTTCATTTGCAGCCCTCTGAGCTGGCCAAGCTTTCTTTGGTGCTAGCCTTGGCGCGCTGGGGCTCAGAGCATACTCGCGAGGCGCGCAGCTTTACGGGTCTGGTGCCACCGCTCTTCTTAACCGCTTGCATCATGGCCTTGGTGCTTCGTCAGCCTGATTTGGGGACCACGCTGGTGCTCTGGGCCGTGGCTTTGGGCATGCTTTACGTGGCCGGGGCCAAGCTTTGGCACCTGATTTCGATCAATGTGGCTTTGGCAGCCCTCTTGCCTGTGGCCTGGGGTTTTCTCAAAGATTACCAACGCCGGCGCTGGCTGAGCTTTCTTAATCCCGAGAGCGACGCGTTAGGAGCTGGTTACAACGCCATTCAAAGCAAGATTGCCATAGGTTCGGGTGGCATTTGGGGTAAGGGCTTTATGCAGGGCACTCAGAGCCAACTCAACTTTGTGCCCATGCATCACACTGACTTTGTTTTTTCGGTACTGGCTGAAGAATGGGGCCTGGCGGGCTGCTTACTGGTCTTCTTGCTCTACATGATTTTGCTGCTGCAAATTGCCAAGATTGCAGCCAAGGCGCGCGATCCTAAAGGCGCTTTGGTGTGTGGAGGTGTGGTGGCCATGCTTGGCGCGCAAGTATTTATCAATGCAGGCATGACCAGTGGCCTGCTACCCGTTACAGGCATTACCCTGCCGCTGCTCAGCTATGGGGGCTCGTCGGTGCTGACGGTCATGGTTTCTTTAGGTGTGGTTTTAAATATTCGCCGTGAAGGCGGCGTTTGATTTCTCAAGGGGTAAGATGAAAAAAGAGATTATTATCAATGTCGAGATGGACGAGAGCCGCGTGGCGGTTCTCGAAGAAAAGCAGCTGGTGCAGCTATTTACCGAGCGTCCCAGTGAGCAGAGCATTGTGGGTAATGTCTATAAGGGCCGGGTGAATAGTATTCTGCCTGGTATGCAGGCGGCCTTTATAGACATTGGCATCGATAAAGCCGGCTTTTTGCATGTCGATGATGTGCTTTACGATATGCTCGGCGGCAAAGAAGAGCGAGGCGGAAAGCGCGGCCGTGGCCGTGGCCGTGGCATGGATGACCCGGGCTCTGACGTCGATCTCGAAGAAGAAGGCGAAGAAGATGAAAGTGGGCTTGAGGCAGATGAAAAGGCTGAGCGTGAGCGTCGTCGCCAGCTTCGTGAGCGATTTAAGGGTCGCAGGCCCGGTATTCAAGATTTATTAAATAAGGGACAAGAGATTTTGGTTCAAGTTGCCAAAGATCCCATTGGCACCAAGGGTCCGCGCCTGACCACGCGTGTATCGTTGGCGGGTCGCAGCTGCGTGCTGATGCCCTTGAGCAGCCAAGTGGGCGTGTCGCGTCGTATTGAAGATAGCGAGCGTGGCCGCATGAAACAAATGGCCCGCAAGGTCAAGCCTGCGGGTATGGGCCTGATCGTGCGTACATTAGGATCTGGCGAAGGCGAAGAGGAACTTCGTTTTGAGGTGGAAGCCCTTAAGAATCGCTGGACCCGCATTCGCCAAGCTTATAAGGGTCATCCGGCCCCCACTCTGCTCTTTAAAGAAGAGTCGCTGACCGAGCGCATTTTGCGCGAGATTCTCGACAAAGACGTTGAGCAGGTGGTCGTGGACGACAAAGAGACAGGCGCTCGCATTCAAGACTATGTCAACAGCTTTGGCCTGGGCAATTCGGTTAAAGTCGTGTCTTACACAAACTCTCTGCCGCTCTTTGAATCATTGCGTCTTGAAAAAGAAATTGAGAAGGCCCTGCGAGAAAGAGTTTGGTTGCGTTCGGGCGGCTACCTGATCATTCAGCACACTGAAGCTTTGACGGTCATTGACGTTAACACGGGTAAGTTCATTGGCAAAAAGAGCCAAGCTGAGACGATCTTTAAAACGAATATCGAGGCAGCGACCGAAGTGGCTCGCCAGTTACGCTTGCGTGACATTGGCGGCATCATCGTTATTGATTTTATTGATATGGATGATGAAGAACATAAAGAGCGGGTGAGCTTGGCTTTGGCTGAGTCGATTAAGCGCGATAAGGCTAAAACCAATATTCTTGAATTGACTGAATTAGGATTGGTCGAAATGACCCGCAAGCGGGTCAAACAGAGCCTCGTGAAGGAGCTGTGTCAGCCCTGCCCCTATTGCGAGGGTCGGGGTGTGATTTACTCGGACCTTTCGGTGGGGCTGAAGGTTTTGCGGTCGCTTAAGCGAGTGGCGATTCAAACGCCTGAGAAAGACATCATGGTTTTGGCTCACCCTGCCATTGCCGCATTCTTAGAGCGCGAGAATTCTAAGCGTGTGCGTCTTCTTGAAAAGGACTATGGCCTGAAGATCCAGATTCAGGACGATTACCATCTGCATCGCGAAGATATACGACTTTTGGCAGCCCGCGATATGAGTGAAATTATTGTCCCGGAATAGGCTTTAAAATAAGGCCTAAATCGATGGGTGGCGCAAGTTTCGCTTTGCGAGATTGGCTCGCCCTGCTTGACGTTCATAGGGCCTTTGAGTATATTTATCGGCCCTAAACAAGTTTGCGAGGCATCTATGTACGCAGTGATCGAAACAGGCGGCAAGCAATATCGCGTCGCTGAGAACGACCGTGTTACGGTCGAAAAGCTCGAAGGCAAGCCCGGCGAAGTGGTCACCTTTGAAAAGGTGCTGCTTGTGGCTGATGGCGATAAAATTAGCCTGGGCTCGGCCGTCAAGGGCGCCAAGGTGAGCGGCACGGTGCTACTGCAAGACCGTGGCGAACGCATCCGTGTGGCTAAGTTTATACGCCGCGGCGGCTACTATAACCGCATGGGACACCGTCAGTACCTGACCACGGTGACCATCAACAAGATTTCGCTCTGAGGAGCTAGACCATGGCAACAAGTAAAAGCGCAGGCTCTACAAAGAACGGCCGCGATTCTCATGGCCAGCGACTAGGCTGCAAAGCCTTCGCGGGCGAGAAAGTCAGCGCCGGATCTATTTTGGTGCGTCAACGTGGGACCACCTTCCGTCCTGGCTTGAATGTCTACATGGCCAAGGACCATACTTTGATGGCACGCATTACGGGTAAAGTGCAGTTCATTGGCGGGGCTAAGCAGAACCGCCGTATCTCGGTGATTGCAGAGCCCGCGACCGCGGCGGCCTAAGCCTTCGCGAATCGCTTCACGGCCGCCTGAAACCCCTTCCCCCAGCGGAAGGGGTTTTTTGTTTTAGGGCCTAGAAAGACACAGATGGAAAGTTTAGTTGATCAAATTAGCCTGCGCGTTGCGGCGGGCAAGGGTGGCGATGGTTCACGCTCAATGCGGCGTGAGATCTATGTGCCGCGTGGCGGACCCGACGGTGGTGATGGGGGCAAAGGCGGCAGTGTTATTTTTGAAGCCGATGAACACCTTCGTACTTTGGCTGATCTGGCGCGCGAGCGCGAATATCGAGCCGCCGAAGGCAAGAATGGCTATAAGCAAATGAGCTCAGGTCGCTCAGGCCTAGATCGTGTGCTCAAGGTGCCTTTAGGCACGCTCGTGCGAGACGCCAAGAGCGATGAGATACTGGCTGATTTGATTGAGAAGGGCCAGCGCTTTACCGCAGCCAAGGGCGGTCGAGGCGGTCGAGGCAATGTACATTTTAAATCATCGACGCGTCAGGCGCCCACTCTGGCTGAGAAGGGCGAGCCCGGCGAGTCGCGCCTGCTTAAGATGGAACTAAAAATGTTAGCCGATGCCGCCTTGGTGGGCTTTCCCAATGCCGGCAAGAGCACCTTGCTCTCGGTGGTCACCAAGGCGCGCCCCAAGATTGGCGCCTACCCCTTCACCACGCTTTACCCGCAGTTAGGGGTGGTCGATCTAGGCGAAGCGCGTAGCTTTGTGCTGGCTGATTTACCGGGTCTGATTGAAGGCGCAGCCAAAGGAAAAGGTCTCGGACACCGCTTTTTGCGCCATATCGAGCGTACGCGAATGTTGCTTTTTCTTTTGGATGGGGCAAAGGACAAGGGCCTGTGGCAAGACTATTTGACTCTAAAAAAAGAGCTTAAAGCCTATCATTCTGGCTTAGCGCGATTGCCTCGAATGGTCGCTATCACCAAGGCTGATTTGCCTAGTTCGCGCAAGGCTTTCAAGGACCTGAAAGCCCGCTTCACGCGCGAAAAGACTAAGCTCTATTTAGTCTCGGCTGCGGCGCAAGAAGGCACGCATAGTTTGATGGGCGAACTTGAAAAGCGAGTGCGCTTGGCGCCGCCCTCCTTGCTAACCCGCGAAACCGAAAAGGCCGCCACCGAAAAGGTTTACCGTCCTGCCCCGCGTTTTGAGCTACGGGTAGAAGACGGCGTCTTTGTATTAGAAGGTCGCGAAGTGCGCAAGTGGGTAGCGATGACTGATTTTAACAATGACGAGGCTATCGACCGCCTTAAACTGATTCTTGAGCGCATGGGTGTCGAAAAAGCTCTGCGGGCCGCAGGAGCGCGAGAAGGTGATACGGTGAGAGTGGGGCGCGACGAGTTTGCTTATGCGCCTTAGGAGCTGAGATGGTGAATCGCAAAAACATATTGGGCGAGGTCAAACGCGTGGTGGTCAAATTGGGCACCTCGCTCTCATTTGACCCGGTTCGGGGTATTGACCCTAAGAACTTGAAGCGTTTGGCCAAAGAGGTGGCCCAATGGCGCAAGGGCGGGCTCGAAGTGGTGCTGGTCGCCTCGGGCGCGGTCGGCGCGGGCATGAATCGTCTCAAACAGCGTGTGCGGCCGCGCGTCATTCAAGATAAGCAGGCCACCGCAGCCGTGGGTCAGGTCGTGCTGATGGACCTGCTTGCAAAATCATTTGGCTCCAAGGGCCTAGCCGTGGGCCAGGTGCTCATCAGTCGTCAAGATTTAGAAAGTGGCCCCCGTTATTTCAATGCCCGTAATACGCTCGAGACGCTTATACGCATGGGCTGCATTCCGGTCATCAATGAGAATGACACCGTGGCAGTAGATGAGCTGCGTTTTGGTGATAACGACCGTCTGGCCGCGCTGATGGCGAATCTGGTAAAAGCTGACATCTTGGTTATCTTGACCGATGTCGAAGGCTTTTTTACTGAAGATCCTCGCAAGAACCCCCGAGCCCGCCGCGTGCCCTTGGTTAAGATCATTACCCCCAAGATGCGTGCATCGGCAGGGGCTGAGGGTAGCATTGCTGGCACGGGCGGCATGATCACCAAGCTCATGGCAGCGCGTGTTTGCATGCGTCATGGCGAGCACATGGTGATTGCCTCGGGGCGTAAGAAGGGCGTGCTAACCCGGGTGCTTAGGGGCGAGGATGAGGGCACGCTTTTTGTGGCTGCGCCTCGCGCTCGTCGCGCTTATGTGCGTTGGATGCCTTTTACAGACAAGCGGCTCTCTGAGCTCAAGATAAGCGATATGGGCCTGAAGCATCTCAAGGCGGGATATCATCTTTTTCCTTCTGATTTGGCTGGCGTTAAAGGCCACTTTGCAGCGGGCGATGTGGTGCGTGTGGTGGATCGCCGAGGCAACACCTGGGCCAAGGGCATCTGCCGCCATTCGTCTCGCGACTGTCAGCGTCTTAAAGGCTTGAGCAATCTTCAAGTTGAGGCGCGCCTGGGCGACGGCCATGATATCGAAGTCATGCATCACGACGACGTTGCGTTCAAGGAAGCCCTCTAAGGAGGCGCCATGAGCTCGAAAATTCAAAAACAAATTGAGCAAGTCGCCCAAGCTGCACGTAAGGCAGCGGGGCCTATGGCCCTGGCTACGCGCCGGCAAAAAGACCAGGCCCTCTTTGCTATTGCGCGCGCCCTTCGTAAAAGTCAAAGCGCCATTCTTAAAGCCAATGCCTTGGATATGGCGGCTGCTGAAAAAGCGAGGTTGGCACCGGCCCTTTTAGATCGCCTGCGCTTGGACCCGGAACGTCTCAATATTTTGGCTTTAGCGGTTGAATCAATAGCCAAACTTCCTGACCCAGTAGGACGTCTTCTTGAGAAGCGCAAGCTTTACAATGGTGTGCAGCTTAGCAAGGTAAGAGTGCCCTTGGGTGTCATCGGCATTGTTTATGAATCGCGGCCCAATGTAACGGTGGATGCGGCCGTGCTCTGTCTCAAGGCTGGCAATGCGACGGTGCTGCGGGGCGGGTCAGAAGCTATTCATAGCAATATTGCTTTAGGCCAGGCCGTGCGCCAAGGCCTCAAGGCGGCCGGCTTGCCGGCAGCTGCGGTCAGCGTAATTCCGGTGGCTGATCGCGCGGCCGTGCGGGCCATGCTTAAGCTCGACAAACTTATTGATGTCATTATTCCGCGCGGGGGACATGGTCTCATACGCGCCGTCATCAAGCATTCGAGCATACCCGTTATTCGGCATGATATTGGTAATTGCCATGTTTATATCGATAAGGCCGCTGACCTAAAGATGGCCCAAGCCATTGCTTACAACGCCAAGGTCCAGCGGCCCGGCGTGTGCAATGCCATGGAGCACCTTCTGGTGCACCGTGACGTGGCTAAGCGTGTCTTGCCACCGCTCTTTGCTCGTTTTCGTCAGGCGGGGGTCGAGCTACGCGGCGATGCGGCTGTACGTGCTATTGATCGCGGGGTCAAGCCTGCCAGCGAAGCAGATTGGGCTACCGAATATCTAGATCTCATCTGTGGCGTCAAGGTGGTCAAAGATTTGAATCAAGCGATAGCACATATCAATCACTATGGTAGTAGCCATAGTGATGCTATTGTGACGGGCAATAAAAAAGCAGCTGAACGTTTCTTGCGAGAGGTTGATTCAGCCGCAGTTTACCATAACGCCTCGACTCGTTTTACCGATGGGGGCGAGTTTGGTTTGGGTGCCGAAATCGGCATTAGTACCCAGAAATTACATGCCCGTGGTCCCATGGCCTTAGATGAGTTGACCAGCATCAAATGGGTGGCACGCGGTAAAGGGCAAGTTCGCGCCTGAATCGCCAGGAGGCAAAAATGATCAAAAAGACTCTATTTGCGGCCCTTTTAGGCATGCTCTTGGCCAGCGGTCTCGCGGCTGCCAAGCGCCCCAAGCCAGAGCCCGGGGTGCAGAGCGTGGCTTCGGGATCTCAAGGGGACTGGCTCTTTAGGCCCGATGCTAAGCAGCTTTTCTTTTTAGATTGGCAGGGTGAAATTAAGGCCCGAGTCTCGGCCAGCAGTTACAAGATCATGATGCCGGCTCGACGCAAGATCTATATCTTGGCGCGTGTGGTTGAGGCCAAGGTTTTGACAACCCTCAAGAAGGAAAAGACGTCGGAAGAAGCAGATGCAACCGAGCCCACTGAAAAAATAGAAATTTATGATCTTGATGGTGAGCTTATCTTGCGAGCGCCGATTTTTTCTGAAGACCCGATATTGTCGCCCTCAGGTCATACCGTCGCCGTCACGCGCAAAGATATCGATGAAGTGGTTATCTATGAAGGTGGCCGCTTAGCCGGGGAATTGCCCCTTTTCGGTAGTCCTAGCTATGTCTTTTCAAAAAATGAGCGTTACTTGCTTATCATTGATCAAAATGTACACGGCGATCCGAAATTTAGTGTTTGGGATTCTGCCGCCAAAGCCTTTACCGTCGAGTTAAAACCCTTGCGCGTGCGGCCCGAAGAACGGAAGCGGCTCGATAAAATCGGGGTGGACGATGATGGCAGCACCTTGAAGTTGGCGGGCCGTAATCTCAAACTCGACAAGCGCAAAGACCGATTTGTTCTGCGCAGTGGCGAGATTTCTTTTCCTGCCAAGCTTGAAGATGCCCTGCAAGGTGCGGTCTGTATTACTCAGCCAGATGAAGCTCAATTTGAGAAGCTTAAAGCCGATGGCAAGCTCAAGGAGTATATTTTTGATCGTGACCCCGTGCAGTCGCGTTCAGGAAAGTTGGCCGTGGTGCCGCGAGGTGATATTGGTGCTATCGCTGTGTATAAGAATGGCAAACTCTCATCTGAGTTACCCATGCTGGGCAGTCCCCGCATTTCATTCTCTAAGAACGAACGCTTTATTCTTATTCTCGATAAAGGTGCGACGGGTGATCCTAAGATTTCTCTGTGGGACTCAGAAGGGAAGTACTTTTGCGTCGAGATGAAAGCGGTGCAGACGAAGTACAGTTGGGAAGATCTTGTGAAAATGGATGATTCAGGCGCCAAGTTTTATGTCAATGGCGAAGAAATTAAGATTGAGCACGAACGCAAGATTCCCTAATGAAGTCGCGTCGTATAGGCGTTTTTGGCGGTAGCTTTGACCCGCCCCATGCCGGGCACCTTCATGTGGCCAAGGCCGCCTTACGCTTGTTGAAGTTAGATGAGCTATATTTTGTTCCCTGCGGGCGCTCAGCCTATGGCAAACGTTTGAGCCCAGCCGCGACCCGCCTACGCTGGCTTCGCCAAATGAGTCGGGGGCTACGCAAGGCGAGAGTGTCGAAGATCGATCTTTTGCACGCTGGAGTCTCGCGAAGTTATTTGATGCTGAGAACCTTGCGCCGTCTCAAGGGCAAGAGCGCCCTATTTTTTCTTATGATCGGGCGCGACCAGGTTCGGCCCTTTGCTCGTTGGAAGCGTCCAGCTGAAGTGGCTCGCCAAGCCCAGGTGGTGGTTTTTCCGAGAGGAAGGCAGTTGTTGAGTCGAATTGAGAAAAATATAATTGCGCGTTTTCAGATGCTGTATATGAAAGTTTCACGATACGATATTTCATCGACAGCACTGCGGCGAGTTGAAAAAGCTAAGTAGAATAAGGCTAATTCTGTAGAGTCGTGAGGTATTCTCAATTTTGCGTTGAACGTTTGTCAATTTTATCCACAGGATCATAATCACAAAAAGCTTTAATTGATTTGGGTAAAATTAGTTTTTATTATGTTATCCCCACTTGTCTACACAATATAGACAGGTTATTGGGGATATTATGTGCGTAGCAGACTTCATTAGACTCGAACATAGAAAGCTAGGGTAACTCGTATTACCCGCTTGAGCCTACGTTGACAAGTCTCCAACGCTCAAAATAGAAGGCTAAATGGGTCCACCGCTTCGGTGGACCGCGGAGTTTCATGCGCCATTCTCTAATACTTTGTAAGCCTTATCTTAATAAAGCCTTGCGCAAGGCTTTGCTTTGTTGCGCCTACTTGATTTTGCTTCCCCGTCTAAGTTCGGCCCATGCCGTCGAGCCTTTACCAGCGGAGTTTCTTGCGTTCGATCCCCAAACCCAAGAGTTGATCGTCAGCCAGTCAAATGAGATGGCTGCAGATAATTTGCGCAGTTTTAAGAGCGCGCGGGCAGCGCAGCATCGCGCGGGGCGGCGCGAATGGGTATTGCAAGCTCGGGGCGCCGAAGGCGATCAAGCTTTAGGGCGCTTTAAAGCCCAGGCCGCACTGCGCCAGGCCAGCAGCGAGTCAAGCGCAGATCTTGTCAATGCCCGCATTCGGGTCAGCCTAGAAAATAAATTGGATGGCCATTGGTATCGCCTTAGCGCGCCGTTGCCCAAGGGCTGGAGCGTTCGGGGCATCGTGCGGGATGACGGCATCGAGCTGCTCAATAATCCTGAAGGAGCCGGCCGCCAGCAGGGCGAAGATCGCAGCGGAGACCGTTGGTGGGTAAAAGATGGCAAAGTTTATTTCTACGATGATCCTATCAACGGCTACACCGTGCTGCTGGTGGCGCCCCAACCCTATTACAGTTTGATGGTTGAAGTAGCCGCCAATGCGGGCAATGGCAGTCGCGGCCAAATTTCAGCCGTGGTTTATCCCTATAACGGCGAAGACATGACTTTGGCGGCCAACGAAAAAATTGACCACATGGGTCGATCGAATGATAACGGCATTGGCAATGATATTGACGAAGCGGCCGGTTCAAAGCACGCAGTGCGGTTCACCTCGGGCGGAGTTCCGCGTCAATATGGCGTGCCGGCGCCCAACATTCCGGGTCTTGACTCAACTGGCTCAAACGCCACCAACCCCAACTTTTTAGCTAGCGCTCCAACTTACACGCAATTCAACAACACACCTGGCGGCGAGACTGAGGCCGTGATTCAAACGGTCATGACATTGGCCGGGGCAGAACCAGCCCCGCTTGAGATCACGCAAAAGATTATCATTCGTGGAAATCGAAAATGGTTTGCCACCATGTACTACTTGCGCAATACCCACGCCACCAACACCTATAGCGGCATTCGATTCTTTCAGGGCTCAGATTGGAACTTTAACGGCAATTTCGCAGGTGACAATTGTTTTTATGATGCTGCTACCGACATCATTTATGGCTATGTCAATAATTTGAATAACAAGGCGAACGGTACGCTCATCTCTGCAGGCGGATACAAGAGTCCCTTGGCCTCGGCTGATCAAGGTCTCGATAATTTTCAGAACACCTGGACGAGCATACGAGACAACATCTTGGCCCTCGCGGCAAACCCATACACAGGCGATGCCGGCACAGCGTTAGCATGGGACCTGCCTAACCTGGCTGCGGGCCAACGACAGGCCGTGCCCATCATTTGGGGTTATTCCAATACCCTTAATGGCACGCTCTTCCAGAACCTGCAGGATGAAATCAGCCTGGGGCTCAGCAAGCTCAACGACACGGGCATTCAGGCCATCGCGAGCCCGGCCTCGGGCACGGTCTACCCTACGGGACCGCAGAACATCACCATCACCGGCAGCGCCGCCCTCTACGGCTTGCGCGATTTTTATGCGCTGCCTTTGCGTCTCAGCATTACGTCTAGCGTATCGGGCTTCATCTCGAACGCGGCCTTTAGCAACGTGACCCTCACTGTCCCCACGCTCGAGACCGCGCCATTTGCTTATGCCTGGAACGTCACGGGTTTACCGGCAGGCACTTACACATTGAAGTTCTATACGGACCTGGCAGCAGATGCAGGACTGAGCGATCAAAATCCTAGCAACGACAGTAAGACCCTGATTATTCAGTTGGCAGGCTTCACATTAGAAAGCGATCAGAGTCAGACAGTTGGACCTGGCGCAAATGCCGACTACACCATGAGCTTGGTGAATCGTGGTGCCGTTGCCACGTATGAGTTAACTGCCCCAGCCTCGAGTCAAGCTTGGCCAGTTCAAATTTATGATGGTGCCACCCAGGTGGGTCGTGATGACAACGGCGATGGAACTTGGGATTACGTCAACCCGGGCTATCTGAGCATCAATGGCAATCCGCAGTTTAACGTGGGCTCCAATAGCATCCGCAACTTCACTTTTCGTAAGCCGGTGCCAGGTTTGGCTGCTGCAGGTCTGAGCGACGTCGCGACGCTGACAGCCATTCAGGTGAGCGGTCCCGCCTCGGATAGCGCGATTTTGACCACACGTGTCACAACGGGCGGCAGTGTGGGCAAGACGCTTTACTTACATCCGTCGGCTCAAGGCAACACCATGACGACCCGGGCCAGCACGCTAGCTACGGGGACCTTTACCCAGATCGTTCGCTTTGGATCGGCGTCTTGGGCTCAGCTGCCGCCTTTTGCAAAACCCTTTACGGTCAGCGGCAATGTTGCCTTCACCGTAACGCACTCGACGAACGCGGTGAATTCAACTTCATCTGAATTCACGCTTTATTACACCAACGGGGTGTCTTCGTATTTTGTGGGCCGCGTCCAGCCGGCAAGCATCAATGCCGCCAATGGCACGCCCACTACCGTGACTTATAACTTTGCACTGGCCAGCCCACTAACGGTCCCGGCAGGCTACTACTTCGCACTGCAGATCAATGCAGGCAATCAGAACTACCTGCGCGTCTTTCAAAGCACGACCCAACGCAGTCGCTTGGACTTCGCGGCATCGAGCTACGTCAACGTTGACACGATCAACACCTATGCCGCTGACGGCACGCCCGCCTCAGTTTTTGCTTATGCTTCATCGTCGACTGTTGTTGCACGCGCGCAGGTCTCAGATCCCTTTGGCGCCCTGGATATTGGCGGTTCATTTGCTCAAATTAAAGATCCTAGCGGCGCGGTGGTAGCCAATTGGGTGACCATGACAGCCATTTCGATTGATTCAGCTGCTGTGCCAGCCTGGAACCTATACGAGTCGAACTATGTTCTGCCCATCACTGCGGCACCCGGTTATTGGACGGTCACTATTTCGGGCCTTGAAAGCAATGGCGTGACGATGACGGCCCAGACCCGATTCTTGGTTTCGGCGCCGGACCACTTTGAGATCACTCCGTCGTATACGCTCTCGCCCCTGGGTCGTAGCGTCACTCTGACGGTCAAAATTTATGACTCGCTGGGCAATTGGCTGCGCTACGCCACGACGGCCACGGCCTCAGTGACAGGCTCGGCACTCTTCCAGTCGCCGGCTACGGGCAACTTGATCCTCATGAGTACAAGCATCACAGGCATTGGCATGCTTATCCTGACGGATAACGTGGCTCAAAGCGTGACTGTAAGCGCCACTAATTTAGGTTTCGCGGGTTCAGGCATTCGCGATGTGCCAGCTTTGGTGCAATTTGTGGCCGGAGACCATGTGGTGCCAGTGCCAGCCTACAACTATGCCACTGTGGGCGTTGGCAAGGTGCTGCGCTTTCAAGTCGTTGATGCTGCAGGTAATTCGGTCTTTGCGAGCCTGCCTATCAGCCTGACAGCGGGCGGTACGCTGGCCCTTACGCCGCCTCTGGGTTGGATCGCTTCAGGTGCGACCATCTTTGGCTACACCGACGCCATGGGTGGCATATTGGTCACGGTGACAGGGCCTAGCCCGCAGATTTCGCTTGTGACACCCAATTCGGGCCTTTGGGGTGTGATGGCTAACGACCAGGCGGCCAGCGTGGACGTGCAGATCAGCCAGGCGGATCACTTGGTGCTCAGCGACCCTATTGGCACGCCCTTGGCGGCCGGCGTCACGCGAAACTTGATTTTGCAAGTAGTCGACATTACGGGTGCGCCTTATGTAGGTGTGCGCAGCGTGACCATTACTGCTAGCGGCGCTGCGGTCTTCACGGCTTCGACGCCCGGGGCTGTCACCTACGGCACGGGCATTTTGGTGGTCAACACCGATGCCAATGGCGCAGTCACCTTGACCGCCCAAGACTTCACGGCTCAAACCGTGATCTTTACTCCGCAAAATTCGCTGCTGCCAGGCTCGAACGCCTTACCTGATCGTGATGTCACGGCCAGCGTCACTTGGGTGGCGGGCGGTCCAGACCACATTTTGGTGAGCGCTGACCAAACGATAGTGCAGACCGGATCTTTCACTACCATCCGCATTCAAGTGGTGGACATCTACAACAACGCCACCACCACCACGCAACTGCTGACCGTATCAACCACGGGAGCAGCCTTGTTCACTTCATCCAGTCTGGGTAGTTCGTCGCCAATCATGCCCCCGGCGCGCCAGCAGGTGACGGGTTATGTCAACGCTTTGGGCGCAGCCAACTTGACCTTTTACAACGACACGCCCCAAACCGTGACGGTGTCAGCTTCAGCTGTCCTGCCGGGATCGACGGTGCGCAATACGTCGGCCGTGGTGACTTTTGTTTCACTGCTACCCACGCCTAGCATCACGCCCACTTTCACGCGTAGCGCTACGCCGTCCGCTACGCCGTCTATTTCTAATACCTTTACGCACAGTGTTACGCCGAGCGTGACGCCGTCTGTGTCGCCGTCCGTGTCGAATTCTTTCACCTTTAGCGTTACCCCGTCCGTGACCTCTACTGTTACGCCGTCAATTTCTGATACCGTCACGAGCAGCGCCACTGAGTCAGCAACTTCAAGCGCAACTGAAACAGCCACCGAGACTGCCACGGCCACCG
>CAZFUM010000018.1:0-23261 GCA_964521965.1 uncultured bacterium | reverse complement strand
GCTGGCTGAGCGCTGTCAGAGTCACGGCATTGATCGAGTGGTGGCTGTAGAGGCACGTGGCTTTATTTTGGGCGCTCCGCTGGCCTATCGCTTGAACGCCGGCTTTGTGCCGGTTCGTAAGAAGGGCAAGTTACCTCATCCCGACAAGCTCTCAGCTAGCTATGCCTTAGAATACGGCACCGACACGCTTGAAATGCACCGCGATGCTCTGATCCAAGGGCATCGCGTGTTAGTGGTGGACGATTTATTGGCGACCGGCGGTACGGTGGGTGCCGTGATTCACTTGGTTGAACAATTGGGTGCCAATCTGGTTGAGGCAGCATTTTTAATTGAACTTAGTTTCTTGCATGGGCGTGAAAAATTGGGCAAGGTACCCGTGTTTTCATTGATCCAATACTAGCGTTTCATATAGTGGAATAAGTTAAAAAAGCCCATAAAATCATGGGCTTTTTTGCGTTTTCTAGCTATTAAAGACTTTTCAAAAGTAAATATATCAATTAGATTAAAGGCCTACCTCTTTTGATTTGGGTGCTATTTTTCATGCGATTCCCCGCTTTTAAAACTTCAATGCTGGGTTTACTAGCTGTTTTTGCATTTGCACGCCCAATTCATGCCCTCATCAATAATGCGGGTTCTTTGGGCCTTGGCGCTAAATCCATGGGTATGGGTGGCGCCACCGTGGCTAAATCTGAAGGCAGTGAAGTCTTATTCTGGAACGCAGCGTCGTTAGGCGATGTCGAGGGCATAGATAGTTCAGCAGCTTTTGGTATGGGTGGACCTCTCGGGCCTACAGGAACCGGCCTGGGCTTAGCCTGGCAAGCCGACGACCTCGGTGTGTTTGGGGTGGCCTATCGTGGCGATAGCTATAGTGCCAGCAGCTTCAAGCGTAACGATGTTTTGTTGTCTGCGGCGTTGCCGATGGGTCCCAGCGCTTGGTTCGGAACTTCGCAGCGTTTCATCAATGGCGCTCCGGGTGACTTGCGCGGCTGGAGCATGGATCTCGGCGTGCGCCTGCAGTTACCTTTGCCCACGGCCTTGGGTCGAGAGCTCTTGCTGGGTGTGAGTTTGAATGACGCGGCTTCATCTTTGGTTTGGGGCAATAGTGTCGAAGAGACCCAGCCTTCGACCTTGCAGGTGGGCCTGGCCTGGCAATTTACGCGCGCAGCTTGGTTGAGCGCGCAGCTCGATCGTTTAGATCAAGTGCAGGGTCAGCCCTTGGAGCAATGGCGCTTAGGGGCGCGGGCGGCCTTTTGGAAAGATCAGCTTACTTTACGCGCAGGCGCTACGCAGATGAGTGGCGCCCAGCTCTATGCTACTGCCGGCATGGGCGCAGGATTTTGGTTTGGCAGCAACAAGGCGCAACTTGATTATGCCGTGGCTTTGCCAAGCGGCAGTGGGCCCGTGGCCGAGCTGCGGCATTTGCTTAGCTTGAGCTTTTCATTTGATCAACGCCCGCCCCAAGACACCCAGGCCAGTATGGGCAAGGTGCTTCGCGATCCTAAGTCAAAGAAAATTCGTTACGCGCGTATCGATCTTGCCTCGGGTGAGGGCGCTGACTTGAAAGAATGGGAGCTTGACATCACCGATCAACAAGGCCGCGTGTTGCGTAGCATCAAGGGCAAGGGCCAATTGCCGCCTAGCGTGGGCTGGGATGGCCGTAGCAACAGTGGCGGCATGGTTGATGGCGAAGGCTTTTCGTACAACTTGCGTACCGTTTCACAATCGGGCCGCAAGAGCGAGAGCCGCTCACTCTTGGCAAGTGGCGCTGCCGCATCATCCAGCATGGACCTGGTGGGCGAAGAGGGCAGTGGCTCATTTGGTTTGCGCTCGATGGACAATGCAGCCGCCAAAAAAGGTCTGCGCGCCAAGCCAGCGCTAAAGGCCGGGGGCGGTTATGATCTAAAGGGCGCTGAATTTGAGCTAGGTGAAGTTGCCAAAGATAGTAGTGTCAAGACTTGGGAGCTGCGCATTGTTGATGAGCGCGGCCGGGTCGTGAAAAGCATTACGGGCAAAGGCAAGCCGCCCAAGTCTTTAAAATGGGATGGCAAGGACGACCTTGGGCAGCCTCTCGAGGGTGGCGCCCTGGGTGCCGGCTTTGTGCTGCGCACCGTGGATGATCAGGGTAAAGCGAATGAAATGGGTGACGAGTTGGTGAAAGAAGATTCATTTGAAGAGATGGCGGCAGCTCTGCCGGTTAACGAAGCCGACAATGGGCCCATTCCTGATGAGACGGTTGTGAGCGGGCCCTGTCGGCGCGATTATGAGAGTGGTGGCTGGCTTTGCACCATTGAGTTCCGCGAGGGCAGCACCAATTTGGGTCGCGATGGCATGCAGCAGGTACGTGAGACCGTGCAGGTCTTGCGCAAGAGTCGCCTGCCTGCCATTGAGATCTCGGGCTTTGCGTCTCAGCGCGAAGGTAGTGACGAAGATCTGCGCGACCTATCGCAGGAGCGCGCTGATGCAGTCATGAAGGCTATTCTTGAAGGCTATGAGTTCAGGCCCAGTTTTGTAGCGGCCAAGGGCTATGGCATCAAGCGCAGCAGGCTCAGTCAACCCGTGGGGTGCAAAGTCGAGGTTTTGATTCGTGATTAATGCAAGTTTTGAGAGGTTGAAGTGAGTAAAGTTCTTCGCGTGCATGCTCTGCTAGTTCTTGGCTTGCTGGCCTTGTTTATTGCGCCGGCCGCTTTTGCTAAGACTCAGCTCGAAAGCGTTGAAGACCAAGCAGAGATGAATCCTGATAATCCTGACGCTTGGTTCAACTTTGCAGGTGTGGCTCTGCAGATGGGCAAGCCCGACATCGCGGCCAAGGCCGTCAAGAAGCTCGTGGCGCTTGCACCCAAAGACGCCTTGGCCTGGGAACTCAAGGGCCAGATTCATATGGCCCAAGGTAAAGAAGACGAAGCGGTCGAAGCCTATCATAAGGCTGTTGATTTAAATTCAAAGCTCGCGAGCGCCTGGGCCCAGTTGGCTAAATTGCAGGCTCAAAAGGGCGACCCAGATTCGCTGCAAGGTGCGCTCAAGGCTTTCGAGATGGCCTATAAGAGCAATCCTAAAGACATCAAGCTCTTGCTCAATCAAGGTGTGATCGCAGGTAAATTGGGTGACGATAAGAAGGCTCTGAAGATTTTTGAAAAAGCCGAGGGTCTGCCCGGGGGCAAAGAATTGGCGGCGCGTTATCTTTGCCAGCTTTATGCCAAGACGGGTGAAACCAAGTCTGCTGAGAAGGCCTGCGAAAAAGCATCTAAGTCTGACAAGGCCGGGGCCGAAACTCTTTACAATCTGGGCTATGCCCAGAGTCGCAATGGCAAAAAAGAACAAGCGCGCAAAAGTTATCAAAAGGCGGTCGGCATTGACGGGCAGTTTGCGCCGGCTCTTTACAGTCTTGGCCTCTTGGAATATGAGGCGGGCAATTTAAAGAAGGCTTTAGAAATCTTTCAAACCGCCTCGGCCTCCCGGCAGGGAGATTATCCAGAAGCCCAGTACGCCACCGCGGTGGTCTTGGGTGACTTGGGCGATTGGAAGAAGGCCGCTGGCCTTTACCGGGACATACTTAAAAAAGATTCTGATAACGAAGACGCAAAAGCGAATCTTGCTTATGTCGTTGAAAGTGGGTCCGAGGCTCTTTTGAATCGCGGCAAAGATTTGTATCAAGAGGGCCAGTACGATGAGGCGGTAGCAGCCTGGAAAGGCGTGCTAGAACTCGACGGCAGCAATAAAGATGCGGCCGAGTTTTTAGCCAAGGCCAAAAAGAAGAGCGTCAAGAGCAGCGCTGCCTTAGCGGCCAAGAAAGACGCCAAAACTCAAGTGGCGAGCAAGCTCAAGTCGCAAGACGCTAAGGTTTTAGTGGATGGCCGTGCCGCCCTTAAAAAGGGTGACCTGGCAGCTGCAGTTCGCTTGCTCGACTTCTATGTCAAAAAGAATCCTGGCGACAAAAAGGCGGCGTCTGATTTTTATAAGGCCAAGACTCAGCGCAATCAGCAGGTGGATGAGTACCTGCAAGTTGCGGGCCGCGAACTGGTCAATGACAACAAAGCCAAGGCTAAAGAAGTCTTGCTTAAAGTTCTGGCCCTTGATCCCGCTAATCAGCGGGCTGAAAAAATGATGGCCCAAGTCACGGGTTCAGCTTCACAAGCTAAGGTTTCGGCTGAAGCGCTTAAGAAACAGTACTTTCAAGGAGTTGACGCATATCTAGATGGCGATCTCGCCAAGGCTATCGGTCTTTGGAAAGGCGTTCTCGATAAAGACGCCAATCACCTCGATGCACGGCGCAGCCTGTCTCAGGCTGAGCTTGAGCTCGAAGCTCTTCAGAAACGTAAATAAAGGAGTGGGCAATGAGTGAACCCCCCAAAAGTACTTCGTCGGTGCAAGTGGCGCCCGGCACTCTCAGCGGATTTACCATTCGGGCCAAACTGGCCTTTGTGATTTCGCTCTTGGTGACCCTTTCCTTAGGCTTGCTGGCCACCTTTGTCTTGATCCAGGCGCGAAAAGCCCTGATCAGTGAGACCACGAACCGCGGCATCATCATTGGCAAGGGCTTGGCAGATTACAGCAACACGGCCCTGCTCAATAACGATCTCTTGAATGCAGCCCGCTTCTGTAAAGATGCCCTCAGCAACGAGGCCATGGTCTACGCGGTACTGACTAACGATCGTGATGAAATTGTGGCGGCTCAATATTATGCCAACAAAAAAGGTACTGCTTCGGTGGGCCAGTCATTTACGGCCCCTGAGGGCGAGCCGGTCGAGGCCGACAATTTACCTAATGACGCGCACATTGCCTTAGCGCCTGACCCCGAGACAGGGCAGTCGCTGCTGACGTTTGCTTTTCCGGTGATCAAAGCCGAGGTGCGTCTGGGCACAGCCCACATCGCGCTTTCGCAAAGCAAGGTGCAGGCTGTGGTGACTTCGGTCACCAAAGATGTGGTCTTGCTGGTGATTTTCTTTTTAGGTGTGGCTATCTTGGCTTCGCTGCTCTTGGCAGGCCTGATTACCCGTCCTGTGCACCGCCTTACTCAGGGCGCGGCTGCCATTGGTGCGGGTAACCTCGACACTAAGATCGCGGTGACGAGTGGCGACGAAATCGGCGCCTTAGCACGAACCTTTAATGCCATGACCAGCAGTTTAAAAATGGCCCAAGAAGAGCTCATTTCGAATCAGCTGCTCAAGCAAGAGCTTAATATTGCCCAAGAGATTCAGCAGGGCCTCTTGCCAAAGAAAGTGCCGCAGATGGCCGGCTATGAGATTTCGGCCTTCTACCAGCCGGCCAAAGAAGTGGGTGGCGATTATTATGATTTTATTCGTATGTCTGAGACCAAAGTGGCCTGCGCCGTGGCAGACGTATCGGGCAAGAGCGTTCCGGGCGCCTTAGGCATGACCATGGCCCGTTCGGTGCTACGCTCGCAAGCGCTGAGTAATAACTTGCCGGGCGAGACGCTGCGTAAGACCAACGAGGTTATTCAGCCTGACATTCGAAAAGGCATGTTCGTCACGATGTACTACGCCGTGCTCGATGTGTCGAAGCATCAAATCTATAGTGGCAACGCCGGCCACAACCCTGCGTTTCTTATTCGAGGCAACGAGGCCATCGAGGTGGCGCCCGAAGGCATTGCCTTGGGCCTCGTTAGCGCCCAGCAATTCTATATTGAAGAGCACACCCTCGACATATTGCCCGGCGATCTTTTTGTGCTCTACACCGATGGTATTACCGAGGCCATGAACCCAGTATCTGAAGAATGGGGTGAAGAGCGTTTTGTGGCTAGTCTCAAGAAGCACGCGCACGAAAACCTAGACCAGACGGTGCAGTCTATTTTGGCCGACCTAAAGGCTTTTGTTGCTGGGGCGCCGCCCCATGACGACATCACACTGCTACTCATTCGTCGCGCATCCTGACAGGGGACCCCATATGAATCAGCTGATCATTCAAGTCACCCAGTCTAAAATAGACGCCAACATCACGGTCTTTAAGCTCAAGGGACACCTTGACGCCCAGACGGTGCGCCAGCTTGAAGGGCATTATGAGGCCGAGGTGGCCAAGGCCAAGTATAAGTGGATAGTTGACCTTTCTGAGCTTGAGTACATCTCAAGCGCGGGCTTAGGCAGTTTTGTGGGTGTACTCTCAGAGCTCAGGGCTCAGGGCGGCGATATCCTCTTTGTAGGCCTCTCGCAAAAGCTTATGAAAATTTTTAAGGTTTTGGGCTTTACCAGAATCTTCAAGGTCTTTGATTCTGAAGGCGAAGCGTTGAAGGCGTTCCAGGGCTGAGTATGGCTAATCCGACGCTAACACTACGCGACGAGCCCCTGGGCGAGCTGCAAGGCGCCACCCGGCTGCGCCTCTTTGGCACGCTGGATGTTGCCACGATTAGCCAGCTTGAAACGGCGCTTTCAAAATTAAGGGTGGGCGGTTCGTCGCGCGTGGTCGTCGATCTATCGGGCCTCGAATATATCAGCTCGTCAGGCTTAGGCTCTTTCTTGGGTATCGTCGACAGCTTCCGCCGCGAGGGGGGCGATCTCGTTTTTGCCCGCCTCAGCGACCGCGTTAAAAAGATTTTTAAAGTCGTAGGCTTCTACCGTGTGCTGACTATTGTCGAAACAGAAGACGAAGCCTTGCGCCACTTTTCTAAGACCCAGACCGCCGAGTTGGCGGGCTTCGCCTTTTCAGGCGATGGCGAGCAGCCCCATTCGGGCGAGGCTTTTGTGGTTGAGATTCGGGCACTCGATGCCCAAGGCGAAGCTTCGCTCTCGTTCATGGGCGAGGCAGCCTTGCGCGCGTCGACCGGTATTGTTTCACCCGCTAAGGTGGGGCCCTTTAAGCAAGGCATATGGAAAGGCCCCATCATTTTGACCGGACCTGGCAGCGTGGCTTTGACTGCCTCAGAAGGCGATGTCAAAGGCGAGGGTCTCTTCACCGTGGTTGAAACCAAAGAACCGGCGCAACTGCCTACTCGCGTGGCCTGCCCCGGCTGCGCGGCCGAGATTGAGATCACGGCCTTCAATGTTTATCGCTGTAATGATTGCGATGAGATTTATTTTGTCGATAAATGGGCCCATGCCATCTCGCTGCGTAAGGGAGCCTCGCGCCACGTAGCTGAGGCGCGCATGGTGCGTTGCTCGTTCCCGGCCGATGTCAATTTACTTTCGACGGTGCGGATATTCTTAGCGCACGTGCTCAAACAAAGTGGTTATCCTGAGGACGCGGTGGGTGACATTGAGCTTTGTGCTGACGAAGCCGTCACCAATGTGGTCGAGCACGCCTACCAATACGACCCTCGTTACACCGTGACGCTTGAGATCGTGATGGAGCCTAAGTGCTTGATCTTGCGTGTGCGCGACCAGGGTAAGCCGTTTGATCCGCGTGGTCGCGATCGAGTCGACTTAGAGCAGCACATTGCCGAACGACGCACGGGCGGTCTGGGGGTCTACCTCATGCACACGTTCATGAATAAAGTTGATTACCGCCGTGAGGGTCAAGAAAATGTGCTCGAGCTAGTCAAAGAGATCGAGGCTAAATCTCGTTCTGGAGCCGGCGTATGAGTCAACGCAAGGCCTGGATCTTGGCAGCCATCGCCAGCGTGGGCAGCGCTTTGCTCACCCTCTTGGCAGATCAGGCCATGGGGCCATGGGTCGCTTCAGGAATAGCGCTCTTGTCGGGGGTCTCGTCATCTTGGGTCATCGCTGACCTTTGGAGCCGCAATCAAATCGCCACGGCAGCCCCGATTTTTCACGACGCTAGCCAAACGGCTGGCGAGACGGCTATACGCCTCGTTGCTGAGGCCGAGACTCGCCAGGTTACTGACCTAGCCCAAGAAGAGAGGCGCGAGGCCGAGCAAGTTCGTGTGCGTCAAGGTTTGAATGAGCTCAGTCGGCATCTCGAGGTTAATCTTGAGAACTTTAAGAAGGTGCATGCCTTGGTGCTCGATATTGGCAATAACATTCATACGATTGCCGATCGCAGCCGCGTAGCCGCCGTTAAGAATGAAGATTTGTTGAAGAATGCTGAAAAAGACGGGGCTGAAGTGGCCCAAGAGATTCAGTCTTTAATTGGCGTGAAAGCCGCCCTTGAGCAAGGCACCGCGGTCATCGATGACCTGGCTGCCAGCTCGCGCGAAGTGGGCGCTGTGGTTGAAAGCATCTTTGTCATCGCACGTAAGACCAATATGTTGGCCCTCAATGCCGCGATCGAAGCTGCCCGTGCCGGCGAGCAAGGCCGCGGGTTTGCCGTGGTGGCCGAAGAAGTGCGCAAGCTGGCTGAGTCAGCCACCATCGCCACGCAAAAGGTAGAAGGTTTTATCGAGAGTTTGCGTGAAAAGACGCAGTCGGCTATCGAAGTGCTGCGTGGGGCCTCGCGTATTGAAGATACCATTCCCGTCATTTACCGCGTGTCAGATGCCTTTATCAATATGGTGCCTTCGGTCGAGACTGCCAATCGCGCCCTCGATGAGTTGGGTGAGTTGGTACAAGAGAACATTCAAGAGATTCGTCATGTCTCTGAAATAGTCTCGCGCAGCAATTCAGCTACTGAAGAAAGTTTTCGCCGCACCCGTGAGCTGATCGACTCGCTCTCAAGTCGCTGAGCGGGGCCCCGCCGTGAGTTACTCGACCTCACTGCATTTCAGACAGCAACAGCGTTTGGTTATGACGCCCATGCTGCGCCAGGCCCTTAAGATCTTACAAATGAACTCGATTGAGCTTGCAGACCTAGCTCGCCAAGAGTTGGCTGAGAACCCAGTCTTAGAAGAGGTTGATGGCGACGTTGCCGGTTTAGAAGAGGGCGACGCTGAAGTACAGGCTGACGAGGCCGTTGAAGCCACGGGCGAAGGACCCGGGCTTGAGGCGGCGGCAGAACCCAGCGAGGGCGCCGAAGAACCTGCCTATGACCGCGAGGCGCCTGACCTGCTTAAGGCTGTCGATACGAGCGCTCCGGCAGATGATAGCTGGCAAGATTATTTCGATGACAATGGCACCGACTACCGCGGCTCGGGCGAGAAGCCTGTGGACGACAAGGACAGCTTTGAGCACGTGCCGGCCGCCAGCATAAGTTTGCAAGAGTACCTCTTGGGTCAGCTCGAGGCCTTGGGTTTAAGTAAGCGTGAGCGTTATGCAACTGAAGAGCTGATAGGCCGCCTTGATGATCGAGGTTACCTCAAGCAGTCATTAGACGACTTGGCTCGCGAAGCGAATCTTAAAGAAAGAGAAGTTTTCAATGCGTTGCGTCGCGCCCAACGCTTAGATCCGGTTGGCGTGGCAGCCCGCGACTTGCGTGAATGCCTTTTGCTGCAGCTCGAAGCGCGGGGCTTGAAAGATTCTCTTGCTTGGCGTTTGGTCTCGGGGCATTTGGCAGCTCTCGAGTCACGCGACCACCAAGCCTTGGCTCTCAAGCTCGAGCTGCCATTGGGCGAGCTAGACCAAGCCGCCGCCTTGATCGCTAGCCTCGAGCCTGATCCAGGACGGCCCTATGGTGCTAAACCCAACCCTAGCGTGGCAGTCGAAGGCCAGATCAGTCGGGGCGCAGATGGCACTTGGCTGGTGACCCTAAATGAACGCGATTTTCCACGCTTGGGGGTGAGTCATTATTACCGCCGGCTGCTCAAGAGTGGCGAGGCTGAGCGTGAAGACGCTAAGCAGTGGCTGCAAGATAAGTTTCAGAGTGCGGTTTGGCTTATTCGGGGCATTGAGCAGCGTCAAAAGACTTTAAGGCGAGTCTTGGATGAACTAGCCGCGGCGCAAAGCGATTACCTTGAACATGGCCCAGGGGCGCTCAAGCCCCTGACCTTGAAAGACATTGCCGAAAAGACAGGCTTTCACGAGTCGACGATTTCGCGCGTGACCAGCGGCAAGTATGTGCAGACCCCGCGCGGGGTGCTTGAGCTGCGTTCGTTCTTTAATGCTGGCCTGGCCATGAACAGCGGCGGGGAAGCATCGACGGCCTCTGTGCGTGAGCGGCTGAAAGAGTTGATCGACGAAGAGAACGCTGCGGCCCCGTGCTCAGATCAGCAATTGGCCGAACAACTTAGTCGCGAGGGTGTTCGCATCGCGCGTCGTACCATTGCCAAGTATCGCGAAGAATTGGGCCTTGCGCCCGCGCACAAGCGCGGCGCTAAAGCCCGGGTTTAACAACAAGGAGGAATGCCATGCAGATTGTTTTGACAGGCCGGCATGTGGTGATTACACAGGGGCTCAGGGCTCAGGTAGCCAAGAAGATTGCTAAAATTGAAGAGCTTTTTCCTCACGTTAAGAAAGTTAACGTGGTGCTCAGTGTTGAGAAATATCGCCATACGGCAGAGATTCGCTTTCATGCCGATGGAACCGACTATGATGCCCACAAGACTTCTAAAGATATGTATGCTTCGCTCGAGGCGGCCCTTAAAGCCGTTGAGCAGCAGGTTTTCAAGCGTAAAGACAAACTGCGATCCAACAAGACTCGTCATCGCCGCGGTCTCAAGACCACGGTTAAATCCAAGACCGTCATAGACTGAGCATTTTCGAGGTTGAAATGAAAATTAGTGAATTTCTAGCCCCTGACGCTATTAACGTGGCGATCAAAGCCACCCGCAAACGTGACGTGTTGGCTGAGCTGCTTGCTCCTCTCGCCAAAGCGGGCAAAGTGAGCGACGCGGCCAAAATGGTGGATGTACTCATGGAGCGCGAAGAGCTAGGTTCCACGGGCATTGGCCAGCGCATTGCTATACCCCACGGCAAGTCGCCGGTGGTCAAAGAGCTGGCAGCTTCTTTTGGCGTGTCCAAAGAAGGCGTGCCTTTTGACGCTCTTGACGGCGAGCCCGTAAATCTTTTCTTTGTGCTGGTCGCGCCCGAGGGCTCGGCGGGCGTGCACCTCAAGGCTCTGGCCCGTATTTCGGGTCTCCTCAAGGACAAGTTTTTTCGCAAGGCCTTGATGGCAGCGCAGTCGGTTGACGACGTGTTGCGGGTACTTGAGAGCGAAGAATTGCCCCGCAGCTGAGTCTGCTATGTTCAGCCCCTTCAAGTGGCTGCATCCCAGCCTAAGACTTAAGCGTTGGTTCCTGCTGCTGGCTGGCAGCATCATCATATTGGCATTCGGCCTCAGTGGTCTTTTGGGTCACCTCTTTAAAGACTGGCGCTGGGATCTCATACGCCCTGATAAACTCGATAAGCTGACGCGTCAGGTTCAAAGCCTTCGTTTTATTGATTTTCTATTGCTCGGCTTCGGCGTGTGGGGCGTGGTTTTTGCCCTGCGGCGCCTTTTCTTTTCGCTGGCTACCGTCCTTAGTTCCCAGCCTCAAGGTGAGAATCTTGCTGGCATTGCCTTGCGCAAAGCCCGCCTCAATCGGGGTCCGCGCGTGGTTTGCATTGGCGGCGGCACGGGCCTACCTCACTTGCTCAAGGGTCTTAAGAAATATACGAGCAACCTCACAGCCATTGTCACGGTGGCCGATGACGGCGGTTCTTCGGGGCGTCTGCGACGCGACCTCAAGATTCTTCCGCCCGGCGATTTGCGTAATTGCCTGGTGGCCTTGGCTGAGACCGAACCTTTGATGGCTGAACTTTTTCAGCATCGCTTTAAGGGGCAAGGGGGTTTAGAGGGGCATAGCTTCGGCAATCTCTTTATCGCTGCCTTGGCTGAGGTGACCGGCGATTTTGGCGAGGCCATACGTGCGTCGAGCAAGGTCTTGGCGGTCACGGGACGGGTGCTGCCCGTCACCCTCGATCCGGTGCGGCTTGAAGCTGAACTTGAAGATGGCCGCTGGATCATCGGTGAGAGCCGCATCACTGCCACGGGTGGCAAAATTCGTCACTTGCGGCTCTATCCACGTGACGCACGACCCAATCCCGAGGTCATGGACGAGCTGCGCCGTGCCGACGCTGTGGTCATGGGACCTGGCAGCCTCTACACCAGTATTCTGCCCAATTTATTGGTTCCGGGCGTGGCCGAGGCACTGCGCCGTTCGCGTGCTCTTAAGATTTATGTTTGCAACATCATGACTCAGCCCGGCGAAACCGATGGCTATTCGGTCTCAGACCATTTGCGGGCGCTTGAGCGGCAAACCGGCTATTCGTTGGCGGACTATGTTATCGCTAATTCTGAACATCCTGATGCAGCCACTCTCAAACGTTACAGTGAGAAGGGCCAAAACTGGGTTGAGCTAGATCGTGAGGCTGTCAACCGTATGGGCTTGCGCTGGGTTAAGGCTCGCCTTATGGATAAAGATACCAACGGCTTAATACGCCACCATTCTGAGCGCCTGGCGCGAGCGCTCGTGCGCCTCATTATCATTTGATGCCTATGACACCACTATTGATCGTTACCCATCTTGATTTCGGGCAGCGCCTTTTGGCTGCCGCTGAGTCTATGCTGGGACCCCAAGAAGCTTGCCGCGCCCTTAGCCTGGGCGCCCATATGGGCCGCGAAGATCTGGCCGAAGAGATTTCTCGTGCCCGCGCCCTCTGGCAACAAGACCCCTTGGTGCTGGTCGATGTCGTGGGCGGAACGCCCTGGAACGCTGCCTTGGCTGTGGGACTTGGCGAGCAAGGTGAAGTGCTGGGTGGGCTTTCACTGCCCCTTTTGATTGAGGCCTTGGTGGCCCGTCAGAGCCTTGGGCCTCGCGAAGCTGCAGAGCAGGCTGCCTCGCGTTGCCAAGCCTCGTTTGCTCGTGCCAGTCAAATGCTTAAGGCGAGAGGGCCTGCCGAGTGAGTTTGGTGCTGGCTCGCGTCGACGATCGTCTTATCCATGGACAAGTGGTGGTGGGATGGGCGCGACACACCGAGGCAGATTGCATTGTGGTGGCCAATGACGCCGTGGCCGCTGATCCCATGCAGCGTGATCTGTTGCCCATGGCGGTGCCACAAGAAATAGAAGTTGGCATTTATCGTGTGGTTGATGCGGCCCAGCGCATGGCCAGTGGCCAGCATGGCGACCGTCGCTGCATCCTGCTCTTTGCTGCGCCTAGCGATGCCCTTGAGTTTGAGCTGATTTATCGCAGCCTAGATCGCAGTCTGGGTCGGCTCAATGTGGGCGGCTTGCGCCTCACCCCTGAACGCAAACAGGCGCGCAATGCAATTGCGCTTTCACCCCGCGACATTGGGGCCCTGCTTGAGCTACAACGCATGGGCGTGGAAATTAGTTTTCAAATGGTCCCGGCAGACTCAACGGAAAGTCTCGAGAAAGTCCTGAATGATGGAGCTAGCACTTGAACATTGACCCAACTTTGTTGTGGGTGGCCTTGGCGGGTGCATGGCTGTCACTTGATGTGACCGCGGCCCTGCAGACGATGGTCTCGCGACCCTTGGTGGCTTCGACTTTGGCGGGCGCTATATGTGGCGACCCTTGGGCTGGCCTGGGGGTGGGCTGTTTGCTTGAGATGGTTTGGCTGGGTTATGTGCCGGTGGGTAGCGTGATTCCACCCGATTTCAGTCTGGCCTCAGTTTTTGCTGCCACGGCCGCAGTGCTGATGGAGAGGAACCGTCCGGGCGTTAGCGCCGAGGCAGCTGCGGTTTGGGCTGCACTTTGCTCTCTACCCGTGGCCTGGGTGGGTGGCCGCCTTGACACGGCCCAACGTCGTGCCAACCGGGCCGTGGCTGAGCGAGCAGAGCAGTTGGCCCTGGGCGGCGACTCAGGCGCCCTAGGTCGTGCCTTGGTGGGCATCATGGCCCGAACCCTGGTGCGTTCATTCTTGTTGCTCTTGGCGGCCTTAGCCTTCTTGCTGGTGCCCATGGGCGCGGTGCTTGAGGCTCTGCCCCTGCAAGCGCGAGATGCTTTGGGCTGGCTTTATTGGCTTTGGCTGCTATTAGGTTTTATGGTGCTGCTCGATCTTTTCTGGGAGAGGCGCCACATGCGGGCCATGGTGCTCACATTTGTGGGCAGCGCCTTGGCTCTCTATGTCTTGCGTCTACCCGGCGGACTCGTACTAGCTTTAGCCGCTCTGATGGCGGCGTTGCTCGCGCTACTCAATCGCGCCCGTTCGGTTCCGAGAGCCTGATGCCCAAGAAGCTTAACTCGGTTTTTTGGCGATCTTTCTTGGTGCAGGCGGGTTGGAATTTTGAGCGCATGCAGAATTTAGGTTTTGCCTACATGCTCGAGCCGGCCCTACGTAAGATTTGGCAAGACGAGGGCCAGCGCCGCGAGGCTCTCAAGCGCCACCTTGAATTTTTTAACACGCACCCCTATCTCTCGACCCTCATTGCGGGCGCGGTGCTGAGTGAAGAAGAAAAGGCGGCGGCATCGGGCGATGTGTTACACGGTGCCGAGGCTTCGCGCGCCATAAAGGCTAGCCTCATGGCGCCCTTGGCCGCCTTGGGTGACGAACTCTTCTGGGCTACGCTTAGGCCCTTTGCGGCCTTGGGTGCTGTGGCTGTGGCTTGGATGGCGCCCGAGCTCGGGCCTTTGACTGCGGCGCTCACCTACTTGGTGCTTTTCAATGCGCCACATTGGGCGCTGCGTGCGGGCGGTTTACGACACGGGCATTCCGAGGGCGCTGACATTGTGGCCTACCTTCGCGAGGTAGATATACGTGGCGTGGGCGACACGCTCAAGCTTGCCGGCATGACCCTTTTGGGCGCGCTCTTGGCGGGTTTAGGCGGATTTCATCACCCGGGCTCGGGTGCGATCATGCCCTTTGGCGATAACTTCTTGTTCATGGGCGCTGGCATCATGATGCTGATGGGCCTGCGCCTCAAAGTCAGTGTCACCAAGATACTCGTGGCTACGGCCCTGATCGCATTGGTCTTAGGCTGGATTAACCCTCATCATTTTAGTGAGCCTCTTTCATGAGAGTTTTATGAGCGTTCAAAAAGAAATTCTGATTGTCAATAAACTTGGCTTGCACTTGCGGGCTGCTGCTCAATTTGTGCAGACGGCTGCCAAGTTTCAAAGCGACGTATGGGTCACCAAAGACGAACGCCGAGTGAATGGCAAAAGCATCATGGGGGTCATGACCCTGGTGGCTGCTTTAGGCTCGTCGATTAAGGTCGAGGCTGATGGGCCTGATGCCCAAGCCTGTGTTGAGGCCCTAGTCGGCCTGGCTGCGAACCGCTTTGGGGAGCCTGACTAAGTGCTGCTTAAAGGCGTGCCCGCTTCGCGAGGCATTGTCATAGGCCCGGCCTTAGTGCTGGGCGGCATCGAACCCGAGGTGCGCAAAGGCAAACTGCATGCGCAGGAGGTTGAGCCTGAGCTGGTCAAATTGCAAAAAGCGTCACAGCTTACGCGTGAGCAATTGCTAGACTTGAAGCGCAAGGTGGCCAATGAAGTGGGCCTTAAGCAGGCTGAAATCTTTAATGCCCATCTGCTTTTTTTAGATGATCCTAATTTCTTGGTCGAAACCAGCGAGCTCATTCGCCGTGAGCGTGTTACGGCGGCCTGGTCTGTGTGGCAGTACGTCGAGCGCTATGCCAAGTTGTTGGCCCAGATGGATGAAGGACACTTGGGTGAGCGGGGGGGCGATGTACGCGATGTGGGTCGTCGCTTGATTGACGCTTTGCGCGGCGGGACTACCAACCAAATATCAATTTTAGACAAGAAATCCGTGCTGGTTGCGCATGATTTGGCGCCCTCCGAGGCGGCTCAAGCCGATCTGAGTAAGGTGCTGGGCTTTGCCACCGATGCCGGTGGTCCTACCTCACATACAGCTATCATCGCCCGCACTTTAGAATTGCCGGCTGTGGTTGGGCTTGAGAGCGCCACGCGTCACGTCAAGACGGGCGATCTTGTGATCTTAGACGGGGTCAGCGGGGCCTTGGTGGTCAACCCCGACAAAGAGACTCTGGCTCATTATAAGAATCGCCAGCGCGAGTTACAGCAGCGTGAGCAAGCCTTGCGCCGTTTGCGCCGATTGCCTGCGGTCACCAAAGATGGACATCGCCTTTCTTTGCAAGCCAACATTGATTTGCCTGAAGAGGCGCGTGGTGCCATGGAAAAAGGCGCCGAGGGCGTGGGCCTTTTTCGCACCGAGTTTCTTTTTCTCAATCGTCACAACTTGCCCACTGAAGAAGAACAATTTCAGGCTTATCGCATGGCTCTACGAGCCTGCGACCCGCATGTGGTTACCGTTCGTACATTAGACTTAGGTGGCGACAAGTTTTTGGCGCACTTGGGCCTGGCGAATGAAATGAACCCCTATTTGGGTTTGCGCGCTATACGACTTTGCTTGGCTCACACTTTCATTTTCAAAGTGCAACTGCGCGCCATCTTGCGCGCCAGCCATTATGGCAAGTTGCGCTTGATGTACCCGCTTATCTCGGGGCTTGAAGAACTACGCCAGGCTAACCAGATCTTATCTGAAGTCAAACGTGACCTGGCCAAGCGTGGGGTGCCTTATGATGAAAAGCTTCAGGTGGGCGCCATGGTCGAGGTGCCTTCGGCAGCCCTGATCGCTGACCTGCTGGCCAAAGAGTGTGATTTTTTCTCTGTGGGTACCAATGACCTGATTCAGTACACCATGGCGGTCGACCGGGGCAATGAGCGTATTGCCTATCTTTATGACCCCTTGCACCCGGCCATGTTGCGTACCATGCGCTACATCACTGACGAGTCACGCAAGGGCAAGGTGAATTTAAGTGTTTGTGGTGAGATGGCGGCTGACCCGCTTTATGCTTTAGTGCTCTTGGGTCTGGGCGTCGATAGTTTGTCCATGTCAGGCTCGTCACTTTCTTCTGTTAAAAAAGTCATTCGCGGAGCCCACTTTCGCGATGCCGAAGCGCTAGCCAAGCATGCCCTGACGCTGAGCACAGGCGCTGAGATTAGAGCTTACCTGCGAGATAGTGAACTGGGCCGCCTGGCCCTGGCAGAGTAGACCGCCATGTCTGGACCGTTGCGAATTCGTTGGGGCTGGCTATTTGCGGGCCTTGCGCTGTTGACCGTCGTATTGCCCCTGGCCCTTTGGGTTGGCTTACGTCTAGGCTTGGCCACCCCCCTGGTTAATTTCACTCTTAAACGCGAGTTAGGTCCGCTCTTCAAGGGCGAAGTGCGCTTTGGGCTTTTTCGCACCGATTTGCTGAGCTATGCCGAAGTCACAGACCTTCGCGTACTGGCGGTGCGCGAGAACGGCAACCGCCTACCTGTACTTACCGTTGACCGTGTGCGCATGCACTTTAGGCTGTGGGAAGTGCTGCGAGGCCGTCGCCCCCTGCTTGAATCGCTCGATTCGGTCACACTCAAGGGTACGCGCTTCTTTATGCTTCGGTCTAAGAAAGGCGAGTGGAATATTCGCCAGGTTCTCGTACTGCCCGATAAGCGCACATCGAAGGCCAAGCGCCAGGGCGGCGGGGTGGCGGCCTTGGCGACGCGGCTTTCTTTGCAAGATTCTGAGATTATTTTTAATGACGAGGCTCGTGATTTTCAATCAGCCATCGAGGGCGTGCAGGGCCAGCTCGACACACGCGCCTTTCCCCTGGTGGTCTTTTCGTTGTCAGGCCGCACCGAGGGCCGTAAGCGTGAGAACTTGACTCTGGCCGGTGAATGGAACGCCCAAGCCGAGACTTTCTATGCCCGCGCAGACCTGAAGAGTGTGTCCCTCGAATCTTATTTTAATTACATGTTTCCTCGAGGCGGCCTGGCATTTACGGGTGGTCAGGCTAGCATGAGCGTGCGTGCCCTCGATCGTGGCGAGTCCGAGATTGATTTTTCAGGCCAAGCAGATGTGGATGAAGGCGTATTGCGTATCCCGGGTGTGGCTGAGCCCTTGGGCGGCCTCAAGGGGCGCCTAGCCTTTGATCGCTACGGCTTGCGCGTGACCGACCTGCGTGCTCGTTTTTTGGGGTCCATGTGGGTGGCCAATGGACGCTTAGATGACTACAAAGCCCCTCGCCTTGAACTGCACCTCAGCAACCCGCGAGTGCCCCTGCAAGAACTTTCACGCCAGATTAGGGGCTTGGCTTCGCTGCGTTTGGCAGGCGATGCTTCGCTGGCCCTCACGGCCACAGGTCGTGCTGCAGAGCCTGAGATCAGGGGCATCTTGCAGGCGCCTGAATTTGATATTGCGGGGGTGAGTCTGCAGCAAGCTCATGCTGAGCTAAGTATGGACACCCATGTGCTCAAGGTGCTGAACTTGCGGGGCCAGCTTTGGGGCAGCCCGGTGTCGGCCACGGCTGAGATTGAGTTCCCGCGTAAAAAGGGCGGTTCGCGTGAGGGTCGCCTCGAGGCCAGCTTTACTGCACCCGGGGTAGCATTGGCTGATGTGGCCTGGAACAAAAAGCATTATTTGCCACTCAGCGGCAGGGCCAAGCTCGAGGCGCAAGTCAGCGGGCCTTTGCGCCAACCCATCGTGACGGCGATATTTCGCAGCGAAGATAGCGCCTGGGGCACTGAGAAGCTCGGCGAGCTTGAGCTTAGCGCCCAAATAAAAGGCAAGTCGCTGAGCCTGGGCCTTCAGGCCTGGGGCCAGCGTCTTAAAGCTCATAGCACTCTACACTTTGGCGCGCCCGGCGCGCGTATTGAAGGCGGCGAGTTGGTCTTAGATCATTTTCCGCTTCGCGCGATGGCCCGGGCCCTTTCGTCTTCTGCAGAAACTGAGATTAGTGGGCCTAGGCTGCGCAAAGTGGGCGCCTACTTGGCCAAGAGTCTTGAGGCTGAGTTAAGCTGCCGTATTGGCATTGAAGGTCCTATGCGTAAGCCTGATCTGGTGCTGGATGTGCGTAGCTTGCAAGGGATATGGTTTCTGTCTGAGTCGCGTTGGTTGGCCAAAGGCAGTCGCATACCCTTCGAGGCAAAAGGCCTGGCAGAGTTGGGCGCAGATTGGGTTTTGGGCAAGCCTGGCGCGCCCTTTCGTTTGCTACTTAAGCCCGCAGGTAAAGAAACCAGTTTCGAGGCCCAAGGACGTTTGGCAGCCGATGGCAGTGGGCAAGGTATGAGTGCCAAGATAAGCGCTGATATGGCTGGCCTCAGAGTCAGTCGGCTTTTTAAGAAAGCTCAGGGTCGTTTTGATCTTGATTTAAAATTGAGTGGCAGCCCGCGCTCACGTAATTGGGAAGGCTGGGCGGAGCTGAAAGATTTTGATGCTCGAATGAAAGCTTATTTGCCGCAACTGCGTCAGGGCGAATTCCAGGCCTGGTTCAAAGAGAAATCGGTGGTGATTGAGAATCTTTCGTTTCGTAGTGACGGCATTTTCTTGATGAGTGGCGAGCTTGATTTTTCAGCGGGCCTGCTACCTCGCGGCCAACTCAAGGCAGACACCGACACCCAGGGTATCAAGCTCGAGGACGCCGGCATCGCCAGCGCGGGCTATTTGGCTTTGTCAGATCTGATGCTAACTTTGAATGGTCCTGAGGGCTTACAAGCTGAGGGCGGGGTACGCTTTCATGACACGGTATTTCGGCTGGAAGGTGGCGAAAAAGGGAAAGAAGAGCCTGAACTTGGGGCTAAACGCAGTCCTTACCAAGTGGTCCTCGATCTGCACATTGGCCTGGATGAAAACGTTTGGCTGAAAAAACTTCACAGCAAGGGCGTGGACATAACTTTAGATCCCGTCAAGTTGATCCAATCCGGCTTGGCCTCGGCCGAAGAATCTTTGCGCAATCCTAGTATGGAATTCAAATTTAGGCCCACCAGCCAAGATCTTTCGGTGCAGGGGCAAGTCCCCAAGGTCTCATTGCTGGGCACCTTGGCGGTTGAACGTGGCTTGCTGACCTTTCAAGAAAATGACTTTATCATCAAGCCAGATCTCAAGCCTCCGCATATCGATTTCAAGGGCGGTCTGAGGGCTGATATCGAGCTTAAGGCCACGGCTCAATTGCGTTATTACCGTGACAATGCCAGTACGGGGCGAGCAGAAGCCAAGCCCGTTAAAGTCATTCTTGATGTGGTACCTTTAAAACCCTTAGAACTAGAAGCTGCGGGCTTGCAGAACGCATTACTCAACTACAAACTCGACTTTAGCAGCGACCCGCCTTTGATGGCTGATCACGAGCGTGAACGCATGGCCATTTTGAGTTTGCTGCTTTTGGGTGACCCTATGCATGATCAAGATCCCGGTGAGCTTAGCACGGTGGGCGTAGCGCCTACATCGGGCTCGCGTGTGACCCTAGGTCAGTTGGTCAGTAACCAAGTGGGGCGCTTGGCGTCAAGTGAACTCAAAAAGTTGGCTAACCGCGGCTTCAAAGTGTTAGGCGCTCAAGGGCTAGACTACATACGCTTGGCGCCGAAGTTTGGCAAAGGTGCTGGGGGCACCTCGCAATCAGCCATCAGCTTGGGTAGCCCCACTTTGGTCATGGAAGCCGGCAAGAGCCTCTATAAAGATCTTTATGCCTCGGGGCAGCTCTTTATTTTTGGTGAGGATGATGTGAATTCAGCTCGCAGCCAGACCCTGGGTCAGAAGGAGCGCGAAGTTAGGGGCAATGCTTGGCTTACTAAGCTCGAGTATTTTCTCTCACCTCAAAAAATTCTCGAGATCAGCGTGCAAGCTGGGGTAGATGAGAATCAAGAGCCCTTTGCTTATGACCCCACACTTGAATGGGGCGCCTGGCGATACTACTTTGGTTTGCGTAGCAGCATACCCACCGAGACCTATGGGCGTTTAGATTCGAGACGCCGTCAACGCCTGGCAGCTGAGCTGGCAGAGGCACGACCACAGGAAGCCAATCCATGAAGACTCTACGGCTTGATCTGCACACTCACACGCTTTACTCGCATGACAGCATTCTTAAGTTGGATGATTTTATTGAGGCTTGTGTGCGGCGAGGTATTAATTGCGTGGCGGTCACAGACCATAATGAGATTGATGGAGCCAAACGCCTGCAGAAGATGGCGCCGTTTAAGGTGATTGTGGGTGAAGAAATTAGGACCCGAGATGGCGAGATTAGCGGCCTGTTTCTCAAAGAACGCATACCGCCCAACCTAAGCGCGCACGAAACCATTCGGCGCATTCGTCAGCAAAAAGGCATGGTCTATATTCCCCACCCTTTTGCCTCGGGCGTCTTTATGCGTCTTCGCAAACCGGTCTTAGATACGGTGATCGATCAGGTCGATTTGATCGAAGGTTGGAATAGCCGCGGCTTGTTGCGTTCAGATGACGTCAAGGCTCAGAATTATGCGCGTCGTCATGGTAAGCCCTATGCTGCGGGCTCTGACGCGCACAGCCGCTTTGAGATTGGCTCAGCCTATGTTGAGATGAAAGATTTCAAGACGCGCAAAGAGATGCTACGCAATATTGAGCAAGGAATTTTGGTGGGCCGAAAAACAAATCTGCTTTATCCGGCTTCGTCAATGGTGGTGGGTCGCGCCAAGGTGATTGCTGGCCATCGGGGTGAAAAAGCCCGGGCCCAAAGAAGGACCCGGCTTGAGACCCGCAATTTAGATTTTGATTTCTAAACTATTTTTTGATTCTAATGCTCTTCATCCTGTCCCCGACTTTGACCTTGTCTGCGACGTCCATGCCTTTGATGACCTTGCCAAAAACGGTGTAATTTCCGTCTAATGAATGGGCCGGAGCCAGACAAATGTAAAACTGTGAGCCAGCCGAGTTGGGGTCTGCTGAGCGGGCCATGGCCAAGGCGCCGCGATCATGGGGGCTGCTATTGAACTCGGCCTCAATGGTATAGCCTGGACCGCCTGTGCCGTTGCCATTGGGGTCCCCGCCCTGTATCACAAAGCCCTCGACACGGCGATGAAAAGTCAGGCCATGGTAAAAGCCCTGGGTCGCCAGCTTGATGAAATTCTCGACTGTTTTAGGGGCCTTGTCAGGGTAGAGTTCGAGCGTGATTTTCCCGCCTTTTTCTAAGGTGATGATGGCTTGCGGATATTTGGCCGCGGCCGGCACTTGGCTTGCCAGCAGTCCGAGGCCTAAGAACAAGATTCCCGATATCCATGCTTTCATGAGGTCTCCTTTTCATTCATGGGCGGCCCTGCTACAATACCGCCTTCTTTAGCCCATAGGATACATGAACCCGTCCCTAATACGCAATTTCTGCATTATCGCCCATATTGACCACGGCAAATCGACGCTGGCTGATCGCTTGCTTGAGTTTACCGGCGCGGTTGAAAAGCGCGATATGAAAGAGCAACTCCTTGACGCCATGGACTTAGAGCGCGAGCGGGGCATCACCATCAAAGCCAAGGCTGTGCGCCTGAACTACAAGGCCAAGGATGGCCAGACCTATGTGCTTAATCTCATCGATACACCCGGTCATGTTGACTTTAACTACGAAGTCTCGCGTTCACTGGCGGCCTGTGAAGGCGCCCTGCTTATTGTTGATGCTTCGCAAGGTGTCGAGGCCCAGACCATGGCTAACGCCTATTTGGCCATTGATCACGGTCTTGAAGTCATACCCGTGATCAATAAGATCGATTTACCCGGTGCCAATGTCGAGGGCGCACGGGCCGAGATCGAGGAGCATATTGGTATTGACGCTAGTCAGGCTATACCTGCGTCGGCCAAAGAAGGCCTGGGTATTTCAGAAATCTTAGAACGAATTGTGGCTAAAATTCCCGCGCCCAAGGGTGACGAGCAGTCGCCACTACGCGCCCTTATCTTTGATTCACAGTTTGATCCCTATCGTGGGGTCATCATCTATATGCGCATCATGTCGGGCGAGATTCATCATCGGCAGCTTATTCGAATGATGCTCACGGGGCGCGAGTACGAGGTGCTAGAGATGGGGGTCATGGCCCCCAAGCCAAGCCCACGTGAGTCCCTCAGCGTGGGCGAAGTAGGTTATGTCATTGCCGGCATTAAGACCGCAGGTGACGTGAATGCGGGCGATACGCTTACCGACGCCAAGCGGCCTGCCACCGAGGCCTTGCCGGGTTATAAAAAAGTCCAACCCATGGTATTCGCAGGCCTCTTTCCGGTTGAAGCTGACAAATACGAAGATATGCGTGACGCCATGGAAAAGTTCAGCCTTTCAGATTCGGCCTTTCAGTTTGAGCCCGAGACCAGCGTAGGCTTGGGTTTCGGCTTTCGCTGCGGCTTCTTAGGCCTTTTGCATATGGAAATTGTGCAAGAACGCCTTGAACGCGAATATGGCATTGACCTCATCGCTACGGCCCCCTCGGTCGAATATCACGTTACCAAGACCAATGGCGAGACCGTTAAAGTAGATAACCCGGCCAAATTGCCGTCAGTTGCTGAGATACTCAAGATCGAAGAGCCCTTTATTAAGGCAACGCTCATCATGCCCAGCGAGTTTGTGGGCGCTGTCATGAAGCTCTGCATGGATCGCCGTGGTTTGCAGGTCGACAATAAATATCTCTCGCCCACCCGCGTGCAGCTGACTTATCACCTACCCCTGGGTGAAGTGGTGATGGACTTCTTCGACAAGCTCAAGTCGATCACCAAGGGTTACGCCAGCTTTGACTATGAGATG
>CAZFUM010000017.1:0-23649 GCA_964521965.1 uncultured bacterium | reverse complement strand
CGAAGGCGGCTATATCTGGCTGGGTACGCAAGGCTCGTGGCGCGGCCCTTTGGCCACACAAATTGCTCGCAACTATTTCGGTTTGAATATGCCCATGGCCCGGGCCGGGGCGCAGATTCTGTTTTAATGAGCAGGCAAAAACAGGCGTCTTGCCATCTATGCCCCTCTTTGCTACGATTTGCACCCTTGTGGCGGGGTAGCTCAGCTGGTTAGAGCAATGGTATCATAAACCATGGGTCGGGGGTTCAAGTCCCTCTCCCGCTACCATTTAAAGACGACCCCTCGTGGGTCGTCTTTTTTTATACGAGGCAATTGTGCAGCCTTTGGCTCAGAGCCCGCTTGATCAGGCTCTGAAAAATCATTTTGAAGTTTTTCCTGTGTCTCGGGGCGAGACGCTTCTTGCAGCCGTGTCGGGCGGCGCTGATTCGTTAGCCTTGCTCGCTAGTATGCAGACGTTTGCCCAAACCCATGGTTTTAAATTAGCAGCTTTGCATGGTGATCATGGTCTGCGGGGTCATGCGTCAAAGGCTGACGCTGACTATGTGAAGAAGCTTTGCAAGCGCTGGCGCGTGCCGCTAGTTATTTACCGGGGCAAATTAAATGCTAAGACAGGTATCGAAGAAAAGGCTCGCGCCTGGCGCTTGGCTTGCTATGCCCGTGCCATTAAAAAGTTTAAGGCCCGCCGCGTCTTTTTGGGGCATCACGCCGCTGACCAGGCTGAAACCTTGCTGCTGAATTTAATTCGCGGATCAGGTGTGCGCGGCGCGGGCGGCATGCGGCCTGAAAGCAAAGTGCAAGGCCTGACTCTGGCGCGGCCGTTCTTAGAGTTAGATCCGCGAGTTCTCAAGAATTATTTAAAGAGCATGGGCGTGCATTGGCGTGAAGACGCCAGCAATGCGACAGCGCTTAGCAAGCGCAATGTCTTGCGCCATAAAGCCCTGCCTCTTTTTGAGAAGGTCTTGCCGGGGGCGATTCTTCGCTTGGCGGCTTTTACACGTCGCATTCGAGACCTCGGTGAAGTTGTGCGCGAGCTGGGGGAAGAGAAACTGCTGGTTTTGCGCCAAGGTCAAGCCTTAGACCTGCCGGGTTTTAAGAAGCTCAGTCCAGCCCTGAAGCCGCTCTTGCTTATGCTCTGGATCATGGCCTTGCAACCCCGCCTGGCGTTGGATGAGGCTCTTTTGGCGCGCGCTTTGGCGCTGGCTGAGGCCGGCCAAGGCCGGACTGATCTAAAGCAGGGTTTTTATTTAGAGATCAGGCGAAAAAGACTTCATTTGCGTAGATAAACCTAATGGGGGAGCCTGCCTTGACCCGACTTGGGCCCTGTGCTAACGTCTCTATCCCGGCGCTATTTTTCTTTAATAAATAAGGGCTTTCATGAATAACAATGCGATGAAAACCGTGGCTTTTTGGTCACTCTTGTTCTTGGCCATGATGTTTGCCATGAGCTATGTCGACAAGAGTAGCGGCCAGCGTTCGCAGGACCTTAATTACAGCCGCTTTCTCGAACTCGTAGAGAAAAAAGAGGTCGATACCGCTGTCGTCAGCGCGCGTGAAGCCAATCAAGGCTATACCGTTAAGGGCAAGCTCAAGGACAAATCAGAATACGAGTTGATGGCGCCTGCATCAGATCAAGAACTTTTTAATTCGCTGCGCCGCGGTGGCGTGAGCGTGAGTATTAAGGCCGCTGAAATGTCGGTGGGCCAGATCATCTTTCAATTTCTTATGTCCTGGGGTCCGATCTTACTGCTGATCTTTATTTGGTTCTTCATACTCAACCGCATGCAAGGTGGCGGGCCGGGCGGGGCCATGGCCTTTGGCAAGAGCCGCGCCAAGATGCTGCAAGGCAATCAGGGCCGTGTGACCTTTGCCGATGTTGCGGGTGTTGAAGAAGCTAAAGAAGAGTTGGCTGAGATTATCGATTTTCTTAAAGACCCGGGCAAGTACCAGAAATTAGGGGGCAAGATCCCCAAGGGCGTTTTGCTTTTGGGCCCCCCGGGCACGGGCAAGACTTTGTTGGCGCGGGCTGTGGCTGGCGAAGCGGGTCGTCCTTTCTTTAGCATTTCGGGTTCTGATTTTGTCGAGATGTTCGTGGGCGTGGGCGCCAGCCGTGTGCGAGATCTATTCGAACAAGGCAAAAAGCAGGCGCCTTGCATTATCTTTATCGATGAGATCGACGCCGTGGGGCGCCATCGCGGCGCGGGCTTGGGCGGTGGCCACGATGAGCGTGAACAGACGCTCAATGCCATGTTGGTTGAGATGGACGGTTTTGAAGCTAATTCGGGCGTCATCATTATGGCGGCTACGAATCGTCCTGACGTGCTCGACCCGGCGCTCATCCGGCCTGGGCGTTTTGACCGTCAAGTGACGGTTGACCGCCCTGATCTTAAGGGCCGTGAAGCTATCTTAAAAGTGCACTCACGACTGGTGGTGCTATCACCGGATGTCGACCTTTTGGTGATTTCGCAACGCACCTCGGGATTCAGCGGCGCAGACTTGGCAAACTTGATCAACGAAGGCGCTCTCTTGGCGGCTCGGCGTGGTAAAAAGTCTGTCACCATGGATGATCTGACCGAGGCCATCGATCGCGTGTTTGCTGGTCCGCAACGCCGCAGTCGCATCATGACCGACAAAGAAAAGCGTTCGACGGCTTACCACGAGGCCGGGCATGCTTTAGTGGGCCGCTTGCAACCCAATTCAGACCCGATTCAAAAAATTAGCATCATCCCTCGCGGTTTTGCCATGCTGGGTTATACGATGTCGTCGCCCAAAGAAGACCGCTTTACGCGTAATAAGCTCGAGCTCGAATCTGACCTGTCCATGACCATGGGCGGTCGTGCGGCTGAAAAGTTGGTCTTTGGCGAGCTTTCGACGGGCGCGGCATCTGATCTCGAGAGCGCGACGAAACTTGCGCGCAATATGGTGATGCGCTTTGGCATGAGCGACAAAGTTGGCAGCGTGAGTTTTTCGGGCACGCAAGAAGTCTTTATTGGCCGCGATTGGGCTAAAGAGCGCAACTATTCTGAAAAGACGGCTGAGACCATTGATGGCGAAGTTCGCCGCCTTGTCGAGCAAGCTGAGAAAAAGGCAGCTGGGATCCTCGGTAAAAACCGCAAAGTGCTCGATAAGCTGGCTAAGATACTGCTAGAAAAAGAAGTGGTGGAAGGCTATGAGCTGGATGAACTTTTGGGCCTTAAGCCCAAAGACGGCCCGCCCAAAGCTAAGTCGGGTAAGAGCAGCACGGGTGGCACGACGGGTGCTGCCGCAACGGCCGTCACGCCAAAGCCAAAGCCTGGCGCCGGCGGGGCCCCAGCCCTGCCCCAGCCTGCGTGAACGTCAAGCGTATTGAAAAGGCTGTCAAAGAGATCTTGCTGGCTATTGGCGAGGACCCTCAGCGCGAAGGCTTGCTCGAAACGCCCAAACGCGTGGCCAAGATGTACGCTGAGGTTTTTGGTGGCCTGAAGCAAGATCCTAAAAAGGTTTTTAAGATTTTCAAGAACGAGTCGCACGAAGAAATGGTCCTGCTCAAAGACATACCGTTTCAAAGCATGTGTGAACATCACCTATTGCCGTTCATTGGCAAAGCGCATGTTGGTTATATACCTTCCAAGGGTCGGCTATCGGGCTTGAGCAAATTGGCCCGTTTGGTCGACGTGTTGTCACGCAGGCCGCAGGTTCAAGAACGGCTGACGGGCGATGTGGCCAACACCAACATGGAAGTGCTCAAACCTCAGGGCGCCATCGTGGTGATTGAGGCCGAGCATCTTTGTATGACCATGCGGGGCGTGCGCAAAGCGGGCGCGGTCATGGTCACATCCGCCGTGCGCGGAATTTTTGCTGATAGTGACGTCACCCGCAAAGAGGTCCTGGCCCTGCTGCAAAAAGCAGGGTGATGGGCGGCTCTTCACAAGAGGGAATCGCGTGCAGGCGCCGGGGGCACTCCCTGGCGTTTCGCGTTTAAAGACATGCAGGATCGCTACTTAAAATTATTGGCTCTGAGCCAGCAAAGGCCGCTCATCATGGGTGTCTTAAATTTGACACCCGATAGTTTTTTTGATGGCGGCAGCTTTGCTACGCCTCAAGCGGCTTTGACTCGCGTTAAGGCCATGCTGGAAGAAGGCGCCGACCTCATTGATATCGGTGGCGAGTCTACGCGCCCGGGCGCAGCGCCTATTGGCGTTCAAGAAGAATTGGCGCGCGTGCTGCCTGTAGTCGAGGCCCTAGTTCGTGAGCTGCCTGATTTGGCTTGGTCCATCGATACTCAGAAATCAGAACTAGCCGCTGCTGCGCTCAAGCTAGGCGCTTGCATGGTCAACGATGTCTCGGCCTTGCGCCAAGATCCGAAAATGGCAAGATTGGTAGCGAATGCAGGCTGCGGAGTGGTACTTATGCATCGCAGTCAGGCGCCCCAAGACGCGGCTTGGTCTGTCGATGAGAAGGCTAACTACTCATATCACGAGCGCGGCGTTTGCGGTTTGGTGGCTGAAGCCCTGAATGTGCTGGCTCAAAAGGCCTTGGCCGCGGGCATTGATTCTAAGGCGATCTGGGTTGACCCCGGCCTAGGTTTTGGCAAGCACGTGTCAGATAATTATGCATTGATGGCAGGTTTTACTTCTGGATATCCGGTGCTGATGGCGCCTTCGCGCAAGAGTTTTATCGGCGCGGCTTTGGGCGACCTGCCGGTCGAAGAGCGGCTGGAGGGCACGGCAGCCGCTGTCACAGCTTGCATCATGAGTGGAGCGCGTATGATTAGGGTTCATGATGTAAAAGAAATGGCTCGGGTGGCCGCGGTTGCCAGCGAGCTGACTCGTCATAAGCCTCAGCCCCTAAATTATTTTGTTACTGAAAAGAGGAAAGCTTGAGACGCTTGTTTGGAACTGACGGCATACGTGGTTTGGCTAATGTTTGGCCGGTCACGCCAGAAGTCGCCTTCCGCCTAGGCAAGGCCGGCGCTATTTTCTTTAAGAGCCGGCATCGTAGGCCCAAAATTGTGATTGGTCGTGATACGCGTCTGTCGGGTGAAATGCTCGAAGGCGCCTTAGTGGCGGGCATCTCGTCGGCGGGCGTCGATGTGCTGCGCCTAGGGGTTTTGCCCACGCCGGCTATCGCTTATTTGACGCAACGTTATCAGGCCGACGCGGGGGTGGTGGTCTCGGCTTCGCATAATAGTTTCGAAGACAATGGCATTAAGTTTTTCTCGTCGAAGGGCGAGAAGCTGAGTGATGCCCTTGAAAGCAAAATCGAAGCGCTTTTTTTTGGTAAGGCTATCGATAAAGTCGCTGCCCGTGGCGCTGATGTTGGCCAGGTTCTCGAAGAACCCCATGCGCAAGAAGCTTATTGCCAGCAGGCTTTGACCACCGTGCCAGAGAATCTTAATCTTAGAAACCTGCACATCGTCGTCGATTGCGGCCATGGCGCAACCTACCTCACCACACCTGAAGTGCTTCGCAGACTGGGCGCGCGTGTGACCGTTTTGCATGATCTGCCCAATGGCCGAAATATCAATGATGCTTGCGGGTCCACCGACCCCCGTGCTATGCGAGAGGCCGTGGTGCGTCTGGGGGCTGACATGGGCGTGGCGCATGATGGTGATGGCGATCGCGTTATTTTGGCTGATGAGCGCGGCAATTTGGTTGATGGCGACCGCATTGTGGGACTTTGCGCCCTGCACCTGAAAGACAAAGGTGAATTGGCTAAGCGTACGATTGTTGCCACGGTCATGAGCAATTTGGGTTTTGAACGTGCCATGAATGAAGCTGGCATCAAGGTCAAGCGTACAGCCGTGGGCGACCGCTATGTCTTGGCTGAAATGCGCCGTGGCGGCTATGTCTTAGGCGGCGAGCAATCAGGTCATGTGATTTTTGCCCGCCATGCCAGCACGGGCGATGGTCTGGTCACCGCCTTGCAAGCCCTGCGTGTTATGAAAGAAAGTGGCAAGCTGCTCACTGAACTGGCGTCTTTTATGACGGATACGCCCCAGGTCTTGCTGAATGTAAAGGTGCCTAAGCCCGTTGACCCCAAAAAAGGCGCACTGGCAAAGGCCATCAAAGCTGCCGAGAAGATTCTGGGCCGCCAAGGTCGCGTGCTGGTCCGCATGAGCGGCACCGAGCCCAAACTGCGCATTATGATCGAGGGCGATTCAAAATCACGCATTGATGCTTTGGCTCAAAGCATCGCGGCGACGGTGAAGGGCTAGACATGGCAAAACTTTGCGTCAATGTCGATCATATCGCCACTCTTCGCCAAGCACGCAGGGAAGAACGGCCAGATCCGGTCGAAGTTGCGCGCGCCGCTGAGGCAGCGGGTGCCATTGGCATCACGGTGCACTTGCGTGAAGACCGCCGCCATATTCAAGATCACGACCTCACGCGACTCAAAAGGTCGGTGCGCGGCAAATTGAATTTAGAGATGGCCCTGACCCCCGCCATGATACGCGTGGCTTTGCAGGTGAAACCTGAAGAAGTGACCTTGGTTCCTGAAAAACGCCAAGAGCTGACGACAGAGGGTGGCTTAAACGTGGCAGGCCAGCTTTCGAAAGTAAGGGCCGGCGTGAAGCGCTTGAAAAAGAGTGGCGCTGAAGTTAGCCTCTTTATTGATCCTCAAGCTCGCCAAGTCTGGGCTGCTTATGAGAGCGGTGCGCCTTTGATTGAGCTGCATACCGGCGCTTATGCGGGCGCGTATGCGCGCGGCGGTTCTAAAGGGGCGAAGCGCGAACTAGCTCGCCTACAAGCAGCTGCCAGCCTAGCCCAAGCTTTGGGCTTAAAGGTGAACGCAGGCCATGGTTTGAAGCCTGAAAACGTCAGGCCCGTGGCAGCGATTCGGGGCATGCTTGATTTAAATATAGGGCACGCTTTGGTGGCGCGCTCAGTGATGGTGGGTATAAAAAGCGCGGTTCGAGAGATGCTGGCCGCGATGCGAAAGGGAAGTGCATGAACTCGTCAGAACTGCGTGCGAGCTTTTTGAAATTCTTTGAGGGCAAGGGCCATACCTTGCGCCCCTCGTCGTCGCTTATTCCTGATGACCCCAGTTTGTTATTCACGGTGGCCGGCATGGTGCCTTTTAAGCCGATGTTCTTGGGCGAAGTAAAGCTTGAGTACACCCGGGCAGCTTCTGTGCAAAAGTGTATACGTACTAAAGATATCGAAAACGTGGGCCGCACCTATCGGCATCATACATTTTTTGAAATGTTAGGTAATTTCAGCTTTGGCGATTATTTTAAAGAAGATGCCATCGCTTGGGCCTGGGAATATCTTACTCATAAAAATTGGCTCGCCCTCGACGCGGCCAAGTTGCACATCTCGGTTTTTCGTGATGATTCCGAAGCGATAGAGATTTGGAAGAAGCTGGGTGTGGCGCCTGAGCGCATCATTCGCTTGGGCGAAGATTCAAATTTTTGGATCATGGGCCCCACCGGCCCTTGTGGCCCTTGCAGTGAGATTTACTACGACTTTGGCCGCGAGGCTGACCCAGGCGTTAAAGAAGGTGATCTTGAAAATGGCGGTAACCGCTATATAGAAATCTGGAATAACGTTTTCACCCAGTTTGATCGTCAGGCCGACGGCAAGCTGCTGCCCTTGAAATCAAAGAATATTGACACGGGCATGGGTTTAGAGCGTTTGGCAGCCGTTAAGCAGGGTGTGATTAGCAACTTTGACACAGATCTTTTTCAGCCCATTATTCGTGCTGCGGCTGAAGTCGCCAAGACAAGCTATGGGCAAGATAAGACCAAAGATTTCTCGCTGCGCGTGATCGCTGAACATTTGCGGGCTTCGGCTTTTTTGGTGGCCGATGGAGTGCTGCCAAGCAACGAAGGCCGTGGCTATGTCTTGCGCCGTATTTTTCGTCGCGCTGCCCGCCATGGCAGGCTTCTAGGTCTTGAAAGGCCTTTCTTGCATGAACTCTTGCCAGTGGTGCAACAGCTCATGTCGGCGGCTTATCCAGAGCTCAATGAACGTGAGAAGGCCATTGCTACGGCTCTCAAAGCTGAAGAAGAGCGCTTTGTAAAAACTCTCGACCAAGGTTTGGGCATTCTCAAAGACATGGTGGCCAAGGCTAAAAGCTCAAACCTCGGGCATCTGTCAGGTGCTGATTGTTTCAAGCTTTACGATACGTTTGGATTTCCGTTGGAACTTACGGCTGAGGTGGCGTCTGAGCAGGGCTTGGCCATCGATCAAGAAGAATTCGATGTCCAAATGGAGGCCCAACGCGAACGCGCTCGGGCTGCTTGGACAGGCACCATGGGCGCCGATGAGAGCGCCTATGGCAAGCTGGCAACTGAGTTGGGCAAGACCCAGTTCATTGGCTATAACACAAATGATGGTTCGGCCAAAGTTATGGCCATTCTTAAGAATGGGCAGCCTGTCGATAATGCAGCCGAGGGTGAAAACGTCGAAGTGATGCTCGACAGCTCTCCGTTTTATGGCGAATCAGGTGGCCAGGTCGGTGACTCGGGTATTTTAGAAGGCAAGTCTGTTCAAGCCGAGGTGCTCGACACGCTGCGCCGGGCTGGTGGCGATGTCATTGTGCACCGCTGCAAGATTAGCCAGGGCGCGCTTAAGGTTGGCGACGAGCTGGCTGCTCGCGTTGATTTGCGCCGCCGCAAGGCCATCCAAAGACATCATAGCGCCACGCACCTTTTGCACGCGGCTTTGCGCAAGGTCCTTGGTGAGAGCGTGCATCAGGGTGGCTCGCTCGTTGGGCCCGAGCGCCTACGTTTTGACTTTTCACATAGCAAGGGACTGAGCGAATCAGAGAAAGAAGAAGTCGAGCGCCAGGTCAATCTCTGGGCCATGGCCAATGCCGAGTCGCATATCAAAGAGATGCCCATCAAGCAGGCCAAAGAAGAGGGCGCCATGGCGCTCTTTGGCGAGAAGTATGGCGACACGGTGCGCGTGGTGGCCTTTGGCCAATACAGCAAAGAGCTTTGCGGTGGAACCCACTTGGCCCACACGGGTGAAATCGGTGCGTTTCGTATACTCAGCGAAGGTTCTGTGAGCGCCGGTCTGAGACGCATCGAGGCGGTGGCGGGTGAAGCTGCCTATGAAGAAAGCGTCAAAGAGCGCCAACTGCTGCAAAGCTTGGCTATTCGCCTTAAAACCCCGCTCTCAGAGCTGGGCCCGCGTATTGAGAAGGTTCTTGAAAAAGAAAAAGAGCTGCTTAAGCAAATCGAAAAGCTGAAGACTCAGGGTTCGGGCGTGTCGATTGAGCAACTTTTGGCCACAGCCACAGAGGTCAAGGGAATTAAATTAGTGAGTGCCGATCTGCTTGATGCCGACGAAAGTAGTCTGAAGACCTGGGCTGAGCGGCTGCGAGACAGTATGGGCAGTGGTATCGCGGTGCTTGGCTGCAAGAATGAAGAGAAGGCAGCTGTTGTCGTTGCCGTGAGCGCTGATCTGACTTCGCGTGTCTCTGCCGGCAAGTTGGTGGCTGAGTTAGCCGCGATCATGGGTGGCCGAGGCGGTGGCAGGCCAGACTTGGCACAAGCCGGCGGCAAGGAGCCTGCTAAGTTGGCGGCTGCATTGGCGGCTGCCCCGCAAGTTCTCGAAAAGCTCTTAAGCTAAGCATGCGCCGCGTGATTGGCTTAGATATGGGTGAGAAGCGGGTGGGTTTTGCCTTTGCCAATCAATTGGATCTTGGCAGCTCGATGGTGCTGCCGGGTGGTTTCTTGGCGGTGCACTCTTTAGATAGGGCTGTGAAGCAAGTGGCTGAATTGATCGATGAAGAAGATTGCGACGCCGTGGTGATTGGCTTGCCTCTGCGAGGCGGCCAAGAAAGCGCTCAGACCAAGAAAATTCGAGATTTTGCCGAGAAGCTAGGGGCCGAGCTTAAGCCTGAGATTTCGATCCATTTTTGGGATGAGACCCTTAGCTCGCAAAGCGCGGGTCAGGCACTCACCGAAGCGGGTATCAAGCACACCGGCAAAGGCAAGCGCGGCCGAGAAGATGCCGTGGCCGCGGGCATGATCTTGCAGGGCTTTATGGATGCCCGGCGCTTTCATCCGGGCGTGTAATGAAAAAGCTCTGGCTAGGCACACTCGTGGGTATGGCTGTCGCGGGTTTCGTCTTGGCTTTACTTTCTTATTTGGCTTCTGCGCCTGGTAGTGAAAACGAAGTGGTCGAGGTGAGCGTGCCGGCAGGCTATGGGGTGGCAGGCATAGGCCGCGAGCTTGAGAAAGCAGGGGCCGTTCGCAGCGCCTGGGCATTTCGCATTGCCGCCACGTTGAAAGGTGAGGCGCGCCATCTCAAGGCAGGGGAATACGAGATACCCCGACACTTGAGCGCGGCTCAAGTAGTCGACTACCTGGTCTCAGGCAAGGCTCTGCAGCGCCGCGTTACGATGCCTGAAGGCTTGAGCGCCTATCAGATGGGCCAGCGTTTAGCTGATAGAAAGTTGGCTGACGCAGCTGTGTTTTTGAAGTTGGCCTTAGACCCTGCCGAAGCCAAGAAGCGTGGCGTGAATGCGCCCAGCTTGGAAGGCTTTCTCTTTCCTGACAGCTATCAGTTTGCGCGTGGCCTGCCTGAAAGCCAGATCATCGATATGATGTTGGCGCGTTTCAGAGAGAAGGTGCCTGACAAGCTCTTGGCTAAGGGTGCAGCATTGGGATTAAGGCCCTTGCAGGTGCTGACCTTGGCATCGCTGATTGAGAAAGAAGCTCGGGCCGCGGCTGAGCGCCCCAAAGTCGCGCGCGTGTTTTTGAACCGCAAGATTAAGAAGATGCGGCTCGAGTCGTGTGCCACGGTGCGCTATGCCCTGAACAAGTACCGCGGGCCCATCTATTTCAAAGACCTCGATGTGGTCTCGCGTTACAACACCTATCGCCATGCGGGTCTGCCGCCGGGGCCCATTGCCTCGCCGGGCTTGGCCTCGATCGAGGCAGCGGTCGCGCCAGACGATGGTGATTGGCTTTTTTTTGTTGTCTCAAAAGATGGCCAGCATCATTTCAGCAAGAATTTCGAAGAGCATAAGAAAGCCAAGTTTGATCGCAAGCGCGGTCTTCGCCATGATCTGATAGAAGAAGAAGCGCCTGAGACAGGGAGCCAGCCATGAGTTTTCCCCAAGAAAGACCCCGCCGTTTGCGCCAGGCAGCTGCTTTGCGCCGTCTTGTTCGCGAGACGCGCCTGCATCCGCATGATTTTATGGCGCCGCTATTTGTCGTCGAAGGCAAAGGCAAGGTGCAGACCATCGCGAGCATGCCCGGCCAGAAACGCTATTCGGCCGACAAGGTCGTGGCTGAAGCCGAAGCGCTTTACAAATTGGGGGTGCCCGCCGTTTTGCTGTTTGGTGTGCTTGAAGATTCAGCCAAAGATGCCAAGGCCAGCGCGGCTTTTTCAGCTAAGGGACCGGTGCCTCAGGCCCTGCGTGCCCTGCGAAAAGCCTTGCCTGATTTGGCGCTCTTCACCGATGTCTGCCTTTGTGAGTACAGCGATCATGGCCATTGCGGCGTGGTGGGTTCTTCACGCCATGCTCGGGGCGGCAAGGCCGTGCTCAACGATCCCTCTTTGGATGCTCTCGCAAAGATGGCCCTGAGCCACGCCGAGGCAGGTGCTGATTTTGTGGCCCCCAGTGACATGATGGACGGCCGAGTGGGCGCTATTCGTGTCGCGCTCGATAAAGCCGGGCATCATGAAGTCGGCTTGATGGCCTATAGTGCCAAGTTTGCCTCGGCCTTTTATGGGCCCTTTCGAGACGCCGCAGGCTCAGCCCCAAGTTTTGGCGATCGCACGACCTATCAAATGGACGCTGCCAATGGCAGGGAAGCCAAAAAGGAATTGAAACTCGACGAACAAGAAGGCGCTGACATATTGATGGTCAAGCCAGCGGGTCCTTATCTTGACGTGATTCAAAGCGCGCGTGCAGCCACCAACTTGCCCCTAGCCGCTTACCAAGTGAGCGGTGAGTATTCGATGATCTGTGCTGCGGCTGAAAAAGGCTGGCTTGATCGCAGCCGCGCCCGCGACGAGGCCTTGCTGGGTATTAAGCGTGCCGGCGCTGATATTTTGATTAGCTATTTTGCTCATGAGTGGGCTGATGATTACCGTCGTAGGGCTGGCCTCGATGCCTAAGTCACCCAAGTCAGCGCGTTATATGAAAGCCGCTATGCGACGCATGGTGGGTGGCGTGAATTCACCCGTGCGGGCCTTTGGCGGTGTGGGTGGAATTCCTGTGGCGATCGCCAAAGCTAAGGGCGCCTATATTTGGGATCTCGACGGCAAACGCCGCGTGGACTATGTGCTGTCATGGGGGCCTTTGGTGCTGGGCCATGCGCCTGTGCCTGTGCTGAGTGCGCTGCGCAAAACCATGACCAGGGGAACTTCGTTTGGTGCTAGTCATCCGCTTGAGCTTGAGCTGGCTGAAGCGGTGTGCAAGCTCATGCCGAGTCTTGAAAAGATCCGTTTTGTTTCTTCGGGCACCGAGGCCACGCTGTCAGCTTTACGTCTGGCTCGAGGCATTACAGGCCGTGATGATATTTTAAAATTTGAAGGCTGCTACCATGGCCATGGTGACAGCCTTTTGGCCAAGGCAGGTTCAGGTATCGCCACCTTAGGTCTACCTGGCAGCCCCGGTGTGCCTAAAGACTTTGCCAAGCACACTCTGACACTGCCTTATAACGATAGCGCGGGCGTCAAAGCTTTGTTCAAACGCCATGGCCGCAAGATCGCGGCTGTGATCGTCGAACCTGTGGCAGGCAATATGGGTTTAGTTTTGCCACAAGCTGGTTTTCTCGAGACTTTGCGTGCCGAGACCCGCAAAGCTGGTGCCTTGCTCATCTTTGACGAAGTCATGACGGGTTTTCGCGTCTCGCTAGCTGGGGCGCAAGGGCGCTATGGCATCAAGCCTGACCTGACTTGCTTGGGCAAGGTAATCGGTGGCGGCTTGCCGGTCGGCGCCTTAGGCGGGTCAGCGCGCTTCATGAATCAATTGGCGCCCTTGGGTCCTGTGTATCAAGCAGGCACCTTGTCGGGCAATCCTTTAGCGATGGCTGCAGGCCTTGCCACACTCAAGTCATGGTCCAAGCCTGGCGTGTTTCAGAAAGCCGAAGCGGCATTAAGTCAGCTCTGTCAGGGCTGGAGCGAGCTCTTTGCCGAAGCCCACCTATCGGCACGTGTCACCCAGGCTGGCACCATGTTTGGAATTTACTTCAGCGCATTGGAAGTCACCGATTTTGAAGGCGCAAAACGCAGCGATGTGGCTTTCTTCAAACATTATTTTCATGCCATGTTGGATGAGGGCGTTTACTTGGCGCCATCCGCTTTTGAAGCTGGTTTCATGAGTTCGGCTCACAGTCCTCAAGTGCTTCGCGAAACTTTGACCGCCACTCGTCGCGCCTTAGTCAAACTCGGGTATTTGAAGAAATGATCCTGGTCATAATCAATAATTTTCCGCTCGCGTTTCAGGCCGCAAAACAGCCTTTCCACTTGACGGCCCTATTCAGCCCTTCCTAATATATGCCGTCCGTTCAAAGGGGGCCGGGATATGGCGCCAAAGATTCGTATTCCAGTCACCACGGTTAACCGACTTACGCAATATTCACGGGTTTTCAGCCAGATCGAGAAAGCCGGCTCGACCACCACGTCGAGTCGCGAACTGGCAGACTTGACCGGGATCAATCCGGCCCAGGTGCGCAAAGATTTGGCCTATTTTGGCCAGTTCGGAAGGCGCGGGGTGGGTTATGACGTCGTTGAGCTAAAGCAACAGATTCGTTCGATCTTGGGCTTAGATCGTGACCGGCACTGCGCCGTCATTGGCGTGGGTCATCTCGGTACGGCCCTCATGATGTATCAAGGCTTTGGCAACATGAGTTTTCGGGTGGTGGCAGCCTTTGACACCGACCCTGACAAGATAGGCTGGGAGCTCGAAGGCACGCCGGTTTATGATCTGGCCGAGTTGCCCCGCTTGGCCCGCGAGAAAAAGATCGAGCTTGCGATACTGGCCGTGCCGGCCTCGGTGGCCCAAGAAGTGGCTGACCAGGTCGTGGCTGCTAAGATTCCTGCCCTGCTCAATTTTGCGCCTGCGCATTTGAGCGTGCCCGAGGGGACTTTGCTGCGCAATGTAGATTTTGCCAGCGAGCTTGAAGCCCTGACTTACTTTCTCCAACGACACTGAGGCAAGCCAAGAATATGTCGGCCAAGAAGAAAAAAGCAGCTCCACGTAAGGTCGTCCGTCGCGCCAAACCTGCAAAGGCATTGACTACCTTTGTCGCAGATGCTGAGCATTTGAGTGGCATGCATTACAATGGCGCACTGCATGCTTTTGCCTGGCTGACTTCGTTATGGGCTTTGCTGGTAATTTTTTGGGGCGGCATGGTGAGCAGCACGGGCTCGGGTATGGCAGTGCCTGATTGGCCCACCAGCTTTGGTGTCTGGAACCCTAAAATGGAAGGCGGCGTTTTCTACGAGCATGGACATCGCATGGTGGCAGGTCTCTTGGGTGCCCTGATATTGCTGCTTTCACTTTGGTTGGCAGCCATTGAGAAACGGGCTCGTGTGCGCTGGGTGGCTTGGACCGCCCTTATCTTGGTCTTTGTTCAGGCGCTCTTGGGCGGGCTTACGGTTTTGATCGGCACTTGGCGCGAAACCCTCACCACGCATCCCGCGGTGTCAGCTTTGCATGCCACCTTGGCGCAAGTGGTCTTTGCGCTCTTGGTGGCCATTGCCGTGCTGACGAGCAAAGGCTGGGTTTCGCACCTGCAAGAGGCTGAAGATCAAGAGCGGCCGGGCCGCATGGCCCGTTGGTTCTTAGGACTTTTGATGCTGCAAATTATACTGGGCGCCGTTATGCGGCAAAATCACGCGGGTCTGATTATTGCCGACTTTCCGCTGAATAATGGGCGGCTTATCCCGGAATTTGTTAGCTGGTTGGTGGGGGTGAATTTTGCCCATCGCGTGGGCGCTTTTATCTTGCTCAGCCTGGGGTTAACGCTGGCGTTTAAAGTTTTAGCGCTGCAAAAGTCGTCCTGGTACCGCCGTCCGGCCTGGGGCTTGCTTTTGGCACTGTTGATTCAGTTCAGTCTGGGGGCTTTCACGGTCTGGACCGCTCGTTTGCCTTGGGTTGCGTCGGCTCATGTCTTGGGCGGCTCAGCCACCTTGGCTTTTGGGCTTTTATTGGCTTTGCGTTTGAACCGTGTTCAACCCACGCTGGTCTAGCTTTTTTCAGCTCACCAAGCCGCGCCTGAACTTCTTGGTGCTGCTGTCGGCCTTGGCGAGCTATGACCTGGCCCTGGTGTCAGGTCCTCGGCCCTGGGGCAAAATGCTTGAAGCTGCGGCTGCTATTTTTGCCTTGGCAGGCGGCTCAGCGGCATTGAATATGTGGCTTGAGCGTGAGCACGACGCGCGTATGAAGCGCACACAAAAGCGCCCCTTGGCTGCCGGCCTGCTCAGCCCGGCCCAAGGCCTGGCCTTTGGCATTGCATTATCTGCGGCAGCCTTGCTCTGGCTGGCGCTGCGGGTGAACAGTCTGACCGCTTGGCTGGGCCTGCTGACTTGGGGCTCGTACCTCTTTATCTACACCCCGCTGAAGCGGGTGACGCCCTTGGCGACCTTGGTGGGCGCTGTGCCCGGGGCCTTGCCGCCAGTCATGGGCTGGACCTCAGCCGGGGGCAGCTTGGGCCCCGAAGCTTTGGCCCTTTTTGTAATTTTGTTTCTCTGGCAGGTGCCGCACTTCTTGGCGATTGCGGTCATGTACCGCGAAGACTACGAAGCTGCTGGCTTTAAGATGCTGCCCGCTAAACTGGGCGGTGAACTGGCGGGTCGTCAAATGATCATTTATGCTTTGGCGCTGGTGCCGGCCACGCTTTGGATACAGCGCCTGGGAATGAGCGGCATGCGTTACTTTAGCGCCGCGCTTTTCTTAGGCTTGGCTTATACCGCCGTGGCCCTGGCAGCGTCCGTAGCAGCGCGACAAAACGAAAGAGCGGGCGCGCGTCGCTTGCTGCTCATGTCCGTGATTTACCTTCCTTTGTTATTTGCCGCAATGCTGGCGGATCGAATTCGCTGATGTTTCGGCCCAACCCTCAACGAGGTGCTATCAAGCATGAAGCCTAAACTCAGCCGCTGGGCCTTGAGCCTGGTCCTGCTGGCCTTAGCCGCGCCGGTCTGGGCCAAAGAGGTGCCGGGGCTCAACCTCTACCTTCCGGCTGCCGTGACCGATTCGGGCCGGCAGATTGACAGCCTCTACCACGCTATCATGGCCATCGTCATCGTGATTTTCGTGATTACCGAGGGCATGCTGATCTATTCGCTGATCGCTTTTCGCGATCGACCTGGCCATAAAGCGCGCTTCTTTCATGGCAGCACTTCGGTCGAGCTGATTCTATCGGTGATTCCCGCCCTCATTCTCACCTACATCACCGTGGCTTCGGGCCAGCTTTGGCGAGACATTCGCTACCATCCTCCCAAGTCACCCGATGCCGTGCATGTTCAGGTCTTGGCTGAACAATTTGCCTGGAACTTTCGTTATGCGGGCGCCGACGGCAAGTTTGGCACGCATGATGACATTCAGACTTTTAATGAGTTGGGTGTGCCCGCGGGCAAAGATGTCATCCTGCATCTGTCGGCTTCAGATGTAATTCACAGCTTTTTCATTCCTGAAGCGCGCGTCAAAACCGACACCGTACCCGGGTTGATTGTCAGCATCTGGTTTAATATCGATCATCAGCCCGTTTGGGACCGCGAGGCTCAGAAGCGCGTGCTGTTAAGTCAGGCTGACTATGCGGCAAACGAAGTGGCGGTGAGTGGCTACAGTTTTGGCTCGACGCCCCGCAGCAGCAAAGGCGCTTTCTATCAGGTGGCCAGCAGCGACAAGATAGGCCTGCTTGACTTTGCCTACACGCGCGACGCTGAAGCCGCGCTCGAAGTCGTCAAGAATAACGTGATCAGCAAGGGCAAGGGCGAGCCTAAGTACATTCGCCACCACTACGAGATCGCCTGCGCCCAGCTCTGTGGTGCCTCGCACTTTGCCATGCGCGGCGAAGTACTGGTGCTGGGCCCTGCAGAATATGAACGTTGGATGAAGGCCAAGGCGGCCGAAGCCAAGGATGACACAAGCCTGGGTGAGAAATGGGCTGGGTTCTGGGACAAGTTCCATCCTGAATACAATCAAGTCTTGTGATGGGAGGCGAAGCGAATTCTATGGCAATTACACGCGTGCAAGATCTGATCCATCCTGAGCCCACGACATTCTTCCGCAAATATGTCTGGTCCTACGATCACAAGGTCATCGGCAAGCAGTATCTATGGACCAGTCTGATCTTTCTAATTCTGGGCGGTACGCTAGCCATGCTCTTGCGTTGGCAGATCGCTTACCCCAACCAGCCGGTGCCCATTTTAGGCAGCCTTCTCAAGAGCGCTTTCTTCTTTGATGCCAATGGGGCTATTACGCCCAATGGTTATCTGCAGCTTGGCACCATGCATGGCTTGGTGATGGTCTTTTTTGTCATCATTCCTATGATCGTGGGCGCCTTTGGCAATTTCCTTATTCCATTGCACATCGGCGCTCGCGACGTGGCCTTTCCACTGCTCAATGCCGTCTCGTACTGGCTCTACCTGCCCTCGGGCTTGCTCATGTTTGCGGCCTTCTTTGTCGACAAGGGCGCGGCAGCAGCGGGCTGGACAAGCTATCCGCCGCTATCTGATGTGGCGGGTGCTTCACCGAGCGGGCTCGGTATGAACTTGGTTCTGCTGGCTCTTTTCTTCGGTGGTTTTTCATCGATCGTCGGCGGCTTGAACTTTTTAGTAACGATTGTAAAGATGCGTGCCCCTGGCATGACTTGGAGCCGCTTGCCCTTGGTGACTTGGGCACAGTTTATTACGGCGGTGTTTCAGACCTTGGCCACGCCTATGCTGGCCGCAGCCGGCGCCATGCTGCTCTTTGATCGCCTGACAGGCTCGAGCTTTTTCTTGCCGGAAGGCCTGATGATATCAGGTTCGCCTGCCAGCAACACCGGTGGGGGATTTCCGGTTTTGTTCCAGCATATTTTTTGGTTTTATGCGCATCCGGCAGTTTACATCTTGATCTTACCCACCATGGGCATGGCCTCAGATGTGCTGGCCACCTTTTCGCGTAAGCCCATCTTTGGCTATAAGGCCATGGTTGTCTCGATGGCTTCCATCATGGGCCTGGGCTTTATTGTGTGGGGCCATCACATGTTCCTTTCGGGCATGAACCCCCGCCTGGGCATGGCCTTTATGGTGTCGACCGTGTTTATCGCATTGCCATCGGGCGTGAAGTGCTTCAACTGGCTGGGCACGCTCTGGGGCGGCGCCATACGCCTCAAGGGGCCCATGCTCTACGCCGTGTCTTTTGTGTCGATGTTCATCATCGGCGGCTTGTCAGGCATCTTCATGGCTTCGACGCCCGTCGATGTATACATTCATGACACTTATTACATCATTGCCCACTTTCACTATGTCGTCTTCGGCGCCACGATCTTCGCGGTCTATGCAGGCCTGACTTTTTGGTTTCCGAAAGTTTTCGGGCGCATGATGAACGACAAGCTAAGCAAGATTCATTGGTTCTTGAGTTTCTTGTTCTTCAACTTGGCGTTCTTCCCCATGCATTTTATTGGTGAAGCGGGCCATATGCGTCGCTTGGCCAGTTCGACGGGATATGAATTTTTGAATGTTTATGCGCCCATGAATGAATTCATCACCCTGATGGCTTTTGCTTTGGGCGTTTCGCAAATCATATTCATGTGGAATTTCATTCACTCGATGTTTTGGGGTGAAAAAGCGCCAGACAATCCCTGGGAGGGAAACACCCTCGAGTGGACCATCAAGAACCCCGTGCCCATGCACAACTTTGACGTCATTCCCACGGTCTATCGCGGGCCCTATGAGTACAACAGCCCCGAAGCCGGCGAAAAAGGTTGGATTGCCCAAAACGAGCCCCCGCGCCCTGGCGCGGCGGGCCACCACTGAGCTTAAGGAGCCAAACGATGCAAGATCACGCTCACGAGCTGGCGCCCAGCTATCACGCCGAACGCAGGGAACATCGCAAGTTCGGCATGTGGCTGTTTTTGGGCTCAGAAATCATGTTCTTTACCGGCTTTTTCGGCGCCTATATCGTGGCCCGTTCAGCCGCAGTGGGCATCATCACCCATCCTCTCGACAAGGTGCTGGGCGCCATCAACACCATCGTGCTCATCGCGTCGTCCTTGACGATGGCTCTGGCGGTCTACAACAGCCGCAAGGGCGAGCGCAAAAAGACGTCATTCTGGCTGGCACTCACCTTCATAGCCGGTGTGGTTTTTATGATCAATAAGACGATTGAGTATGGGCATCACTTTAAAGCGGGTATTTTTCCCAGCACCGATGTTTTTCACGGTTACTATTACTTGTTGACCGGTTTTCATGGCGCTCACGTTTTGGGCGGCATGATCGCTTTAGGCATCTTGTGGTGGCGCAATCAGCGCGGTGATTTTGATTCGCACTACTTCGACCCCATCGAGATTACAGGGCTCTATTGGCACTTTGTCGACTTGGTCTGGATCTTCTTATTCCCCGGCCTTTATCTGCTTTGATTGGGAGGACTTGTGAGCGCTAACACCCACGTTCATCACAGCGCGGCCCCTTACTTCAAGGTCTTTTCGATTTTGATGCTATTGACCGTGGTGACGGTGGCCCTGAGTTATGTCGATCTAGGTCATTGGTTCCAAAAGCATGCCGCTTTTATGCCGGGTATTTTTCATGGTCACGGGGCTAACATTATTATTGGCATGATGGTGGCTACCATTAAGGCCAGCTTGGTTATCTGGATCTTCATGCATCAAAACGAAGAAGAGAATCTGAACCGTTTTGCTCTAGCCTTTTGTCTTAGCCTTTTTGTCTTGGCAGTGCTGGTGCTGTCTTATGATTTTGTGTTCTTAGGCACCTATGCCTTCAAACAATTGGCGGGCATGGCTGTAGGCACCCATCACTAAGCCATGAAAACGCTGGCCTACGCATGGGCGCTTCTGGCTATCGGCGCGCGGGCCTGGGCCTGCCCTAGTTGCAAAGACGCGGTAGCTCAGACGCCCGAGAGCCTAGGTCTTGCAAAGGGCTTCAATCACAGTATTTTTTTTATGTTGGCCATGGTCTTTAGTTTGGCGGGCCTTTTTATCTGGAAGGTAGTTCGCGAAGCCCGCAAAAGCGGGGCTGCAGGGCCGCCTGAACATGAGTCGCCTCTTTAAAATCTTCGACCCCGCCCTAGCCTTGGTGGGGTTTTTCTTTTGAGTGAGTTTATGCGAATTGAAAAGATTGTGTCAGGCCTCGCTCTGGCTTTGGGTATGCTAGCCCTGGGCTTGGGCATCTATGCTTGGGTTCGGCCACCGCTGGCGACTGAGCTCGCTAGCTATGGCCCCTCGCCGACATTCAGTTTTATTGATTCCCAGGGCAAGAAATTCGAGAGCAGCCAACTCAAAGGCAAGGTTTGGCTAGCTAGTTTTATTTATACCCAGTGCAAAGACACTTGCCCGATGATCGCGGCTCAACTCAAGCGCATTTCAGAGTTGCTGCCTGATTCGCCCGATTTCAAACTGGTTTCTATTTCAGTTGATCCCCGTAACGATACGCCTGAGAAATTGGCAGCCTACGCCCGAGATTTAGGCGCCGAGGGTGAGCGCTGGATTTTCTTGACCGGACCAGAAAAAGAAATGTTTCGAGTCGTGTCTGAGGGCTTCAAATTGGTGGCGCGTGAAAAGGTTGCGGCAACGGCTAAGGGTGTTCAGAGCGAGCTCTTGCATTCGAGTCGCCTCGTCTTGGTGGACCAGGCTGGCGAAATACGTGGCTATTTTGATGGCTTGCTGGGCAGCAGCGCGCGCGAAATTGGCGGGCAGGCCCGTCTGCTTCTTAAGAAAAGCTGAGTCGTGCGCCCCAGTTTGGCAATTTCAATGGGTGACCCTGCGGGCATAGGCCCCGAGCTCACCCTCAAGTGCCTAGCCAAGCCTAGCTTGCGCAAGTTGGCGCAGTGGCGAGTCTTTGGCGATCCGCGCTGGCTCAGACGTTTGCCCAAGGGCGTCCTTGCTTGTCCTGTGGCGCCGCGTCCTTGGCGCCAGGGCAAGCCTAGCTTGGCTTCGGGCGCCGTGGCGCTTGAGAGTGTGGTGGCTGCGGCTCGCGACGTGCATGAAGGTCGCAGCGCGGCTCTCGTGACCGCGCCCATTTCAAAAGAGGCTTTGCGCAAGGCCGGTTCGCCCCATCCCGGGCATACTGAGCTCTTGGCTGAACTATGCGGTTTAAAATCTCAAGACGTGGGCATGCTCTTGGTGGGTGGGGGCCTCAGAGTTTTTTTGGTCACGCGCCATTTGGGTTTGCGCAGCGCCTTGCAGAGTTTGAGTGCCAGGGCCCTCGACCAGGCATTGCGAGTCTGCGTCGCTGGTATGCGCCAAGATTTTGGCATGGCGAAGCCGCGTATCGCTTTGGCAGCCCTCAATCCTCATGCTGGCGAGGCCGGGGCTTTTGGGCGAGAAGAAATCAATTTGTTGCAACCTTGGGCTCGGCGTCAGGCCAAGCGCCGTGACCTGCACTTGAGTGGGCCTTGGCCCGCAGACACGGTCTTTGTGCAAGCCGTGAAAGGGAAGCACGATGTTGTGCTTTGTCTTTATCACGACCAAGGCCTGATCCCCCTCAAGTTGCTGGCTTTTGAGTCAGGGGTGAACGTCACCTTAGGTTTGCCATGGCCCCGCGTCTCGCCAGATCACGGTACGGCCTTTGATATTGCGGGTCAGGGAAAGGCTCATACGGGTAGCATGATGGCTGCCCTGCTCTTGGGCGTGAACCTAGCCAAGCATCGTCGGGCCGGTCGCTAAGTGCCGCGCCAAGGCCGCATTGCCATTGCGCGCGACGCGGCTGCCCGCGCTGGTTTCTACACCAAAAAAAAGCTAGGTCAACATTTACTGCGTGATCCCAGCGTGGTGCAGCAAACAGTCGATGCCCTAGCCGCCAGCCCCCAGCATGTTTTGCTTGAGATTGGCCCGGGCTTAGGGGCCCTGACTGAGGGCCTGCTCAAGCTAAACCTGCCCCTTTTGGCCATTGAGCTTGATGCGTCTGCCTGCGCCGCCTTACACGAACGTTTTGGCAGTCTCGAGCATTTTCACCTCGTGCAGGCGGATGTGCTTAAGGCCGATATTGCGGCTGAGCTAGAAAAAGTGGCACCTGGCCAGCCGCTCCTGATCGCCGCTAACCTACCCTATTACATCACCACGCCCATCTTGGCCCGCTTGCTTGAAAAAGGCCCGGCCTTTGACCGCCTGGTGACGCTCACGCAATGGGAGGTGGCCTTGCGCCTGGCCGCCAAGCCCAACACCAAAGATTATGCCGCGATCAGTGTGATGGCCCAGGCCCGCTGCAAAGTTCAAGTGATCAGACGGGTCGAACCCGGCGCTTTCACGCCGCCGCCCAAGGTCGATTCAGGCCTTATTCTTTTTGAACGATTGCCCCAGGCTGCGGTCACTGAGTCTGAGGCGCCCTGGTTCTCAAAAGTCACGCGCGCTGCCTTTGGCAAACGCCGTAAAACATTGCGCAATGCACTACGCCAATCAGGCTTGGGGCTAGACGATGCCCATATCGATGCTGGCTTGGCTGAGGCGGGTATCGTGGGCGAGAGACGGGGCGAGACATTGAGCGTGCAAGAGTTCGCAGTTTTAGCTAAAGCACTTCAATTAGCCTGAGGAGTTTGAAGGCATGTGCGGAATTGTAGGGTTTGTGGGTGACGAAGGTGCAGTGCCGGCTCTATTACAAGGCTTGCGCCGTTTGGAATACCGTGGCTATGACTCGGCGGGTGTCGCTTGCCTCACCGATGCAGGCCTCGAGATACGGCGCGCAGCTGGCAAGTTGAGTCAGCTTGAAGCAGCCCTGCAAGAGCATCCGATTGTGGCAGCCCAAGGCATAGGCCACACCCGCTGGGCCACGCATGGCCGGCCCAATGAAACCAATGCCCACCCCCATGCCGGCGCCAAAGGCCGCCTCGCGGTGGTGCATAACGGTATTGTCGAGAACTATTTGGCCCTGCGCGAGCTGCTGGGCAAAGAAGGCGTGCAATTCAAGAGCGAGACCGACAGCGAAGTGTTGGCGCATTTAATCGAAAGAGAACTAAAGCCGGGCGTCAGCCTAGTGACAGCCACCCGCGCAGCGATTCAGCATGTCGAAGGCTCCTATGCCTTGGCTGTGGTCAGCGCCGATCATCCGGGCCAGATCGTGGCAGCCCGCTTAGGCAGTCCATTGGTGATTGGTGTGGCCAAGGGTCGCCACCTGATCGCGAGCGATATTCCCGCACTGCTTGAGCATACTCGCGACGTGGTCTTTTTAGACGACCACGAAGTGGCCATGATCACGCGCGATAGCTTTCAAGTCACCGATATCGCAGGCAAGATCAAACAAAAGACTACGCAGACGGTGACCTGGAATGCCCAAGAAGCTGAAAAAAATGGCTACCCGCATTTCATGCTTAAAGAGATTTTTGAACAGCCACGCGTTATCGAAGACACGCTGCGGGGGCGCATACTCAAAACCGAGGCCGATGTCTTTCTCGAAGGCCTGCCACTCGATGCTGAATCGGCTAAAAAAATTAGCTCATTACGCCTCATCGCTTGTGGCACTTCATGGCATGCAGGTTTGCTCGGCAAATTTTTGATCGAAGATATTGCCCGTCTGCCTGTCGAGGTCGACTATGCCTCTGAGTTTC
>CAZFUM010000016.1:0-23679 GCA_964521965.1 uncultured bacterium | reverse complement strand
CGCTTCACCCGCCACGCTAAGATTCGGGGTCACTTTATAAGCCAGGCCACCACGCACCGAAGGTGGCAGCACCTCAAGGCTGCCGCTGGACCATGCCAACGATGAATAAACGTCTTGCGCCAGCAGGCCCAAGGTCAGAGTGGGACGCAGTCGAAAAGTGAAAGCCAAATCGACGCCATAGCCGGTCGCCGTGCCGCCGCCCACGGTCAAGAAATCGGTGGCTTCACTTAAACCTGAGTCAACGCGCATGTATTTGAGGCTGGCGCCCACTGCTAGGCGCGCGCCCTCGCCACGGGTAAGCACTTTGGCAGCACTCACCGTGAACTGATCTTCGCTCCAGGTCTCGGGGTCTAAGTTAGCGGCCAGGCGGTGCCACACCAAGCCAAAGGGAAAAAGCGAGCCTGACTCACCCTGGGCATAGGCAAGATACTCACGGTTAAGCCCATCGACATTAAAAAGCGCGGCGTGGGTGAAGCTGGCGAAGCGCTTATCTTTTTCTATAAAGGCCATGCCCGAGGGATTCTCAGAGGCCGCGCTAGCGTCATCCGCCATGGCCACAAATGCGCCACCCATGCCCATGGGCCGAGCGCCAAAACCATCGCTATTGAAAGTGCCACCCAAACCTGACGAGCCAGCGCTCAGTGCGGCCGGGGCCAAGATCAATGCAAGCAGTTTGATCAAACGAGGCGTCATCATAGGTTTCATCGGATAAGGGCCAAGGTCTTGGTCTGGGTTTCAACACTGCCATCTTGCTTGGTGACTTGGTAACGCACCAGATAGAGGCCATTCTTGACGATGACACCTGAATCATTTTGACCATTCCAATTAAAGAACCATGCCATGGTCAGATAGAAAGGATCCGTCGCCACATCGCCGGCATTGATTCCCGTGCCCAAGCCCATGGCACGAATCAAATTGCCAGCCGTGTCATAAATGCGCACATCCACAGCCTTGGGCAAAGCTGTCGCGTAAAAGATCGTTGCCTGACGATAAGCCGAATTAGCATGCCCCGGATTAAATGAACGCGTGTTCTTGAACGCAAAGGGCGTAGGCGTGACTGATGGCGACAGCGGATTGGTGCTGGTCGCATAGAAAATGCCGTAAATCTCGTACTGCAAGGCGCCCGGCACAGGATTGAAATAAAAGCGATTGCGGGTGCTGCCATTAAGCGACGTAAAGGTGGTCACATCGGTCCAAGCGCCCGAAGCCGTGTCATAACCCTTCACGACCAAAGCCGACTTTGAGATGCCTTGCGGAATGTCCGAGTCGTCAAAGTAGAGGTTGATCACCGTGTCAGAAACATTGCCATAAAAGCGCAGATCAACGGCATTACCTAAAATCGGATTGGCATTGATAAAGAATTGCAGCGCATGAGTATTGGCAGCAGAACTGGTAATGCCCGCATAACCCGTGGGCATGGTCATCGAGGCAATATTGGGCACCATGGCCTGAATAACCGCCGCACTAGGCGTAACGCCATAGATGGTCTGGCTCGTAATCGTCACGTAGATCTTTGACAGCATGGCCTCATAAATACCCAAGGGGCTGGTATAAAGTACGGCCACATCGGTAGGATCGATTTGGGTGAAGAATTTAGGGCTAATCCAAGGCTGGGGCGGACCGCTAAAGAAATTACCAGTACTGTCTTTTGATTTCGTCTGAATCTCGACCTCGTAAACCGCAGCATCATTGATGACCGAATCCAACGCCCACTTAATGCGCGAATCAGTTGGTATAACGCCTGCAGACATCAGTGAGTGTGTCCCCACAAGGGTTTTAACCGTACCACTCAAGCGATAAAGCGTAATCAAACTGCTGGTCCAATCAATGGTGTTGGTGCTGGTGGGCGGTATGCCCAAGGTAGCCCAAACTTCACTCACGCGAGTAAAGGGGCCATCGGGGCTGCTGGGCAGTAAGGTGAGCGGCTGAGGGATGGGATTACCTAAGGTAACAAGCTCAACCAACGACACCGAAGGTGAGGTGCTATCTTGAATAGTGAATTTCACCAAACTCTGATTACAGAGGCCGGCCACGTTACAGGCATTGATTTCCATGGTGTATTCACCGCCCTTGATCAGGGGCTGCAAGGGCAAGAAGGTCACCGACACTGTGCTTTGAGGTGTGCCGCCGTTGTTAAAGCTGCTGCCCGAGATAAAGGCGCCTTGCGGGTCTTTAACGCGGATGAAAGTTTTGTCGCCAGCGACGCTAATGGGGGTCTCGAGATCTTGGAGATTGGCACTAAGATTTTTATTTACGCCATAGACATTGGGCGAAATGGGATTGGTTCCCGTCAGATCACTGAGCGGATCTGACGAGAGTAACAAGGGCGCGGTTGAATCAGTCGTGGGCGAGTAGACTGTATTCACTGAGAACAAGGTTGAAAGATTCTCAGCATAGACGCCCAGACCCCAATGATTGGTGGGCCCTTCGGGCCGGGCGCTAGGATACCAGTGAACCTTAAGGTCACGGAACCACGAGGCAATCGTCGTGCAGGGATCCGACATGCCAGCTGTGTTAGGCATATCGCTCGTGGCCACCATCTCTTTAGCTGTCAGCAAGGCGCGCGCCTCGATGCGATAAGTACCTGCGGACGGCGTACTGCCAAACCAATTCATTGAAAAACTAGCTTTCATGTGGTTGGGCGCGGTTGGCGTGCCAGCCGTGGTCACGAAATAACTGCCAATATCAAAGGCCGTGTTCCAGTCGTTATTTCGACTGCCATCCCCGGTGAAGACCAACGCGCCCAGAGTCGGTATTGCATAGGGATCACTAGCGGGTAGGCCAGCATAGCAATTGGCAACCGGAACTGAAACACGCTCAGGCAGGGTAAAGGTGGCATCATCGTCAAAATTATCAGAGAGGTCACCTGCACGCAGGTCGGCATAGACACTGCCGTCCGGTCTTAGAATTTGCGTCTCAAAGAGCGCGAAGATCTTGCGCGAAGTCACGTAGGCAGCAGGAGCATCGAGGGGATCTACTGGATTCACTACATCGCCAGGCAAGAAATTCCAGCCCAAAACATTTAAACTGGCCTTAATATCATCATTATTTTCATTGCTGAGATGGCACTCATAAGACAGCACGGTGATTAAGGTGTCACTGAAATTCGGAAGCGTATTAATAGCCGCCGGCGTGGCGCGTACATTCTTCACTTCGACTTTCAAGGTGGTCACAATGGCTTGAGTGGTGCGCGTAACGCCTGAAACCGCATTACCGTCACGTACATAAAGATCAATGTCATAACGATTGTCGCCGACAAAGGTGCCCAGGCCTACACTGCCGTCACGGCCGTCCCAAGTACGGAACCCAGTCAAAGTTGAGGTATTGGCCGGAAAATAGTAAGTCTGTAAATAACGATCGCTGCTGCTAGGTATGCGCACAACGATGTCGACATAGGTGTCCGCCTTGTTGACCACAAAGTCGATACGAGCTTGGCCATTGCTGGTCTGGCCTGTGGTGTATCCCACCGAGAGCTTCGACAGATAGAGCACGCCCGAATAACCCACTTTGGTAGTAGTGAAATTAATCGATTGAAAGGTTGGCAGAATGCCGTCGACGTCCAAAGTCTGGGGGCTGGCAAAGGTTTCATTGCTCGAGGCCTGACCATTATAAACCGCATGGCCAAAAAGGCCCGCATCGGTGACGGTGAAGCCTAGCTCGGTAACAAACCAGGCGCCACGCCAAATACCATCGGATGAAGTAGAATTGCCGGGAATTTCAGGTAGCCCAGTGGGCTGATCTTCAGCCAAACCATCATCCCGCAGCGCCACATTTTGAAAATTTCCAATATCAACATTCATAATGGGAGCAGGAATGCTTGATCCCGTGATCAGTGCGCCGGTGTAAACGCGAAAGACCTTAGTCGCTAAGGTATTGTAATCAGCGGTTGCAGGACCCAACACGCGATCGGTGGCAAAAATAGTGAGCGGAGCGCCACCATAAGTCATGGTCCAAGTATGCAGGCCATCGGTGACCCAAAAAACCGTGCCGCCAGGATAAAGCGAAAGGTCTGCGCCGGAAAGGGTGATGGAATTGATGGTCGCGCCCGAAACAGTCAGGGCCAATGAGGCGGTTGGCTGCAACACCGTCATATAAACACTGACATAACTGCCAATGTGGATGACGCTGTCGCTATTAGTATATGAAATAGATAAGATCACTGGCTGCGCAGCCCTGGCCGGACGAGCACCTAGGATCGCGAGACAGAATAAGAGCCCTAAACTGATGCGGCGAAAAGTCATCCACAATTCCCGAAGGGTGTTTTCCCTTGAAGTTTAAGGATTTTCATGCCATTTCCACATCTTGTCAACAGAAAATCCCTCGGAAACTACAACAAACTAGATCAAACTATACCATACTCGATGACAATTTCCACTAGATTTGACCGTGACAATGCTTATATTTCTTACCCGATCCACAAGGGCAAAGCTCATTTCGGCCAACTTTAGGAAAATCACGCTTGATAGGCTGGACCTGCACCTTGGGGCGATCTGCGGCAACGTTGGGCGCGGCTTCTGGCTCTGGCGCCATGCCCGGCACATTGAATTCAGGGCGGCTCTCGCGTAAACGGCGAAAATCAACTTCTTCCACCTCTTCAAGCAATTCTTGCTCGGGCACAGCTTTGTCCACCCGCATGAGCAGGGGCACGACCTGCTCTTTGATAGCACCCATCATGCGGGCAAACATCTCAAAGCCCTCACGCTTGTATTCTATCAAGGGATCTTTTTGGCCATAGGCCCTCAAACCAATGCCTTCTTTGAGACGATCCATGCTGAGCAGGTGATCTTTCCATAGACCATCTACGGCCTCGAGCACTACATGGCGTTCGATAGCCCGCATGGCTACGACACCCACGCGAATCTCTTGAGCCAGATAAGCTTGCTCGGCTTGAGCCAGCAGACTTCGAACAACATCATCCATGCCCATTTTGGCCCAGCCGTGCTTTTCAGGCAACTGAGGCACGACACGAAAAGTCTCTTCAAACCAGACTGAAAAATCTCTTAGGTCCCATTCCTCAGGAACGACGCCCTCAAGCGCATGCAAGCGAAAGTGGTCCTCAACCAAGTCATAGAGCATGTCAAGAACGTCTTTGCGTACATCCTCGCCTTCAAGCAATGCCAATCGGCGGGAATAAATCACTTCGCGCTGCCGATTCATAACATTGTCATATTCGAGCAGGTGCTTGCGCACATCAAAGTGGTGGGCCTCGACGCTTTTTTGCGCCCTTTCAATGGACTTGGTGATAATCGAATGTTCGATGGCCTCATCTTCGGTCATGCCCAGTCGTGACATCAAACCCTGAATACGATCTGAACCAAAGATTCGCATGAGATCATCTTCTAAGGACACATAGAAGCGACTGGAACCTGCATCGCCCTGACGGCCCGAGCGGCCACGCAACTGCAAATCGACCCGTCGGCTCTCGTTACGTTCAGTACCGATGACTTTAAGCCCGCCCAACTCTTTAACCCCGGAACCCAGCACAATATCAGTGCCGCGCCCTGCCATATTGGTAGCAATCGTGACCGAACCTTTTTGCCCGGCTTGGGCAATGATCTCAGCTTCACGCGCATGATTTTTGGCATTCAGTACTTCGTGGGTCACGCCAAGACGCTTAAGTAAGTCACTCAGCTGCTCATTGCGCTCGATCGAGACCGTACCCACCAAGACCGGCTGGCCCAATTTGTAACATTCAGCGATGTCATCGGCTACGGCCTTGAACTTGCCTTTAACCGACTTGTACACTAAATCAGATGCATCATGACGCACCATCGGTCGATGGGTGGGAATGACTACCACGGCCAATTTATAGATCTCGTGAAACTCGGCGGCCTCGGTATCAGCCGTGCCGGTCATGCCTGCCAACTTAGAATACATTCTGAAATAATTCTGCAAAGTGATCGTGGCCAGGGTCTGATTCTCACGTTCAATCATTACACCTGACTTAGCTTCTACCGCCTGGTGCAGGCCCTCGCTCCAGCGGCGGCCCGGCATAAGGCGACCCGTAAACTCGTCCACAATGGTGACTTTGCCGTCTTTAACAACATAGTCAACGTCTTGCCGGTAAAGCACGTGGGCGCGCAGTGCCTGATTAACGTAATGCACCCAATGGGTATTGCGAGGATCATAAAGATTATCAATGCCAAGGTATTTTTCAGCGGCAGTCACACCCTCATCGCTAAGGGAAGCTGCGCGGGCTTTTTCATCCAAAGTATAGTGAATGTCTTTTTTGAGACTTGAATTACGAATAAACTGGTCAGCCTTGCCGTACTGATCGGTGCTCTCTTCGGCGGGCCCTGAAATAATCAAAGGTGTTCGGGCTTCATCGATCAAAATGCTATCGACCTCATCGACCAAGGCAAAATTCAATGGGCGCTGCACCCGGTGAGCAGGATGACGAACCATATTGTCGCGCAGGTAGTCAAAGCCGAATTCATTGTTAGTGCCATAGGTGATATCGCACTCATAGGCAGCTCGCCGCTCAATCGGGCTCTGACCATGCAAAATGCAGCCGACACTCAGGCCCAATAAACGGTAGATCTCGCCCATGCCCCGAAAGCTACCTTTGCCCAACGAGTCGCGTTCGGCCAGGTAGTCATTGACCGTGATCACATGCACGCCCAGGCCTGAAAGCGCGTTAAGGTAAACGGGCAGGGATGCAACCAGGGTCTTACCCTCGCCTGTACGCATTTCAGCGATCTTGCCTTCGTGCAAGACCATGCCGCCAATGAGCTGCACATCATAATGGCGCATGAGAAGTGCGCGCTTGCTCGCTTCGCGAACCACGGCAAACGCTTCTTCAAGAATCTCGTCTAGACTCGCCCCTTGCGAGATTCGCTGGCGAAACTCACCGCTCTTGGCGGCTAAGTCACCATCGCTCAGCTTTTCAAGACCAGCCTCGAAAGCGTTGATGCGCGCGACGCGTTCATGCATGCGCTTGATTTCACGCTCATTTTTGCTGCCAAAAATTTTCTTTAAAAGTGTTAACACGGCCTTCCCTTCCCTTGCTTATTTAGTAAATTCTTCCACAGGCATCACACCCTGCTCGAGCCATGAAAATGTGCCGCTCATAACCCGTTTGGATAGGCGTGTGCCAGACTTGTCATCATTGGACCAAAGCCCATCAAAATAACGAGCCACGCGACGGCGAGAACCCAACGCAAAATGCTCGGCTAGAACCAGGGCCTCGGGGCGTTGCTTTTTCTCAGCCTGATGACGCGCATAAGAACACGCCACTGCAGTAGCTGTCAGTTCAACGCCAATGTCTACGACTCGGCCTAAGAGCACCTGACGACGTTCAAGTGCAGGCCCATGCAAAGCCATGAGATGAAAAAGATTACGACCTAAGCGATTGCTTGAGGCGCTCACCCAGCGCATTTGCCGAGCCAAGGTGCCATAACTTGCATAAGCAGGCGCCAAGCCATGGGGCAGCCAGCGAAGGGGATACCACTTAGCGTAAAAAAGACCGGCCTTAAGAGCCGTCTTTGCCAAGTCGCCAAAACCCTTAGCGGCCTTAGGGTTGACCAAGAGTCCCGCTACCTTCATATGCGGGTCTAAAGCCTCGCGCGCAATGAAGAGGCGCATAATTTCGCTGGCGCCCTCGATGATAAGGTTAATACGATTGTCGCGCAGCATGCGCTCGATGGGATACGAAACTTCGCCGCGATCGCGCAGGCTTTTTTCGGTTTCATAGCCACGACCACCACGTATTTGAAGGGCCTCATCGATGATTTTCCAAGCTGCTTCAGAGCAGAACAATTTGGCGATGGCTGCCTCAAGGCGTATGTCGGCTCCGCCACGGTCTGCCAAGGCCGAGGCGTACCAGGTCACGGCCTCCATGGCAAAAGTTGTAGCGGCCATATCGGCAATTTTTTGCGCAATAGCATCGTGCTCGGCAATGGGCCCGCCCCACTGCACTCGATGGGCCGCCCAGCGGCGCGTCATGGCTAGGGCACGCTTGGCAGAACCCGCCGAAGCTGCAGGCAGGGTCAAACGTCCGGTATTGAGGGTGACCAAGGCCAACTTCAGGCCTTGGCCCTCACCCAAAAGGACATTCTCTTTGGGTACCTTAAGGTCATTAAATTTAATAAGCCCGTTCTGAATCGCACGTATGCCCAAAAAACTACAACGGTGCGTAATCTCAAAGCCGGGGGTCTTGGTATCGACCACAAAAGCTGTGATCTGCTTGCGCATCTTGCCGCGCACTTCTTTGTCGGGCGTGCGGGCCATGACCACAATATAGTCGGCCACAAGGCCATTGGTGCACCACAGCTTGACGCCATTAATCAAATAGTGACCATCCCCTGTCGGTGTGGCCGTGGTGGTCATCTTGGCCGGGTCGGACCCGACTTCAGGCTCGGTCAGGGCAAAGGCCGAGATCTTGCCTTTGGCAAATTCAGGCAGCCACTTCTTCTTTTGTTCTTCAGTGCCAAAAAGTTTCAAGGGTTGCGGCACACCAATCGACTGGTGCGCGCTAAGCCAAACCGCCGTCGATCCACAGTGGCTGGCCACCAAAGCAATCGCGCGGTTGTAATTCACCTGACTAAGCCCAAGGCCACCATAACTCTTGGAAATTTTCATGGCAAAAAGACCCAGCTCAGCTAGTCCCTTAATGACCTCTGCGGGCAGCTCTTGCTCGCGATCAATTGCCTCGGCATCGACCTTGTCACGCAAAAAGACCTCGAGGCGGCCTAGAAGTTCATCGCCCAGAGCTTTATCATTCGCATCTTGTTCAGGGAAAGGCCAAACCAAGTTATCGCGGAAACGGCCCATGAAAAGCTCACCCGCAAAGCTGGGATATTCCCACTGCTCTTGGCGAGAAGCTTCGGTGATTTCAAGAGCCTCGGCCTTGCCGTGGCTCATTTTAGATGTATCGATGACGCTCATACTGACACCTTGAGAATTAGTTAGCGCCCGTAAACGTTGGCGTAGGCTGCCGAAAACTCAGCCTGGCTCTTGGGCGCCGCCTTCAACGTGCCTTCCATATCTTTAAAATCGGCCGTCACTCCGTCTGTCTGGGTGATCCAAAGGTATTCATCCAAAGCTGCTTTTTGATACTGCTCTGATTTGGCGGGCTCACCCTGATCTTGCAAATAGCGATAGAGCACAAAAAGCTGGTAATGGGTGCTACGTGCGTCAGGGTGTTTTGCCTTATCAGCCTCAAGCTCAGTCAAGGCTCCCATGCGGTCGCCTTGGCGCAACTTCTCTAGGCCCACTTGATCTGCCTTGCCACCACACCCAGCCAAAAGAATAAATGAAACAACAAAGAAAGTCTTAAAGTTCATTTGCAAACACCACCAAAGGACGGCCTTCTGACTCAGCCATACGACGTTCCATCATGGCACCAAAAAAATTGACAAGTTCGGGGTCCCACTGCACGCCAGCCAATTCACGCAGACGGCCCAAGGCTATATCCACGGGCAAAGCCGCACGATAAGGACGATCTGAGGTCATGGCATCAAAAGCGTCAGCAATGGCCGCAATTCGAGCGTTTAGCGAGATTTCTTTGCCTTGCAAGCCGTCTGGGTAGCCACGACCGTCCCAACGCTCGTGGTGGTGGCGTACCACATCTAAGAATTCTCGAGCCCAATCCAAGGGCTGGCAGATCTGCTCACCAATGACAGGATGGCGCTTCACAAGCTCATATTCATCTGGGCTAAGCTGGCCTGGTTTGCGCAGAATAAGGTCAGAGAGATTGATTTTGCCAATATCGTGCAGCACGCAGCCATTCTTAAGAGCTTCAATCTGCTTATGGGGTAGGCCTATCTCGCGCGCCAATGCCACGGCATAGCCCGCCACCCGCAAACTATGCCCTTCGGTGTAAGCGTCCTTTGATTCTACCGCCATCGTTAGAGTGCGAATCACATCTTGGCTCTTGAGCACTTCAAGACTCTTCTGGCGCAAGCGGTCATTGGCCATGAGCAGGTCTTGCTGGCTCATCTGCATAGAAAAATATTGGTCAGAAAGTTCTTGATTGGCGCTGCGCAGGCGATCAGCACTAGCATGAGAATTCTTCTCGCGTTCAAAAAGTGACGAAGATAGTTTTAGCAGAAAATAGTTAAAAAGAGCCAGCAAGCTAAGGCAGGCCAACGCGTTGCTGCTGCGTTGCAAAGACCCTTCACCCATATTGAGCGGCGAGAAAACGCCTTGAGCAGGAACTTGCCCACTAAAGGCCAGCCAGAGGTAAACAAGATAAGCGCCAAAGGCCAAGGCGAAGACGCGCCGCGCTAGCCCCGGACGAAAAACAAGCGCCGTCACAGTGAGTGTAGGAAAGAGTGCCGCCAGACCCAGCCATTCGGCCCCGCCGGCTGCCCAGCTCACGGTCAGCACAGCCAAGATGTCGAAGCACTGCGAAATGAGCAAGCTGGGTAAGACCAAGCCGCGACGCCGTAACTCGGGATAGGCGGACGAGAGACCCAAGTTGATGATGAGCCAAGCACCGCAAAGCGCTGCCGCAGTCCACAGCTCGCTTTGGCCCAGCAAAGCCAGAGCTGCGCACAAGATTCCAAAGGCAGTTGTGCCCAACGTCCTAAAGCGCAGAGTCTGCTTTAGGCTGCGGACATGCTGGTCCTGAAGATCTAGGTCCACCCTAATCTCAGTTCGATATAGCGACCAACTTGCCTTGGTCGTCAAACAAGAAATCGCAGCGGTTGCCGCCCAGGCGCAACACGTTATAACTCACACTACCGCCCTTAAAATTGGCGCCCCACTTCTGGCGAGGCCGCTCTTCAATCTGCACGCCACCTTCGCTGCAGACTTTCTTGATCATCTCGTAGTGACTATCGTTATCCATTTTAGAACCTCCCGTTAAGCTATTTTAAGCGCAAAGCTTCAGTGCGGCAAGGGCACAGCCCAGGGGGCTTTACCCTGCCCTTTCCAGCCCACCACCTCATATACTTCTACGGCCTTTTCCTTGCCTTTCACCTTAATGTCAGGATGACGCACGATTTCGACAATGTCTTTACATCCTTCCAGTGTAGTCCCCGATATAAGCACGTGCGCCCTCAACTCTTTATTTGCGCTCTCAAGACGGGCGGCCAAATTGACGTCATCGCCTATCACGGTGTAGTCCATCTTAAAATCAGGGTGCCCCATATTGCCCGCGACCACCACACCCGAATTAATACCTATACCGATATCTAACTTAGGCTTGCCCTCTTGACCCCATTTTTCTTGCAACAAGGCCAGCTGCTCCATCATCTGTACGGCCGTACGGGCAGCCTTAGCGCGGTGATCAGGATCAGGCAAGGGCGAACCCCAAACCGCCATGATGGCGTCACCCACATATTTATCAAGCGTACCGCCATTGGCAATGACGACGTCGACCATACGAGTAAGGTATTCATTTAAAACATCCACCACCTCAGGCGCAGAGAGTCGCTCGCTCATGGCCGTAAAACCGCGCACGTCAGAAAAGAGGATCGAGACTTCTTTAAGTTCTCCGCCCATTTTGATCTTGCTGGGATCCTTGAGAATCTCATCGACAATCTGCTTACTAACATAACGCGAAAACATAGCGCGGGTGGTACGGGCGCGGCGTTCTTCGACAACGCCACGATAAACGGCGATACCCGCGAACGAAACCACGATGGCGAGTGCCGGCGAAGCCATGGGCAAAATGAGGCGGGTCTGCATGAAGACCACAAAGGCAACGGTAATATAAGTCGTCAGCAACACCGCCATGATGGACATGCCATAAATGGCCTTGCCACGAAACGTCGTCATGCTGGTAAGCACACCCAGGCCCAATAAGATAAGCAAGCTCACCCAGCCCGGAGTCTCTCGCAGGAATTGCCCCGACATAAGGGTGTCGAGCATGTGGGCGTGGGTCTCAACCCCTGGCATCTTGATGCCGCCTCGATTAAATGGTGTAAAAAAATTGTCATGAAGAATTTCAGACGTCGAACCTATAAAGACCACTTTGTCTTTAAAAGCAGACATATCCATCGTTTCATAATAAACATGATGAAAGGGATAGGTCGGAAAGGATTCGTTGTCACCAAGGTAATTAATCTTGATCGACCACTCTGAATCGAGAGGCAAGAACTGAGCTGAACTGCCCTGCCCAACCTTGAGGCCGTGTTGGCCAGGCACATATTCAATGGGCGCTGCTTTGCCAAATTGCAATTGTCGATATGCCGCCAAATCAATGGAAAGCTTTTCAGGGTCGGGCTCACCCGCGCTATTAGGATAAACGGGGCGATAACCGCGAATGTAGCCGTCAGCACCAAACGTTGGCGTGGCATGGCCTTTATCGAGCTTAACTCGATCAAGCTTAGTAATGATGGTCTCGGTCTTCCACTGACCCTCATCCTTTTTGACGTGGCGTTCGGCAAAAATAACATTGCCTGCGCGCGCAGCCGCTGCTGCAAAATCAACGTCCTGTTTCGGTTGAGCTCGACTGCTCTCAGAAAAAACTAAGTCAAAAACTACCAGCTTTGCGCCGGCTTTAGCGAGATTATCAATAGCCTGGCCCCAAAAACTACGTGGCCAAATCCAACGCTCGGGCATGGTTTGATACTGATTTTTTTCATCCACCCATCCATTAAATGATTCGTCATCAATGGCCACAATCACTGCATTAACGGTAGGTGTGCGCCGACCGCGAGCCTTGAACCGCCAATCTAAGGTCTTGAGCTCGAGAATCTTGAAGCTACCCGCCAGCTCAAGCACGGCCAAGAGCAAGGTAATGCCCAAACCGATAAAGACGAGACGGCGACGATGCCCCGTCATTTGGTTGTCACCTTGCTGAGTTTTCTTAGCCATGGCTCAACGCGCCGGAATTCGCGCGCCTTCTTTGAGCGTGAGTTTTCTAAAATCTTTCATGACGCGCGCCGTGATAGGGCCCGGCTTGCCCGTGCCAATCTTGCGCTGATCCACCTCAACCACAGGTACGATTTCGGCTGCGGTGCCTGTTAAAAATACTTCATCTGCCGTATAAACATCATAGCGGGTAAAAGGAGTTTCTTCGCAGGCTAGGCGCGCCTTGCTAGCTAGGTCGAGTACTGCACCGCGGGTCACACCTTCGAGCACGCCCAAATAAAGTGGCGGCGTCATAAGACGCCCCTTACGCACAATAAAAATATTATCCCCCGTGCATTCAGCGACAAAGCCATCTTGATTTAACATAATAGCTTCGAGAGCGCCCCGTTGCGTAGCCTCAACCTTAGCCAATATGTTATTCAAATAATTGAGCGATTTAATACGCGGGCTCAAAGCCTCGTTGACATTGCGCCGCGTGGGCACCGTTACCAGCGAGAGACCCTCACGGTAATAAATTTCGGGGTAAAGCTTAATTCGATCGGTGATGCAAAACCAAAAAGGCTTAGGGCAATTCGCAGGATTCAAGCCCAAGTCACCCTGGCCCCGTGTCAGCACCAAGCGGATATAGCCCTCGCGCATGCGATTGGCCGCAAGCGTGCGCAGAACCTGCGTGGCCAACTCAGCTTTGCTCAGGGGCGGTTCTAGCATGATGGCTTTGGCTGAATCCCAAAGCCGATTAAGATGTTCTTCTAAGCGAAAAACTCGTCCCGCATAGGCTCGAATCCCCTCAAAAACTCCGTCGCCATATAGCAAGCCATGATCAAAAACTGAGATCATAGCCTTTTCTTTGGGCACTAACTTGCCCTGAACATTCACCAGCATCTCACACCACCTGGCCGTCACGCATACGCACCACCCGATCAGCCCGAGCAGCCAAATCATCATTGTGAGTGACCATGACGATAGCTTGACCCCTTTGACGCGTAGTTTGCAAAAGCATTTCGAAGACAACTTCTGAATTAGCACGATCTAGATTGCCTGTAGGCTCATCGGCCAAGATAACTTCGGGCTTCATGACCAGAGCCCTGGCTAGGGCCACTCGCTGCTGCTCGCCACCCGAAAGTTCGCCGGGCTTGTGGTCGGCGCGATGGCCCAAACCAACCTCAGCCAAAAGACGACGGCCTTCGATATGCGCGTCGCGTGCGCTGCGGCCAGCAATACGCAAGGGCAGGCCCACATTATCGCAGGCGCTCAATTCTGGCAGCAAATGATGCGATTGGAAGACAAAGCCAATGCGCTGGTTGCGGGCCTTGGACCGAGCGCCGTCATCAAGATCATGTAAACTGACGCCCCCCACAATCACACGCCCCGAACTGGGTTGAGCCAGACCGCCCAAGAGATAAAGCAGCGTCGTCTTGCCCGCACCTGACGGACCCACCACAGCCACCAACTCGCCGGCAGCCACCTGCAAGGTCACGCCCTTGAGCACGACGGTCTCGCTTGCACCATTGCGGTAGGTCTTGCCCAAGCCTTCTGCGACGATGGCCACCTTACTCATAACGAATGGCCTCAACCGGATCCATACGCGATGCGTTCCATGCCGGATAAAGCGAAGCCAAGAAACACATGCCCAAGGTGAGAGCCGCTATCGCCGCCAAGTCTAGATTTTGCACAGCCACAGGCAGTCGGTCGATGTAATAAACTGAACCGCCACCCGGAATCTTAATGGGGTAAATCTTAATGAACCAACAAACAGCCAAGCCGACTGCAAAGCCCAGGGTTCCACCCAAGAAACCAATCATAAGGCCTTGATACACAAATACTTTGAGAATACTCATGCTACTGGCGCCCAAACTGCGCAAAACGCCAATTTCTTTTTGCTTTTCCATGACCATCATGACCAAAGTCGAAACAATGTTAAAAGCTGAAACCACCACCATGCAACCCAAGATAATGAACATAATGAGCTTCTCGATCTGTAACGCTTTGAAAAGATTCTGATTCATGCGCAACCAATCGCGAGCCCAAAAATTAACGCCATTGTCTAAGGCTTGAATGCGATCGGCCAGGGCCGATGCCTGGCCCACATCACTGAGCCGCACACCAATTTGATTGACCACGCCTTGGGCGTTAAATAACTCTTGAGCGTCTTCGAGCGACATATAGACCATGGCAGAGTCATATTCATAATAGCCCGTCTGAAAGATTCCCGTCACGCGCACCTTAGCCATGCGCGGCATCATGCCAGCCGGAGTCATGCGAAACACCGGCGAGAAAATCGTCAGTTCTTGCCCTGGCAGCACATCTAAGTTACGGGCTAGTTCTAGACCTATCAAAGCCTTAGGCAGCAAAGGACCATCACCTTCTTGGCTGCCGCCAGGCTTAAGATCGTCAAGGCGTCCTTCGCGCATGTTTTCTTTGAGACGCGAAATACGTGCATGGGCTTCGGGCCTGATGCCTTGCAGCATGACACCCAAAACGCCCGAATCAGATTTAAGCATGACTTGGCCCTGATAAAAAGGCGCTGCTGCTTTAACGCCAGGCATGCTCTCGATGCGTGCCACCAAAGCGTCTGGCGAAGGAATGCCTGCCTTGCCATAGGCATTAACCAGCACATGAGCATTGGTGCCGATAATCTTGTCACGAATATCACCGTCAAAACCATTCATGACCGAAACAACCACAATCAGGCCCGCCACCGACACGGCCACCCCTGCCACCGAAATGACCGTGATGAGATTCAAAAAGCCGCGACGCTTTTTAGGCTTAATGTAGCGCGCCGCGAGATAGCGCTCGAAGCTCATTCGACGGGGCCCCCGCCCTCAGGGCGCATGTGAGGGAAGAAAATAACATCGCGAATGCTAGCGGCATCGGTCAGCAGCATCGCCAAGCGGTCTATGCCAAGCCCCATGCCACCCGCCGGTGGCATGCCATGTGCCAAGGCTCGCACAAAATCTTCGTCCATGGCATGAGCCTCGTCATCGCCCTTGGCTTTGGCATCTAATTGAGCTTTAAAACGATCATATTGATCACGGGGATCATTGAGCTCTGAGAATCCATTGGCGATTTCTCGTCCAAAAATAAATAGCTCGAAACGGTCAGCCACATCAGGATTGTCGGCCTTACGTTTCGCGAGAGGTGATATCTCAATGGGGAAATCTGTGACAAAGGTGGGCTGAATGAGCTTGGCTTCGGCACGCTCAGAGAATAGTTGCTCGAGGCGTTTACCTGGGCCCATACCTTGCAGTTTAGCGATAGCCACGCTCGGCAATGCTTTTTGCCATCCCGCCTCATCGAGGCTGTCCACGTCTATCCCCGCATGCTCACGCACCGCATTCTTCATGGTGATGCGGCGGAAGGGCGGGGTCAAATCAAGCTCGCTGCCTTGGTACTGCACGAGGGTTGCACCCGTGGCTTGGCGCGCCGCCTCAGCCACCAGCTCTTCGGTGAGAACCATCATCGCTTCACCGTCAACATAGGCTTGATAGATCTCAAGCATAGTGAATTCAGGATTGTGTTTAATCGAAATGCCTTCATTGCGAAAATTGCGATTAAGCTCAAAGATTCGCTCGAAGCCGCCCACCAAAAGGCGCTTTAAATAGAGCTCGGGCGCAATGCGCAAGAAGAGCTGCATGTCGAGGGCGTTGTGATGGGTCACAAAGGGCCGGGCCGCCGCGCCGCCCGCCACACTGTGCAGCATGGGGGTTTCAACTTCTAAGAAACCCTTCGCTGCCAAATTCGACCGTATGGCTGCCAGCAAGCGACTGCGCTTAACAAAGTTGTGCCGCACCTCGGGGTTGCTCATGAGATCTAAATATCGCTGGCGATAGCGCAATTCGACATCTTTGAGGCCATGAAATTTGTCGGGCGGCGGCAGCAGCGTTTTTGCCAGCATCGTCAGTTCCCTGGCCTCGACCGTAAGTTCGCCCGTGCGCGTACGAAAAATCGGTCCCTTGACCCCTATGAAATCGCCCAAATCAATGCGCTTGAATAACTGCTCGAAGGTGACTTCGCCAATCACATCCTTCTTTACATAAATCTGCAGCTTTGCGCCTTCATCTGTCAAATGAGCAAAGCCCGCCTTGCCTTGCAGGCGCAGAGTTTGCACCCGACCTGCAAATGCCACACTTTCTTCGCTATGCTCGCCCACCTGAAGGCCTTGCCACTTCTCGTGGACTTGAGTCGCATTGTGCGTGCGATCAAAACGGAAAGCATAAGGCGCAATTCCGGCAGCCCGCAAGGCATCGGCCTTGGAGCCGCGTTCACGAGCATATTCGTTATCAAAAAGGTCCATGGTCTCTAAAAAGAAAAGACCCAAACGCCCCACCGGGGAGCGTTTGGGCCGCAAAACATTCCACTTTAGAAGGGATCGTCGCCCGGGCTGGCCTTCTTAGGCTTCGCTGACCCGGCCGGAGGAACACGATTTTCATCTAAGGTATCTTCACGCGGCCTTGCGCTGGTCTCGCCCGAGAATTCTGACTCTTGGCCGTCCTTGGTAACCGAGGTGACCACAAAGGTATAGGTCGAACCGGGGCTCAAACCGCGCAGGCGGCACTCGGCGTCTGGCAAGGGTCCGTTCTTCGTCAAGCGACGATAAGCCTGGCCCGGCGTCTTGGTGAAATAAACATGGTAGCCCACCGTCTTGCTGTCGCGAGACGACTGCCATGTCAAAGTAACCGTGCGGCCGGCCACAGCAGCGCGCAACCCCTCGGGTTGGCGCGGCTTTTCGGGTGCGCGCGGCTTGAGACGCAGCTCATCTGAGAACTCACTCTCTTTGCCCGAAGCGTTGACCGATGTAACGGCAAAGGTATATTCGACATCATTATTCAAACGCACCGTGAGGCGATTTTGTTTGGGCTCGGGTTTTTCGTTGGTACGTACAAAATCTCGACTCTGCCCCTTGCTGTAATAGACGTTATAGCCAATGACGTCTTTTTCGTCATTGGCTTCCCAGGCGAGCGAGACTAACAAGTTTCCGGCTAAGCCCGTGAGGCGACGGGGTGGATTGGGTGCCGCCACCTCGGGCCGCGACATGGCCTCGCCAAAAGCATAGCTAAGAGACATGCGATGCGAATTGCCCAAGGACGAATAAGGCACAAAAGCATAATCGATGCCCAACTGGCCAAAATGCAGGCCCACGCCCGCAGTCATGCCCCCGGTATCAAGGCCCAGCTCATAACCGCCCCGCAATGCCAGGGTGCCAAACGCCAGCAGCTCAAGGCCCAAGTGTTGGCGCCAGCGGCTGTAGTTGGCATTGCCTAAGTCCATGGGATGGCTAACGTCATAGGCAGCCAAAATTTGATGCGAGCCCCCCAGACCCCGACGGTAAGACAGGCCTGCCTTAGTCAGCCAAACAGGTGCGTCGGCGCCCGTGACAAAGGTAGCTGTGGTACCCAAATTTTGCATGACCAAAGCAAAACGCAAACCTTCGATCACTTCCATGACGCCACCCAAATCAAGGGTCAGCGCATTGGCCTGCTTATCTTGCAGAGTACGGGTGATGAGTCGGGCAGTTACGCCGGCTGAAATATTTGAAATTTTAAAATCACTGGTGCGGTAGTTGCCAAAGTTACGGCCGTAAGAAGCGGCAAGAGCCATGTCCCAACCCGTGCCCTGGGCAGCATTGGCTGGCGTAATACCAAAGCTATTGGTCGTCGAATCAAAAGGCGGCTGCCAGAGGAATGCGCCCGAAATGCCCCAGCCCCCAACTCGGCTGCTAGGAAAAACAGCGCTCAAGGTCTCATAGTTGATATCAGCCACATGAGCCATATGCATAAAGCTCAGCTCTGCGCGGCTGACCAAGGCTAAACCGGCCGGATTCCAAAAAGGCGACAATGAATCGTCCGCCACAGCCGTATAGGCCTCGCCCATACCCGCAGCGCGCGCACCCGCGCCAATTCGCGTGAAGTCGGAATTGCCCGTGCCACCGCCACCAGCCCACGCCAAGGTGGGCAGCAGCAGCGCAATTAAGATGATTTTTGACGCACGAAGGGTCATTTCATCCTCAACGCAGCACGTTGACTTTCTTGATCAAGCGTTCGCCATTAAGGTCGAACAAGATCAAGTAAGTACCCGAAGCCACCAGTAAGCCGTCATCGGCGGTGCCGTTCCAAACCAGGCGCGGATCTGCCAAACCCGTGTAGAGAATAGCCTGGCTGCCGTTGGTGAAAACCTGCTCGTCGAAGAGATTACGTACCAAGTCGCCCGCGACATTGTAAACGCGCACGGTGGCTCGGCCGTTGACCGCCACCGAGAAGCTCATAGCCACGGTACCGCCAGCCTCAGGATAGAAGGCGTTGGTCGACAAGAAGGACTCATTGTGAGCTGGCTGGGTGGTGGCCAAGCCGGTTTGCACACTGAGCGCAAAGGTCAGCGGGTTCAAGAGGTTGCGAGGACCGCCCTTGCTGTCGCCAAAGATACCAGCCAGGGTCACATTGATGGTGTCAGCGCCCGTGACGATGCCTGCGGTATTGGTCACCAGCAAGTAGATGTCAAAGGTGAGCACATCGCCACCCGTCACTGACAGCGGGGCGAGAGTCGAGTTAATGGGTCCGGACGAGGTGATGGTAATAAAGCTATAGCCCGTAACGTTGATCGTGGACCAAGCCCCACTGCCTGTGGCTGTGGGGGTCACGCCCATGACAAAGGCATCGCTGGGCGAGCCTAGGTGGCTAACGCTGACGCGCACGGTCACGATTTGGCCCAAAGTGGCCACGCCACTATTGGGCACGATAAGGCTGGGCGCGAGATATGCGGGTTGGGCGACGTTAGGCTGCACGACCACGGTGTTAGTCTCAAACAAGCCGCTTTGCAGAACGCCGGATGTGTCTTGGCCACGAACAGCCATGGTGAAGACAAAGCCCGCGTTTGAGGCTGCAGCGCGATAGACCCAGGCATAGACGACCGAGGCACCCGGAGCCAGGTTCTGGCCCAGCACGGTCGAACCATTCACCACGTTGACAAAAGGACCGCCCACGTAGGTCCAGGTGGGTGAGGTGCCAGCTGGCTGGCTAATGGGCCCAGGCATAACGCCCGGCTGCACATTGGTGGCAGGGGCCAAGCCCGCGTTGAGCACCGTCATATAGACCGTGGCGAATTGGTTGATGGCAATTTCGGTGAAGGGCGGCACCGCTATAGGGGTATAGGTGACCGAGAAGGCGCTGGCGGTCAGTGATGCGCCCATGACCTGGTAAACCGGCATAGCGCTAGCCTGGGCCGTGAGCGTGCCGCCGGCCGAAGTGCCTTGCACCGTGGCCGTGATCTGTAAAGTACCCAAGGCGGTAGGCGTAAAGGTCCAAGTGAAGCTCTGGGTATTGTTGATGAGGATCGTCGCCACAGTATTAGGCGTATTAACCGAGGCCAGGGCCATGTTATTGGTAAAGGCCGTCTGGGTTACGGCAGCGGCATTTTGTACGCCAGTATTTTGTACAGTGTAAATCAGGCGATAAGTTGAGCCGACGGCCAAGCTAAGGCCTGATGGCGCCACGCCGCCAGGAGCCGCAATAATGGTCGGTCCAGCCACAATAGCGAACGAAGCCATCGGCGGCGTAATAATAATTTGCTCGCTTAATGCTGCCGCAGAAATGGTGAGAGTCAGTGAATTTGAATCTATGCCTTGGGCAAAGGCTGTATAGCCAAAGGCGCCCTGCGCCGAGGCACTCAAGGTCCAGGTGAACGAGCGCAAGCTACCGGCCCCAATGTTAGCCATGACGGGTGAGGTCAAGACCAGCATGCTGGGGTCAGCCTGTAGGGTGGGCGTGACATTAAGCGCAGTCCCGGCCGGAATGCTGGCAGTGTTGCTGACGGTCAACACCACGGTCACGATTTGAGCTTGCGAGGCCGTCTTAGGCGAGCCCATGCCTGGGGCAATAATGCTGATGCCCGCGGTCAGGGTAACCGGGTTGTTGATGATCAAAGAGCTAGAGGGCGGTACCACGCCCGTAACCTGCAAGCCCGTATTCTGGTCAACGCCCACGACTAGGGCCGAGAACTGAAGAGTACCCGCGCCTAGGGCTGTGAAGTTATAAGTGAAAATCTGATTGCCCAAAGCGCCCAGTGTCGCGTTGGCAGGCAGCGGACCCGTCAAGGTGCCACTGCCGGCGCCAATCATGACTAGGGGCCAAGGGCTGACATTCGTCATGACCGCACTGCCACTATTGGCCACATTCAAGCGCACGGTCACAAGCTGGCCGACCACCACGTTACCCGGGTTAACGCTGATGATGCTAGCGCTGACCGTAGCCGCCTTACTCACGCCAACCACCACGTTATTTGAGGTGGTGGGAACAATATTGGCGCAAGGAGCAGCGCCATTGCCAATGACTGTACCGCTAAAGGTGATGGTGCCTGAATTTGCGGCCGTGGGCGTAAAGGTCCAAGTAAAGCTGGCTGACGAGCCACTGGCCAAGTTATAAACCGCCAAGGGCATGGCCGCTGAGATGGGCTGGAGCAAGGTAGCGCCACTGTCGGTGCGGTTAACCGTAGGCGTAATGGCCAGGGCCGTGCCCGAACCTTGATTGCTCACGGTCAGAATAAGGGTGCCCATCTGGCCACTCGACATCACGGTCACCGGGTCGACTGACATGCTGACAGCCAACAAGGCCGAGCCATTCACGACGTAATCTACCGAGTCGGTGACCGGGGCCGTGGCTACGGGATTGCCGTTGTTGGCGTCCCAAGCTGTGGCTTGATTGATAAAGTTCACGGTCGAAGCGCCCACCGCTGTATAGGTCCACGTGAAGCGGGCAAAGCCGCCGCTGACCACCGTGGCGGTGAGCAGGGTGGGCGAACTGAGCAAGCTGATGCTAGGCAGGCCAGCGATAATATTCAACGTGGGCGCTGCATTAACTGTGACATAAAGCGGCGCAGCGGCCAGGGCCGTGTTGGTCACGGTCAGTACCACCCGAATCACATCAAATTCGCAGCCCTGACTAGGCGTGACCGTACTGTTGCGCACCGAGAGCTGCTGGGCCACGGCGGGAATGTTTTGAACCAAGATGGCAGGACCGGTGTACATACCGCTATTCAAACTAGCTAGCGTATTGGCCTCAATGCCTGTGGCCACAGCCGACAAAATGATGCTAGGGCTGGTACCAATAGCCTGGAAGACCCACTGGAAAGTCTGCAGGCTGCCGGCACTGATGGTCTGGTTGCCAGGCGTAGGCCCGCTAACCAACATGGCAGGTTGGCCGCTAAAGGTGGTGTCGAGGTAAGGCGTGACTGCATTGGCCGCGGCGCCGCCCACATTGCTGACTGTGAAGGTAGCGGTAAAGAGCTGACCCATGGTGACCTGCGTCGGATATTGCGGCGCTGAAGCCTGTAAGAGGCCAGCTGCTGTAATCGTAACCCAGCCATAGACGTCGGTAGAAACCGTCACCGACCGAACTTGGACACCCGTGTTGGCGTCATAGCCAATGCCCTGGCCAATGAAGTAGAGATAGCCCGCCGCGGTGGGCGTAATGGTGTAAAGGAAGGTCTGTGACGCACCAGGCGCCAAGCTCACAGCGCCCGGCGAACCCGCAGAAATGGGTGTCAAGATGCCTGCGGTGCCACCTTTGATGAGCGAGGAACCCACCAAGTTAATAGCCGTGGCTGAAAGCGCCACAGGTGTGCCCACGCCCACATTCGTAACCGTCATGGCAATCGTGAGAATCTGGCCCACACTAAAGGTGCCTGAACCCAAGGCCACGATGTCAGCCACCAAATTGGGCTGATCTTGAGCCAGGATAGTATTGGATAAAATATCCACGGCGCTATTGCGCATGACTGGGTCGAAGCCGCTAGCTGAGATGGTGAAGCTGCCTAAGCCCGCCGCCGTGGGCTGGAAGACGAAGGTGAAGCTGCCCGTGCCACCCTGGGCCGCCAGGGTTGGGAAACTCGCCGGCGAGCTCAAGAGGTTCATCGCCACACCGGTCGGCGTCACTGAAACATAGGTTGTAGTCGAGGCCAGCAGACCAGTATTGACAACATTGACTCGCACCGTGACTGAGCCATTGACCCCCACCGTGGCGGGCTGAGCTGGGCTAACAAAACTGCTGATATTCAATACAGCTTGTTGAGCCGTGATATCGACCATCACGGGCAGGCTAATCGAGTGGTAGGTGCCATCATTGGCATCGACACCCGAAGCCAAGATAGTGTAATAAGCCGTGCCAATGCTGGTACCGCTGTAAGTCCAGGTGAAATTCAACATTTGATTACTGGTCAACTGGGTGGGCACGACCGAACTACCCACCAAAGTGGCAAAACCGCCGCCACCGGTGGGACCCATGTTGAAGTTGCTGAGCGTTGCCGACCCGGTGTTCGAGACCGTTGCAAAGAGCGTGAAGACCTGAGTCTGATTAACCGAGATCGGGAAAACTGAACCCGTGCCCGTCAAACCGGCTGGGGTCTGAACTTGAATATAGCGGGTAACTTGCACGTCATTGAGGATAAGCCCACTGAATGCAGCGGTGCCGAGCGCAGATGCCGTCACAGTGATGACACCTGCTGCAAGAGGCGCCGTCACGGCATAGTTATAAGTTTGAGCCAAGCCACCGCTGATATTGGCGGCCGCAGGTAGAGGTGCAAGCGAGACTGCGCCTGCGACAGTAGCAATGGCACTCGAAGGCGTGACCGCCATGGCTTGTTCACCCGAGACGCCACTGGTATTGGTCAAGGTGTAGGCGATATTAAAGGCCTGGTTGGTGTTCACACTTAGCGGCCAGTTGAGCAGCCCTGCGAACTGAGCGCGGTTAGCCACGATGGCTTGAGCCGTAAAGGTGAGTGGGCTCGTCACCACCTGCGAACCCGAGTCTAAGCCCTGGAAGGCCAAGCTTAGCGTAATGTTCCCTGCTGATGTGGGCGTATAGACATAGGTGAAAGATTCGGCAATGCCAGGATTCAGCGCAGCCGCCGAGGCAGGCATCGGACCGGTGA
>CAZFUM010000015.1:20632-24134 GCA_964521965.1 uncultured bacterium | reverse complement strand
AGCCCTGAGCCTTGCGACCAAAGTGACTTTCTTCGACGGCGAGAAAATCAGAAAGTGAAAATGAGCCGCTCACGCCTTTTCTTTCTCTTTTTTGCCAAAGAGCAGATGCCAGTAGCGCCCAATGATAAAGCCAGCCAAGCCACCGCCACCTAGCAAGAGTGTGTTCCAAAGATCGCCCATGGCTTCGGTATTCAGAAAGGGATCACGAGCAGGCGCGCCCGATGCTTGGGCAATGGCTTCGTTGACCGCTTCATCCATGCCCGGAAAGCTGGCGGCAGGCTCAGCAGCTCTTAAGGACATGCCCAAGCCCAGAAACGCGATCAGCAACCAACTCATCATGGCGCCCCGGCTCATGCTTGGTTTCTTAATCACCCCTAGGTCTTCAAGCACCTCGGGCCGCATCTTATGAATGCTATGCAGGGCATAGCCCGTGACCAGCATTTCACCTAAAGCAATAGGAGCCTGCGTCGGCAGGTAGGCGCCATAGATGACCGCCATATAACCGCTTACACCATGTTTAGCCTCGGGCGCAAAAAAAGCCAAATGCGTCCCCAGCATACCGCCAGCGCCCACATAGGTCATGATATCGCCCGTAAGACCTGCCAAACCTGCCGCGGCCCAAATGGGCATACCGGCCTTGCGCCCCAATTTAAAGGCAAGCCAGGCGCTGCCTGCACCCAAAAGGCCAAGGTTGAGGGTATTGGCCCCTAAACTTGAAAAGCCGCCATGGGCAAAGAATGCCGCCTGCAAAATGAGCGAAAGACAAGCCAGGGCTGTAGCGATCCAAGGGCCCAAAAGAATGCCGGCCAAGGGTGTGCCACAGGGATGCGAAGTGGTGCCGGTAAAAGCCGGAAAGGGTATCAAAGAAACCAAAAAGATAAAGGCCCCCAGCATGCCCATCAAAGGCTTGCGCAAAGGCTGGCCCGCCACAAAACGGGTCATGGCTCTCACGCCCAGGGCTGTGGCAGCCAAGCCGGCCACTAAGGTGACGGCCATGCTGGGACCCGTCAGTATGCCTTCGGCGATGTGCATGCGAACTCCTGTCATTGAAAAAGAGTTTCAATTATGCCTGGACTCAGGCCCTAGGGTCAAGGCCGGCCCGCTTTGCCCCTTGAGCCAAGTTAGGCCGCAAGGCTAACATGGCACATGACCCAAGCCGCTTTACGCATTGAAAAGCTCGAAAAATCCTACCAAGGCAAGCCGGTACTGCAAGGCCTGAGCCTTCGCGTAGAACCCGGAGAATTGTGCGTGCTGATCGGCCGCTCAGGCTGCGGCAAAAGTACGCTACTCCGCTGTGTGCAGGGGCTCGAAGCAGCTGATTCGGGGCTGATTGAAATTGCAGGCAAGCGGGTGGGGCTGGTTTTTCAAGACTTTAATCTCTTTCCCCACCTTAACCTGCTCAACAACGTGGCGCTGGCGCCGCGCCTGCGCTTAGGCCTCAGCCACGACCAAGCTCAAGAGCGAGCGCGCCGTCAGCTAACGCATCTAGGCTTGAATGGCCACGAACTACACTACCCTTCACAAATTTCAGGCGGCCAGGCCCAGCGAGCTGCCATCGCCCGCGCCCTAGCGCTTGAACCTGAAATACTTCTTTATGACGAGCCTACGGCCTCGCTCGATCCGGACCTGACGCAAGAAGTACTCAAAGCCATGCTCACACTTAAAAAAGAAGGCATGACCCAATTGGTCGTAACCCACGAACATGCCTTCGCCCTCAAAGCCGCAGACCAAGTAGCCTATGTCGACGAAGGCTGTGTGCTTGAATGCGGGCCAGCCAAGAAGATCTTTAAAAATCCCCGACATCCCAAAACCAAAGCGTTTGTGCGAGGGCGAACATGATAGCGCGCTGGCTGCTAAGCCTAACCCTTGGCAGCGCTTCTCTGCTGAGCGCGGCGCCGGGCGAATTGCGCTGGGCCGGCGACAGCGAGGGCGGAGCACCCTTTATCTTTCAAGATCCCCGCGCCCCTGAAAAATTAATAGGTTGTGAAGTTGAAATGATGCAAGAAATAGCCCGCCGTTTAGGTATGAAAAGTGTTTTTATTCAAAATACCTGGGATGGATTAATACCCGGCTTAGCTCGAGGCGACTACGATCTGGCTCTCAACGCTATCGAAATCACCGATGAGCGGGCCAAGGTCATCGACTTCAGCGTGCCCTATTATGTGACCTATGAGCAATTGGCCGTGCCCGCCGGCGATTATGAAACCCAAACACTAAGTGACCTTAAGGGCAAACGTGTCAGCACCTATAAAGGCGCCCTGGCCCAAAGCATACTCGAGGCGCGGGGTTTCACGCCCATTCTTTATGAGGCCATTGAACCCATCTATCGCGACTTGCTCATCGGCCGCGCTGACGCGGCCTTGCTCGACTATCCCTTGGCGCTTTACTGCGGCAAGGTTCTTGGTGGCGTGAAATTCGTGGGCGCGCCGGTCTCGCGCATGGAATACGGCATTGTGTTCAGAAAGAAAGATGGCGCGCTACGCGCAAAGGTCAACCACGCCCTGCTGGCCATGCGCCGCGACGGATCTTTGCGCAAAATCTACGAACGCTGGAATCTATGGTCAGACATGATGGCCGAGTGGTCGCATGACTTTAGCCTCAGCCAAACCCAGCCCCAGGCCTGGCTTGATTATTTAGAATCACGCGGTGAAAAACTCGATTGGAAAGCGCGCGCCAAGCGCTATGTCAGCTATTTGCCTTTGTTATTGCGCGGTGCCTGGACCACCCTGCTGATATCGGTGCTGGGCATGGCCTTGGCTATGCTGCTGGGCCTGAGCCTGACACTCAACCGCTTGCACGGCCCCAAAATGTTTCGCTGGGTCTCGGCTGTTTACGTCGAATTATTTCGCGGCACGCCCTTGCTCATTCAACTCTTTATTATTTTTTATGGGTTGCCCCACTTTGGCATCAAGCTCGCGCCGCTGGCCGCAGCTGTGCTCGGCTTGGGGCTGAACTATGCAGCCTATGAAGCCGAAAACTATCGCGCGGGCTTGCTCAGCGTGGCCAAAGGCCAATGGGAAGCCTGTCAGGCTTTGGGCCTGACAAAGATTCAGAGCTTACGCTATGTGATTTTGCCGCAAGCTTTTCGCGTCAGCCTGCCGCCGGTCACCAATGACTTTATTTCGATACTCAAAGACTCATCACTCGTTTCGGTCATTACGATGGTCGAGCTGACCAAAGTCTATGGCCAGCTGGCGTCGGCTACTTATGATTGGTTGGGCCTAGGACTTCTGACGGCAGCCATGTATTTTTTAATCGGCTTACCTTTTGTGATGCTGGCGCGAAACGTCGAAAGAAAAATAGGCAAAAAATAGATCCAATCTATATGGGACATCCAATAAAAAAGCTGCCCGGCCATCTTCCCGGGCAGCTCTTAAATTTTGTAAAATATTAGGAACGACTCTTTTTTGTATTATCAGAAATTTCAATCAACAACAAGGTTGACTCTGCCAGCATGTAGAACGTGGCCAAAACTAAAACTGCTAAAAGCGCAAAAATGAGC
>CAZFUM010000015.1:0-20532 GCA_964521965.1 uncultured bacterium | reverse complement strand
CATAACCGCCAAAGCAGGCGAAAGCCCCATGCACAAGAGACTCACAGCATAGAGTTCGCCGCTGGTACGAATCAGCTGGCTGGTGATAGGAATAACTCTTCCTTCTGGCAATTCTTTGACCTTGCTAGCCCGATGTTCCAATATTTTGGAGTAGGCAAAACCCATAAGAGCAATTATCACGACGCCCCAAATTGCGACAAAAAGCATCGTAAGGGAAGAAAGACTAAATTCCATATCTCCCATACCACGCAAAATTTGATAGAGGAGCATGAGAATGCCTATTCCCGTACCCACAAGTATCAGCAATGCAGCAAGCCTCATCATCATCGACAAGACTACTTTGATTAGACCTCCCCGTTCCAGACCATCAATCATTTGACCCGCTTTAGACATTCTGTCCCCCCCTTGCTAACCGCGTTCAAAATGAACGCGGTATAAACTATTCTTCAGAATGGGCCTTGAGCACCCACTTGAGCGGCTTTTTTTGCCCCGGCGCGTAGATGGGCTCGATGCGTACGGTATCACCCGTCTTAAGACCCGCTAATTGAATAAAGTCTGAACTTAGTTCTAAGAGGAATTTCTTACCGCCGCTGAGCACTTCGGCGTCAAAACCTAAGCGCCCTTTAAGACGGTCTTCATCAATTTGGCGACTTTCAGATTTATATTCACACTTGGTGCAAAAGGTAGTGGTGATGCTGCCCCCACCCACCGTGCGTATGCTCTGCTGCAAGCTCGAGCCGCACATGGGACATTTGCGCGAGTCTTTGACGCCCTTGCGCTTGTTCTGCCCCACGGGCACGTTGACCTTGCGCCGATCTTTGCCGCTACCTCGCATGCTGCTCCCGGGGTGCTTACTTAGGCTTGACGGCTTCAGCCGCCTTGCGAATAAAGGGCTGGCCTGGCTTGCCTTCACGACCGTCGGCCATCACATAACTAAGTTTGAAGAAATACGACTGCCCGGGTTCAAGATAGGGCACCAAAATCCTGCCACCCACTACCGGAATATCATTAATCTTTTCAAACGGCTTGTCTTTGGCCTCGGCCATATAAAGATTATAGCCCGATACACCCTTAGGGCGAGGCGGCCACTGGTTAAACTCGACAATGCCCTGAAAATCGGGCCGCATGCCTGCGAATTTGTTGCCCTTGCTCATCCCTGAGCAAGCACTTAAAGCCAGTAAGCTGGCCACTAAAAACATAGCTCGCATAGTCTCCTCAAAAGCGTTCCTATTTTCGCCCATATAGCATCAGGGTCAACGCCTATCTTGCCCGCCCGACAAATGAGGCCGCATGAGCATGAAATTGAGCAATGGCGCCAGGGCCATTGCCACCAAGAGCAGGCTCAAAACGGGTGAATTCAAGCCTGAGACGCCCCAGAGCACAAGTCCGGCAGCCAGGGCACGGCCGATATTCAATGGCACCTCGCGAAGCAGCATGGCATCGGCCCGGCGATGGCTAAAACGACGACTACTTTCAATAATGCGAATATGAGCCGCAAAGAGCGGTATGCTAAAAAAGCTCATGGCCATGGCCATGCCCAGGCCGTAGAGCAGCGTAACGTTGTAGCCACGGTGAAACGCCAGAGGCAAGGTGAGCAATGCGACAGCCAGCGCTGACCATAAGAGAAAACCTGCTCGCCGCTCAGGATGCCCCAAACGCGCGACCTGAAAGGCAGCGATCAGGCCCACTAAGGCACTGAGCGCCGTGTAATTACCGCCATGGCCTTCATTGCCCCCTGTCTCGTAACTGATCAACATGGGTAAAAAGAGAGCGCCGACGCTCAAGAAACCCATCAAGACTGCTGAGAAAATACCCGCGTTCCAGCCCTTGGGTTTACGCACCCGCATGAGACGGCCCAAGGCCGAGCTAGCATGATGAGCTTTGCCCTTGAGAGGCAAAGACACAATCCACGCCAGCATAAATAGCAAGAGACTGCTGGCAAAGATATAGGGGTAGCCGGCTGTGCCTTCAAAGGTGGCCAGGAACCAACCTGCCAGTGGCGTGGCCGTGAGCGAGGCCAAAAAGTAGGTGGCTTGCGCGCTGCCCAGCATGGCATCGCGATCTGAACTCTCATCGCTGAGATCCATCATGAGCAATATCCAAGCTTGCCAATAGAAGCCCACACCCAGGCCCCAGATAAAGCCTAAAGAAAAAGCATGATCGCCTGCCGCTTCGCCTAAACCTAGAATCAGAGCCTGCGAGACGACGTAGAGCGCCAAACCCGTTCGATAGCTGATACCCACGCCCCAACGGCGCGTGGCCATGGCAGCCCACCAATAAGCTATCGGTATGGCAATGTAAGAACCTAGCGCATTGATGGCAGGCAGGCGATAGCCCCCGCCTAATTTAAAAAGATAAATGCCCATAAAGACCATGCCCATTTGCACGGCCATCCAATGCAAAGCGTGGGCCAAAAGACCGCGCTTGGCGGCGGGGCTCAATTTTTGCCAGGGCAGCTTAAAGGTCATCGGCGCATGATGCTATTTTTGAATTTCGTCTAAAACTTTTTTTAAATCCGGTAACAATTCATCAGTTATTAATTTCACCGCCCGCTCATAAGCCTCAGGTCCACGACCCACGGGATCAGGAATGCTGATATGCAGCTTTTTCGGCGCGCCGGGAAAAACCGGGCAAACTTCTTGAGCGTGATCGCAAACCGTGACCACCACGTCGAATTTCAAATGCTTAAGCTTGTCGAGAGTCTTGCTGTGCAAGCCCTCAGTCGATAAGCCCATTTCACGAATCATGGCCAGCGCACCCGGATCTAAGCGGCCCGTGGGGCTCACCCCCGATGACTCGACGTGACAAAACTCAGCTAATTCTGCTCGAATAATAACTTCAGCCATCACTGAGCGGCAAGAATTGCCAGTGCAAAGCACTAAGACATTAATCTTCTTATTGCTCATCGGCCTTGTTTGACTTGAGGCAGGTAGTGGTCTAGCTGCACGGCTAAGTAGGCGCCTACAAAAGGCGCCAGTATCGCGATCCATTGACCGCCCCATTCCCAACCTGCCAGAGCAGGCGCTAAACCGCGCGCAGGATTTAACGAAGCCCCGCTTAAAGGACCAGCCCAAAGAATATTGACGGCCACCGAGAGGCCAGCCAAAGCAGACATCAAGGGTCCTTGCACGCGCACACTCAAACGTAAGAGCAAGAAGACCAGCATCATGCTCGCCAAGGTCTCAACACCAAAAGCGCGCCAGCCGCCCACCGAACCTGAACATACGCCCAATGAAAAAGGGCTTAGCAGTAACTTGATCAGCAGTGATGCCAGCAAGCCACCGGCAAACTGTGCCAGCATGGCAGGAATAAGATCCTTAGCATCGATCTGGCCCTTAAACCGAGCTGCCAGACTTACCGCCGGATTAAAGTGCCCCCAACCCAAAGGCGCAAGTAAGAGGTGAGCTAAGAAAACACCCCCACCAAAGGCCATGGCTACTGTCAGCAGGGGCGATGAGCCTGGCACCCGCGAAGCAGCTACAATCGTGCCCGTACCAAAGAGTACCAGTATAAAGGTGCCGAGTGCTTCACTCACGAGCCGTTGGTTTTTCAATTGCTTCCCCCTTCGTCTTTTTCTGCGCCTTGGGCGTCTTGCCCAAGGCTCCAAGCTTCATAAACTTCTTCCACCCGGGCCTGAAAGCGATCAGCCTGCGCGCTCTCGTCATCACTCTCGGCTTGGTCTGCGGCTAAACTGGCCGCACGCGCCAACAAATCAATTTCATCGCCACTCAAGCGCAACCAATTGCGATCACGTTCCAAGGTCAGCTGCGGAAAGCCCTCACCCCCGCCTTCACGAGACCATTGCGGCGCAACACGGGCGTGCAGCCAGAGCATGTCTTCTTCTGCCAGGGCCAGTTCCATGCCCTCGCCGCGTTTGCGAAAATCCCAATGGCAGCTGCTCGTGGCCTCAGGCGCAGGGCCAAGGCAGCGCTCTTGATGCAGACCCGTAATGTGTGCAATTTCTTCTTCACTTTGTTGTTCAAGATCAATCAATTCACGCAGGCCTGCTTCTAAGGCGGGACGATTGCGGCGAGGTAAAATGCTGCGTTGAAACTTGTCCCAGCGCCAAAGCAGGTCATCAAAAGTACGAAAATGGTCTTCGAGCTCTTCGTGAAATGCCGCAAGCGTGCCAACCGGGCTTTCGCGTAGAGACTCAAAGAGGCTCAATTCTTGGCGGCGTTCCCAAGCTTGACGGCGCAAACTGTCAAGATCACGAGAAAAGCTACGAGGGCTAAAGAGGTAGCGTTGCCGCGCTTGTACGGCCTGGCGCAGGGTTTCAGCCAAAGCTTCGGTCATGGCATTGAATTCACGCGCGTCCTCACGCGAGGCAAAGCGCAAAGGCTTAAGCTCGGGAATGGCGGCATGAAAATCTAGCTCGGGAAATCCAGAATAGTGGGCCCAAAGCCGCGCTCGCACAGCAGGAGCGGGCAAGGCACAGCCCACTTTGAGCAAGAGGGCTGAGTAAGCTGATTCATTGAATAGGGGTAGCAAGGGCGCACCTGAAGGCTGGGCTGGGCCAACAGGTTAACGATAATTAGGCCGGGCTGCAATACCAGCCCGGCCTTGATTTTATGCCTTATTTCAAGATAACAAAGCTACCGATGCTGCGTTCGGGGTTAGCCTGGCCATTACGATAAGCCTGGATGTGGTAATGCCAGAGACCGGTGCCGAGAGGCGTACTGAGTTGACTCAAAGGCAAACCGGCCCAGCCCTTAGTCAATCCACCCTTGACCCGAATCTCGCCCACGAGCACGTAAGCGCTGCTATAAATCCTAGCACTGACTTCATCAACCCGACCTTCGAGTTTGGCTAGCAAGGCCACGGGATTGGGGTTGGGTGCAGCGGCCGAGCTACTGATACGGTTTTCACCTTCATCAGCAATTGTCGGCTGCTGGGTGGGGCTCTGCGTAGCGCTGACGGTGATGGTGGGCGTGGGCGACTTGGGCACTTTGGGCAAGAAGCGCACGTCATCGAGCGACATGCTATAAGCCCCGTCATCCGGCGTAACCCAATAAAGACTGATCACGTCATTCCAAGCTGCTGCCACGGGTGAGCCACCCCAGCCGTCTTGCGCAAAAAGGTCAAAGTCTAAATTGATGTAAGTCCACTGATTGGCCGGGGCTGTAAACGTGATGCCATAGTCATCCCAATTACCAGTGGCTGAGCGGTGAGCGTACATTTTGTAGGTATTGCTAGGTGAACTGCCATAGAACCAGAAGCCCACCCCACCATAGGCACTCACATCGACGGCCGTGAGCATGTTGGTCAGGCCTACCGATAGATTTCCGCGCGGAGCCGAAGCGCCACCCGCATTGGTGCCATTGACCAGCAGGGCCGAGTTGTTGCCAAAGGGCGAGCTGGGATAACCGGATGCGTTAAATGCCGGCGGGAAGTCCATCGTGTTAAGCCCACTGTTGGCATTGCTGTTCCAATAGCCGCCCCAAAGGCTGGTGCCATTGGCATCAGCGAAATTGTCAAGCAAGTCAGGTGGGTAGGTAGGCGTGAGCGTGGGCGAGACCGTATGGGTATTGCTGGGCAAGGCTGTGGCTGTGCGAGTAGCCGAGGGCGTCACGCTAGGGCTAGCCACGCTGGTGGCGCTCTGTGTTGGCGAATGGGTCGAAGTTCCCTGCGGCGTGGGGGAACGAGTCGGGCTTACGCTAAAGCTAAATGTAGGCGTAGCGCTGCGGGTCGCGGTGCGTGACCCTGACGAAGTTGCCGAAGGCGATGGGGTCGCCGATGAGCTAGCGCTAAATGTCGGGCTGGGCCCTGACGTGAAGGTCATGCTAAAGGTGGGCGAAGGGCCTGACGTGAAGGTCTGCGAAGCTGAGTAAGTCGGGCTGATGCTGGCTGTAGCGCTCGGCGACATGGTTGAGGTCATCGATGGGCTCGCGCTACGCGTGGGGCTCGCGCTGGATGTCGCGCTCGACGTAGGCGTAGGCGTGGGCGAACGGGTAAACGTGGGGCTGATGCTAGGGGTTACGGTGGCTGTGCTGCCCGCCGGCGCATCGGTAGGTGTGGGACTGATGCTGGGCGTGGCGGATAGGGTCCGTGTCGCGCTGCGCGTGGGGCTGCCAGTCGACGTGGCCGAAGGCGACAGAGTCGCGCTACGTGTGGGGCTAGCTGTGGCGCTATTTGAGGCCGTGAAGGTAGAGGCCAAGGTGGGTGAGCTAGTGAATGTGAGCGTGCTGCTGCGCGTGCCCGAAGACGTGGCGCTCGAGCTTGGGCTATTAACCGGGCTAAAGGTAGGCGTGGCAGATCGGGTGGCCGAAGCCGAATAGCTAGAAGTCGGGCTGTTGGCCGGGCTATTGCTGGGCGTGACACTGGGCGTGGCCGAAGGCGACAGGGTCGCGCTGCGCGTGAAGCTGGGGCTAAAGCTTGGCGTAGGGGTGAGTGTGAAGCTAGGCGTGCGTGTAGGCGTGGGCGTGGGCGGCGTGTATTTAAATTCCACATCATCCAAAATCATCTCGTAATTACCCATGGACGTGGGCATCCAGGCTAGGGAAATCACGTCAGTCCAGCCAGGCGCGACCACACCACCCCAGCCTGCTTGAGCAAGATCGCTATAGAAGAAGGTGTATTGCTTCCAAACATTGGCATCTGCCGCTGCCACGGTAATATTAACGCCATAGTGATCGTTGCCACCCGTGACACGCGTGGCTTGGCGGTCGAGCACAAAGCGGAAACTGCCGGCTGTGGCGCGCATCCAAAAGCTGATGGTGTTATAGGCGCTCACGTCTTTTTGCCCAGCAGCCGGCGCCAAGGCCGACTGAAAGCTGGGCACGCCGGTGCCCGGGTCAGCGGCGTTGCCCGCAAAACGCACGGCATTGGGGCCCGCAGCGCAAGGCGCACCCCAAGGCGGATTCACATAAATAGATCCCGAATAGCCTGTGACCGTAACCGACATCAAGCCGGTCGATCCCGCCGGTACCCAGCCTAGTGCCCAATTGCCGCCCCAGAGGTTGACATTATCGCCATCATTGAAATCGACCAAGCCTGCGGGTATAGCAGGACAGCTCGAGGTGCAAGTGAGGCAAGGCGCTGGCAAATTTGTACAGCCGCCGACTGGATCACCCTCGATCGTTTGCCAAATCTTGGTGAGCTCGGCATTGCCATCATTTTGCGGAAAGCCCATATTGATAGACCAAAGAGCAATGCCAGGCATACCCTTGGTGCCAAAGGCCCAGGTCATTTTACGGCAGTAAGACTGAGCCACGTCGAGGTAATGGGTAGTGCTGTTATAGGTCCAGCTTTCTTCATCTTGAGGGGTGTAGAAAGTACCCCGCGTGCCATTCTTTAAGATCGTCAAAAGGGCCGTGCCATTGGGCGTGGGCAACTGCGAGTACATGGGCATGGCCAAGACTAACTTATTGATGGGAAAACTGTTGGTGACAGTCAGGTAGGATACGGTCGAGGTGATACACTTCGCAGCGCTAACATTGTTGCAGCGCGTCATCGCCGTTGCATCTGAAGTCGGGCCATTGAAAGGCGTATTGAAATCATAGCCGCCTAAGATGCCATAATCGCAACGCGCGCCGATTTGGCTCCAAGTCACGCCACAGATGTCGTAACCCGGACTAATAAAAAAGGTTAGGTGGCGCTGTTGACCGTCATAAGCATTGCCCTTCCAATTGACGTCGCCACTATTGTGATGAGCATTGTAAAGGCGCTGCATGAGGTCCATAAATTGCGCCGTTTCGCTGGGCATTCCATTGCCCGCGTTGGGAAACTCCCAATCAACATCGATGCCGTCATAACCAAAGGTCTGTACTTTGTTCATGATGTCGGCCACAAAGGCCGCAATGTTGGTGGTGTTGGTAGCCGTGCGCCAGCGGGTGGCTAGGCCTAAGCTGCCCGTGGGATCAGCACCGCCCAGCGAGAGCATGACGCGCGTGTTATTGCTATGGGCTGCCGCAATGAGGCCTGGGCGCTGAAGACCCACGGTGCCGTTCCATTCAATGCCATTACCTGCAGCATTCGGAATCGCGAACGCTTCCATCACATGGGTCATACGCTGCCAAGGAAAGGCTGCGGGTGTATTTAAATTGGCATTAATGTTGACCCCGGTGGGGCCATTCACAGAGTAGTTAGGTAGGTAACCAAAGACTTTAAAAGAGGGTTTGGCCAAAGCCTGCGACGTGAGCCCTGTCAGCGCCAGGCCCAAAATCAGCAATTTGATAACTTTCATGCCAACCCCTGAATAGATTCCTGCGCTTTCGCGCCATACGGGCACTTGTTTCAATCAATGGCCCACATTTGGATTCGTTTGCAAATCCGTGTCTATTTAGGAGTGTAGCTATGGCTATTCAGGCTCAGAAAAGTACTTTTTACCTAAAAGGCGTGCCTCTCAGATCAAAAATGACCAAAAGCCTTTTCTGTAAAAATTTTGTGAGATATCGCTTAAACGCTTCTCGAACTTAACTTAGTCAACATAGGGACCGTTCCAAAACACAGGCTCACGATGGGGCTTACCTGCAGCCATGACAAAAACAAGATCAGCGCTGCCGCTGTTCTTTAAGGCCAGTCCACTGCCCGCGCCAAGTATGGCCACTTGATCCGTCGCAGCTTGGGCGCCATCGGCCTCAAACTCAGCCTGGCCTTCAAGTAGATACACAAAGCCTTGATGCTCAGAGGGGATGTCCCAGAGAAATTTTCCGCCGGGCTTTACCGTGACTTCGAGATAAAACATGGGCGTGATGATCTGAACAGGCGAGCCCGGGCCCACCAAAACTTTCACGACCGTATTGCCGTTGTCTTGTGTTTGCCGAGGAAACTCTTTGTCTTCAGCACTTTGAAATGCAGGATCAATTCCCTTTTTTGCGCGTTCAAGATTGACCCAAAATTGCAGGCCCTCGATGACCTCGCCGCTCTTAGCCCCGCCGGCTTCGCCATGCCACATGCCCTTGCCTGCAGTCAGGCGCATCATGCCGCCAGCTTGAATCGTAGCCTCGTTGCCAAAATTGTCTTTATGCTGAGCCCAGCCCGAACGAATATAGGTGAGAATCTCAAAACCACGATGGGGATGCTCAGGAAAACCCGGCCCGCCTGGCGTCATCTTGAAATGATCTAGCATCAAGAAGGGATCGACCGGCTCGAGGCCAATGCGCCCCTGGGGCAACACACGCCCCACAATTTCGCCTGCACCTTCCATGACTTCTTTCTTCTTCCCTACTGCAAATATTTTTCTATCGTATGACACAACATCCTCCCTGTTTGAACGCGAATTTTAGGTAAGCAATAAGCATTTTTTTAAGCTTAAAATAAATGCTTATTGCTTACAAAGGCCACGTTATCTTCCCTCTTAATTGTGAAGCGTGGCATTCAAGGGCATCAGGTGTTTTTTGCCCCGCCGAAAAATACCTGATGCCCATAAAAGATTCACGCAATAACTTCATATCTTCTCTGCTTTTTGCGTCATTTCTTTTAGCACTTTGATCAAAGCATCTTGTTCTTTTTCACCCATGCCTTTGATCATCTCTTTATCAACTTCATCGGCGATTTTCTTAATCTTTGGCAATAGCGCTTTAGCCTTCGTGCTTAGATCGAGCCGACGAGCGCGTTTGTCGCCTTTGAGTTCACAACGCTCGATCAGTTCAAGATCGGCCATGCGGTCTAACAAGCGAGTGACCGCGGCCGCATCCACACCCATCAAACTCGCTAGATCTGCGGCCCGCTCTTCGCCGCTCTCGATGCCCATCAGCGCGGCCATCATGGGCGGGGTTAGTTTGAGAGGCCTAAGCCTGCGTTCCAGCGCGCCGCGCGAGGCCCATGAAAGCCGCGCAGCCCAATGCCCCAAAGTCTGATCTAAACGCTTGGTCACGTGAGTCCTTCTTCGAAAGCATGCAATTAATTAATTTACGATGATTGATAGGTCAAGGATTGGGGGAAACTACAAAAAAAGGGCAGGCCTTTTGGCCTGCCCTTTTGGCGCCTGGTAATCGGTGCTAATTAATATTGAAAGAGCATTTCACGGTACTTAGGCAGGGGCCAAAGCTCATCCGCCACCAAGCCTTCGAGCGTGTCGGCATAGCCGCGAAGCTTAAGCATGGCCGGGGCCACCTTGTCGCGATAAGCCTCGGCGCTCTTGGGCAGTGAGCTGGCGCCCATCGCATCGCTATGGGCTCGCCCGAGAGCTTCGATCGAAGCATAGAGACCATTGATGTTTTCAACCACTTTCTCAAGCACGGCTTTCGCCCCGGTATTGTTGCCTGAGATGACATCTTCGGTGCTCTTAATCGCAACTGCCAACTGACCCTGAAACTTGAAACAAGCCGGCAAGATCTGGTTAAGCGCGATGTCGGCGCAGGCCAAAGCCTCAATATTAAAGGTTTTGACGTAGCGCTCCCAACGAATCTCTTCACGCGATGTGTACTCACGGTTGCTGAGCACCTTGTGCTTGGCAAAGAGCTTCTTATACTCTGACTTATCCATGGCGTGCAGGGCTTCAGGCGTGGTCCTGAGATTGGGTAACCCACGCTTAGCAGCTTCTTTGTGCCAAGCCTCTGAATAACCATTGCCGCTAAAGACCACGCGCTTGTGCTGCTTGACATATTTTTGCAGCAAGGCAGCCAGTGCCTTGTTGAAACTGCCTGCCTTGGTGGCCTTCTCAAGCTGGTCAGCGAATTCTTCTAGCAAGTCAGCCACGATGGTGTTGAGCACGTAGTTGGGTGTGTAAATGGGCGAGCTAGAACCCACCGCGCGAAACTCAAACTTGTTGCCGGTAAAGGCAAAAGGCGAGGTGCGGTTGCGGTCGGTGGCGTCCATGGGCAAGGGCGGCAAAACGCTCACGCCCAATTCCATGGTGCCGCCTTTTTTGCTGCGGTTGGCCGAGCCTTTTTCGATCTGATTGAAAATGTCTTCTAATTGCTCGCCCAAAAATACCGAGATGATAGCGGGCGGGGCTTCGTTGGCGCCCAGGCGATGGTCATTGCCTGCGCCCGAGATCGCCACGCGCAGCAGCTCTGCGTACTTATCGACGGCTGCAACGGTAGCCACCAAGAAAGTCAAAAATTGCGCGTTGTCGTGGGGCGTGGTGCCGGGCTCTAAGAGATTCTCACCCTCGTTGGTGGCCATGGACCAGTTGTTGTGCTTACCTGAGCCATTGATGCCAGCGAAAGGCTTCTCATGCAACAAACAAACCAGATCGTGGCGCAAAGCCACGCGGCGCAGCAGCTCCATGACCAACATGTTGTGATCTGACGCGACCGGACTAGCCTCAAAGATGGGCGCCATCTCAAACTGAGCGGGCGCGACCTCATTGTGGCGAGTCTTACAGGGAATGCCTAAGCGCCAAAGCTCGCGGTCGAGATCCATCATGAAGGCCAAGATGCGTTCACGCACGCTGCCAAAGTAGTGGTCTTCAAGTTCCTGGCCGCGATAAGGCTGGGCGCCAAAGAGTGTGCGGCCAGCCGCGATCAGGTCGGGGCGCTGCTCGTAAAAGCGGCGATCGATCAAGAAATATTCTTGTTCAGGACCCATGGTGCTGTGAACGCGCTTGGCGGTCTTGTTGCCAAAGATACGCAGGATGCGCATGGCATGCTTGTTGAGGGCCTCAACCGAACGCAACAAGGGGGTCTTGTAGTCCAAAGCTTCTTCGGTGTAACTGACAAATGCCGTTGGAATGTAGAGCGTAGCGCCGTTGACTTCTTTCATCAAGAAGGCGGGGCTGGTGGGGTCCCAAGCGGTGTAGCCGCGCGCCTCAAAGGTGGCGCGCAGGCCGCCCGAGGGAAATGACGAGGCGTCAGGTTCGCCTTTGATCAAGGTCTTGCCGTCGAACTCGGCAATGGCCTTGCCCGAACTGATGGGCTCTATAAAAGCATCGTGCTTCTCAGCCGCGCCGCCGGTCATGGGCACAAACCAATGGGTATAGTGGCTGGCGCCATGGCTCAGGGCCCATTCTTTCATGCCTTGGGCAACTTGGTGCGCGATGCTGGCATCTAGCGGGTCGCCCGCCTGAGTGGTGGCCTTCAACTTCTTGTACACGTCCTTGCTAAGAAATTTGATCTGAGCATCGTCATTAAAAACCAACTCGCCATAGATGTCTTGGCCGGATTGGTTCTTAAAATCTTCTACGCTTTGTTGATACTGGCTCAAAGCGAGCACAACTTTTTGGCGGGCGTTTGCCATGATAGACCTCGGGATAAAATGGGTGCCAGATCAACCTTGACCCGGTTCGCGTTCGTCAGGATGAAAGGATGCGGAATGACAAAAATGTAACATCGTCCCTGCACCAGCGCTCAACGTTGAACGCGCTTGGATTGCAAAATCTAATGGAAGCTGGCCAATGCTTCAAGCCACTTTGTGAATATTTTCTCAAACTTAGATGGTGAGCTAGCTGACATTGACTTTCTGAGCACCCAGGGGTAAAAAAGATGCCTATGCAATTGTCCACCTTCACTAGCCGGGTCGAAAAGGCCATTCGTGGCCTGGGCTCAGGTCTCATTGCCTTCATCATTATATTAGGCCTGCATCTGTCGGGTGCCTTGGGGCGCCTAGAAACTTGGGCTGCAGATGCTGTACGCCGTCATGAAGCCAAAGAATTTGTTTCGCCCATCGAAATTGTATATCTTGATCAAAGCAGCTTACAAAAAGCAGAAAAAGATTTTGGTATGACCTGGCCCTGGCCGCGTGAGGCCTATGGTAATGCCATCAAGTTTTTACATCGCGCCGGCGCCAAAGCCGTGATCTTTGATTTCTTATTCACCTCACGTAGCAGCTACGAATTGTCAGACGACAAAGCTTTTGCCAAAGCTGCCCAAGCCAATGCGCCAGTCTTCATCGGCTTTCAACCCCTCGAAGCTGACAACGAAGAGGCCAGCGCCAAGCTGCGTAGCCTACCCGACATCTATAGCCTGCCCCTCGAAGCTAAAATCTGGTTGCCGCACGGCAAATCAGCCGATGTGCCGCCCCTGCCCCTTTGGGGCGCCGTGACGGGCGTGGGCGACGTCAAGTTCGTGCAAGACAGCGATGGCCTTAACCGCCGAGCCCGCCCCCTCATCGTGGTGGGTGGCAAAGTTTATCCCTCGCTGGCGCTAGTAGCAGCCTGGCACTTAAAGGGCAAGCCCGAGCTGAAACTCAGCGACGAAGGCTTGCTGACTCTCGGCAGCGATAGCTATCAACTCGACAGCGAGGGCTCCTTTTCTTTGCTGCTACGCCGCTATGACACCAAGTTTCGCGCCCCGCTTTTTGATGTGGCCGTCAGCGAAGTCAATATCAGCGAAGGCCAAGAACCCCTGATTGATCCGGCCCGCTTTAAAGGCAAAGTCGTCTTGATCGGCTCAAATGCGCCGGGCCTGCTCGACTTGCGACCTAGCCCTATGTCAAAGAGCATGCCCGGTGTTGAGCTGCAAGCCATGGCCCTCGACAATCTTTTAGCGGGCCAAAACCTCAAAGTAGCCAAGATGAATCTAATCGGCTGGCTGCTCTTGCTGCTGCTCTGTGTGGTGGTGGCCCGGCTCAGCTTTAGCTTTCGCAGCATCTTCATCTTGCTCCCCGCACTTTTCACAGCCCTGGCTTCGGTTGTCGTCGTGCTTTGGTTTTATGAATCACGCTCAACTCTGCTGCCTTTGGCCACTCCACTCTTGGGCTCGCTACTTTCGTTAGCAGTGGCCGCAGGTGAAAATTATCGTCTCGAACGCCGCCAACGCGCCCGCGTGCAAGGCATCTTTGGTCAATTCCTCAGCCCGGCCGTGCTAGCCAAACTAGGGGCTGGGGGCGGCAAACTTGACACGGGCGGCGAGACGCGTGAGCTCACGGTATTTTTCTCAGATCTGGCAGGCTTCACCAGCTTCAGTGAAAAACTTTCGCCCCATGACCTTGTTGTTATTTTGAATGAATATCTCGAAGAAATGGCCGAAGTGATCGTCGGTGAGTGTGATGCCTATGTCGATAAATACATCGGCGACGCCATCATGGCTTTTTGGAACGCGCCCATTGAACAAAACGATCATGCCCTGCGCGCCTGCCGCGCGGCCTGGCGCTGCCAAATACGCTTGGGCGAGATACAGGCGCATCTCGCCACGCTCGGCTTAGATGCGGGCGACGAAGGTCTGGTCATGCGCATCGGCATCAATACCGGTCCTGCCGTGGTGGGCTTGATGGGCTCAACCCGCAAATTGAATTACACGGTCATGGGCGACACCGTCAACACCGCTTCGCGTTTAGAGGGTGCCAATAAGCCCTATGGCTCGAGAATCATGCTCGCCGAAAGTACTCGCCTAGCTGCGGGCCCTGCCATTAAGACCCGCGTGCTCGACTTGCTGCGCGTTAAAGGCAAAGCTGAACCCACCCAAGTTTATGAATTGATTGGTTTTGAAGGCTTAGGATCGCCACTTTACGACGACGCCTATGTCGCCCAATATCACGAAGCTTTTAGCCATTATCAAAAAGGCAACTTCGGTGAAGCCCTACGCGTCTTTAACGCATGCCTGCAAAAGCGGCCTAAAGACACGGTCAGCCAGCTTTACTTGCACCGCTGTGAAGAATTTGTCAAACACCCGCCCGAGACCTGGGACGGGGTCTATGTCATGAAAACCAAGTAAGTTCAGGAGGAAGAAATGAAGAAATTACTCATCATACTGGCACTGTTTTGCGCTGCTAACGCAGCCCGCGCCGAGGGTGTGAAGCGCTATATTCAAGGCGAAGGCGTGCGCCTCTTGGCCAAGCCCACCGCCTTTGCCAAATCTTATGGCACCCTAAAAAAGGGCCAAATTGTATGGGCTGAAAAAGGCCCTAATGGCTATTTCAAAGTTCGTGTCGAACCTATCGACGGCCAAGAGCTAGCGCAAGAACTTGGCTACATCAGCGGGCGCGCCCTAGGTTCTAGCAAACCCAAGATGCAGGCTTCCGCCCGCAAAGGCGGCAATGCCTCAGCCGAAGAAGTGGCCGCAGCCACCAAGGGCTTCAACAAGCAGGTCGAAGCGCAAGTTCGCTCACAAAATGCAAAGCTCGACTTTGATCTGCTCGATCGCCTTTTGCAGCGCACTCAAGAAACAGATCCTAACTCAGCTACCGAAGGCTTCCGCAAAAGCGGACAACTGGGTGAATACGCGACGGGAGGTGGCCAATGAGAATCCTTTGCCTCAGTGCCCTCTTCATGGCCGGCTATCTACTTAGTGGTTGCGGCGCCTTAGGTGCAAGTCTGCAGGTAGCCGGCGCGCTCACGGGCCAAAAGAGCTTGAGCAACGCTGGCTCAAGCATGAGCCGCGCTTCTGAAACTAAAGATTTCAACGACGAAGAAAAATACTACACCGGCCGCACCGTGGCGGCTGATCTGCTTACCAGCAATCAGCCTAGCGACAATAGCGCCCTCGAAGCCTATGTCAATCAAGTGGGTCAGACGCTTTCGTTGGCCGCAGGTAATAGCGCGCCTTTCTCAGGCTGGCACTTTATTTTATTAGAAGATTCCAGCCCTAATGCCTTTGCTTGCCCAGGTGGCATTATCTTTGTCAGCAAGGGCCTCTTAAATTTGTGTCAGAGCGAAGATGAATTGGCCGGCGCCTTAGCCCATGAAATATCGCACATCGCCTTGGACCATCCCATGAAGGCTATCAGCGCGGCTAACCAGCGCGCAGCCTTGATGTCGCTGGCTGAGTTCGGCGTGGCCACGGCCATGAAAGACAGCAAGCTCTCGAGCCTCACGGGCGCCTTTAATCAAGTCGTTAAAGAAGTTGGCAAAGTCGTAGCCCATGGCTATGACCGCGGTACTGAGGCCGAAGCCGACAAAGCGGCCGTGCAAATGCTAGTGGAAAGCGGCTATGATCCGCGCGGTCTCAAGCGCGTGCTCGAGCGCCTCAAGGGTTCAGACGCCAGCCACGGCGATCCGAGCCAGAGGGCTCAAGCGGTCGAGAAAGAGGCCTATGGCTTTGAGCCTGTGCCCAAGCTGCTGGCCGCGCGCACATCGCGTTTTAGCTCGGCCATCAAGAAATAATCCCCATACCCACGCGAGGATAAAGCATGTTTCGTAAGATCTCTCTTAGCATTCTGGCCTTAGGCATCTTGGCCGCTTGCGCCCCCAAAGCACCCGATAACGAAGTGCGCATTGGCGAGTTCGGATCCATGACCGGCGACATCGCGACATTCGGCATCACCACGCATGACGGCATAGTCATGGCGGTCGAAGAAGCGAATGCTGCGGGTGGCGTGAACGGCAAGCCCATACGTTTGATCAGCGAAGACGATGCCAGCAAGCCTGAGCAAGCCGCCACGGTGGTCACTAAATTAATCACTCGCGACCAGGTGCATGCTTTGTTGGGCGAAGTAGCCTCGAGCATTTCGCTGGCCGCAGGCCCCAAAGCTCAGGCCAAAAAAATTCCCATGATCTCGCCCAGCTCGACCAATCCTAAAGTCACACAAATCGGCGACTATATCTTCCGCGTTTGCTTTATTGACCCGTTTCAAGGCAAGGTCATGGCCAAGTTTGCACGTGAAAATCTCAAGGCCAAAACCGCTGCAATTTTAAGAGATCAAAAAAATGACTATTCCATTGGTCTTTCAGACGTTTTTGCCATGGAATTCGCGGCAGCAGGCGGTCAAATCGTGGGTGATATGGCCTATACCGCCGGTGATGTTGACTTTAAAGCCCAGCTTACGGCCCTCAAAGACAAGAAGCCTGATGTCATCTATGTGCCAGGCTATTACACCGAAGTAGGCTTAATCAGTAAGCAGGCCCGTCAGGTCGGTTTAAAGCAGCCTTTACTGGGCGGCGATGGTTGGGAATCTGAAAAGTTATATGAGATTGCTGGCAACACTTTAGACGGCAGCTACTTTAGCAATCACAGCGCGCCCGATAGCAGTGAGCCTAAAGTCAGAGACTTTGTGGCCAAGCACCAGGCTAAGTACAATAAGGCCCCTGGCGCTTTGACCATGTTAGGCTATGACGCAGCCAACGTTTTGATCGCGGCTATGCGCCGAGCCAAGAGCCTGAGTGGCCCTGACCTGCGCGACGCCATTGCTGCCACGAAAGATTTCGACGGCGTCTCAGGTAAAATCACGCTCGATGCCGATCGCAATGCCGTGAAATCAGCCGTGGTGCTCAAATTGGTCAACGGACACCCGAAGTACTACGCCACGGTGAATCCCTAGACCCACCAAGATCAGACCTTCAAAAAGGCGGCCCCAAGGCCGCCTTTTTTGTTTCAGGCCCTTTTGCTATAGTGGCCCCATGACTGTGCTGCTCCAACACTTGCTCAATGGCCTCAGCCTGGGCGCGATTTATGCCTTGATAGCCCTGGGCTATACCCTGGTCTATGGCGTGCTACGTCTCATTAATTTTGCCCATGGCGACATCTTCATGGTGGCCGCCTTCGCCGGGCTTTTCGCGGCCGGTGGCTTGGCTCCGGGCCTGCATGGCTTCTTCCCCTTTATCTATACCCTCTTGGCGGCCATGTTGGCGGCCGGCCTGCTGGGTTTGGCCATTGAGCGACTGGCCTACAGACCTTTGCGCAAGCAGCCCCGCGTTAATTTGTTGATCACGGCCGTGGGTGTCAGTTTGCTTCTTCAAAATTTAGCCCAGGTCATTTGGGGCGCAGACCCGCGCCAGTTCCCAACCATATTGGATGAAACAGCCCTACTTCAAGATGCCGCCATCACGGTCAGCAATGTCGATGTCATCGTACTACTCACCGCCTTTGGCCTCATGGCCTCCCTTGAATGGCTCATCCACCGCACACGTTTTGGGCTCAGTGTGCGCGCCGCCAGCCATGACCATGCCACAGCATCTTTGATGGGCGTGCCCGTAGACAAGGTCATTGCCATCACGTTCTTCATCGGGTCAGCCCTAGCCGCAGGCGCTGCGGTGCTCTATGGCGTGAAATATCCCAAAGTCGACCCGCTCATGGGCATCATGCCCGGCCTGAAAGCCTTTGTGGCTGCTGTACTGGGTGGCATTGGCAATTTGCGCGGCGCAGTCTTGGGCAGCCTTATTCTCGGCTTAGCTGAAACTCTGATCGTGGCTTATGGCGCCAGCACCTGGCGTGATGCTTTGGCTTTTGGCGTTCTTATTTTGATTCTCATCTTTAAGCCTGCGGGCTTACTAGGCCGCTACCGGCCTGAAAAAGTATGATCAACAAAGCCAACCTGCTGGCTTTAGGTCTTGTCCTTGGCGCCGCATGGCTTTGCGCAGGCCTAGGGCTTGCGCTGCCCGAATACTTTGTCAGCGTGCTGATTTTGGCTGGCGTGAACGCCATTGCTGCCGTCTCGTTGAATCTCGTGAATGGCATCACGGGCCAGTTCTCTTTGGGCCATGCGGGCTTCATGGCGGTGGGCGCCTATGGCTCAGCGTGGGCCTCGACCACGCTCTTTGCTAGCCTGCCCCCGTCTTTACAACTCGCGGCCTCAGGCCTCATAGGTGGCTGCATGGCTGCCTTGGCCGGCTGGGGCGTGGGCTTGCCATCTCTCAGGCTGCGCGGCGATTACCTGGCTATCGTGACTCTGGGTTTTGGCGAAATCATTCGCGTGATCATACTCAACTCGCCCAGCCTGGGCGGGGCCCGCGGCTTTATCAACATACCGCTCAGCGCCAGTCCCTTTAGCGTGGGCCTGATTTTGGCCCTGGCAAGCCTGGCCTGCGTTCGCCTGATGAACGCCACCCAAGGCCGCGCCCTGCTAGCCATTCGCGAAGATGAAGTCGCAGCCGAGGGTCTAGGCGTCGATACCACGCGCTATAAAGTCGGAGCCTTTGTGGCTTCGTCGTTTGTGGCGGGCCTGGCCGGCTCTTTGTTTGCCCATAGCCAGGGCTACCTGAACCCCAGTTCATTCAATTTTATGAAGAGCGTCGAAATCGTTGTGATGGTCGTGATGGGCGGCATGGGCTCGATGTCAGGCGCCATATTAGCAGCCCTTGCTTTAAGCATACTCCCCGAGGCGCTTAGGCCCTTGCAGGCCATCACCGGTGTCGATCTACGCATGGTGCTCTATTCGTTTGCCCTCATTGCCATCATGCTTTGGCGGCCCCAGGGGCTGATGGGCCGCAAAGAAATTTGGATGCTCTTTCGCCGAAAAAATTCATGAGCACGGTGCTTTCCGTCGAAAACCTCACCCTGCGCTTTGGCGGCCTCACAGCCATTCACGACTTAAGCCTTACACTTAAGCAGGGTGAATTGGCCGCCCTCATCGGCCCTAATGGCGCTGGCAAAACCTCGGTCTTTAATGCCCTGACCGGCGTCTATCAGCCCCAAGCCGGTCGCATTGAAGCATTAGGCCGTAGCATCTTAGGCCTCAAGCCGCATCAGATTACTGACCTCGGCATGGCTCGCACTTACCAAAACATTCGCCTCTTCAAATCACTGAGCGTGCTCGAAAATTTGCTTGTCGCATTTCATCACGAAGCGCCCTACGGCCTAGCTTCGGCCTTGCTCAAGCGACGTGATCATGCAGCCGGCGAGCAGCGCTTGCGCGAACGGGCCTCGCACCTGCTGGACTTGCTCGAGCTAAGCTCGCGTAGATCTGATTTGGCTGGCTCATTGCCTTATGGCGAGCAAAAAAAGCTCGAAATCGCGCGCGCCTGCGCCACAGGCTGCCGCATCTTATTGTTAGATGAGCCTGCGGCAGGCATGAACCCTAGCGAATCTGCCTGGTTGATGACGACCATTCGAAAAATTCAAAAAGAATTTCAATTGAGTATCTTGCTCATCGAACACGATATGAAAGTCGTGATGGGATTAGCCGAGCGCGTGATAGTCATGGTGCACGGCCAAAAGATAGCCGACGGCCCACCCCAGCAGGTCCAATCTGACCCGCGCGTATTAGAAGCCTACTTAGGGACCCGGTCATGAACGCTTTACTGAGTATCGAGAACCTCGAAGTCAGCTATGGCCCCATTGCCGCGCTCAAAGGCATATCACTGCAAGTTCCCCAGGGTCAAATTGCTTGTCTCATCGGCGCCAATGGCGCTGGCAAGAGCACGCTGCTTAAGGCGGTTTCGGGCCTCTTGCCTCTTCAAGCTGGCCACATTGCCTTTGAAGGCGTGAACTTAGCAAGCACACCCGCCCACCGCATCGTTGGCCTGGGGCTGACGCATTGTCCCGAAGGTCGCGGCGTCTTTCCTGAATTGCGCGTCGATGAAAATCTAAAACTGGGCGCTTACACCCGGCCTGATAAGGCTGAACTCTTGCGCAGTCTAAACTATGCCTATGAACTCTTTCCTCGTCTTTCAGAACGCCGCGGCCAACTTGCGGGCACACTCTCGGGTGGCGAACAGCAAATGCTCGCCATCGCGCGTTCCCTGATGTCACGTCCAAAACTTTTAATGTTGGATGAACCGTCATTAGGGCTTGCCCCACAAATTGTCGAAATGATCTTTGACGTAATTCAAAAAGTGAATGCTGAAGGCTGCAGTATCTTATTAGTCGAACAAAATGCAAATCAAGCCCTGGCCATTAGCCATTACGCCTATGTCTTAGAAACCGGAAAAATTGCGTTAGAGGGGCCGGCGAATGATGTGGCCAAGAACCCGAAAGTGATTGAAGCCTACCTCGGTTAAACTGGCCCCATCCCACCTCACCCCATCCCCCTCTTAGTTAATTGGCCCCCTTCCCC
>CAZFUM010000014.1:0-24137 GCA_964521965.1 uncultured bacterium | reverse complement strand
GGATGTCAGAAAACGCATGGCCCATGCTTTGGTGAGGGGCATCGATGCTTATATTGAGCAAGATACCGAAGAAGCTCGGCATCTCTATGCGAAACCTCTTGAGGTTATCGAAGGCCCCTTGATGGACGGCATGCGCCAAGTAGGCGAGCTTTTTGGCGCGGGCAAGATGTTTTTACCGCAAGTGGTCAAGTCGGCCCGCGTCATGAAAAAATCGGTTGCCTACCTCACGCCCTATCTCGAAAAAGATAAAGCCGCCGGTAGCTCGCAAGGTAAAGTTTTGCTGGCCACGGTCAAAGGCGATGTGCACGACATAGGCAAGAACATCGTGGGCGTGGTGCTTGCTTGTAATAATTATGACGTACTAGATCTTGGCGTGATGGTTGAGGGCCAGGTTATCTTGAATAAAGCCAAGGAATGGGGCGCAGATATTATTGGTCTCTCTGGTTTGATCACGCCCTCGCTCGACGAGATGGTGGACAATGCCCGCGAGATGCAGCGCCAAGGCTTTAAAGTGCCGCTCTTGGTGGGTGGCGCCACAACCTCGCGCACTCATACGGCGGTCAAGATCGCGCCTATGTATGAGCCGGGCGTCATCCATGTCGGCGACGCGTCGCTGGCCACAGGCGTGCTGTCGAGCCTGCTGAACCCCAAGACTCGCGATAGCTATCTCAGCGGCATCAAGAAAGATTATGACAACGCGCGCGAGCGCCATTTGGCTGAGCGCGCAGGGGGGCCCAAGCTCTTGAGCCTGTCTGAGGCACGCGCCAAGGGCTATGCCACGAATTGGGCTGACGCTGAGATCGCCAAGCCCGGCAAGCTAGGTGCGCAGGTTTGGCCTGAGATCAAGATCGAGCGCCTTGTCGAATACATCGACTGGACGCCTTTCTTTTTGAGCTGGGAGCTTAAGGCCCAGTTTCCTCAGATCTTGGATCACCCCACCTATGGCCCGCAGGCTAAAGAAATTTATGCCGATGGCAAAAAGCTATTAGAAGACATCGTCAAGAATCATCGCGCCAAGCCCAAAGCCGTCACGGGCCTCTGGGCTGCCAACCGCGTGGGCGACGATGTTGAGATATACGATGGTGAGGCGCGGGCCAAAACTTTGGCTACGCTGCGCTTTTTGCGTTCGCAGACTGCCCATGCCCAAGGCGGCCCCCAACTCTGCTTGGCAGACTTCGTGGCCCCCAAAGACAGCGGCCGCATCGACTCGATCGGCGCCTTTGCCTGCACGGCAGGCCAAGAACTCGAAGACTATGCCCTCTCGCTCAAAAAAGGCGGGGATGATTATCGAGGTCTGATTGTGCAGGCTTTGGGTGATCGCCTGGCCGAGGCCTATGCTGAATACCTTCACCTGCAGATTCGCAAAGCTTGGGGCTATGGCGCGGCTGAGAATCTCAGCACCGAAGACCTGATCAAAGAAAAATATCGCGGCATACGCCCGGCTGCAGGCTATCCCAGCTGCCCAGATCATACTGAGAAAGACGCACTTTGGACTTTGATGCAGCCAGATCAGACCTGTGGCATCACGCTTACATCGTCCAAGGCCATGCATCCCGGCGCCTCGGTCTCGGGTCTTTACTTCAGCCATCCCGAGAGCCGCTATTTTGCTGTAGGTCGTTTGGGCAAGGACCAGGTCGAGGACTATGCGAAGCGAAAGGGCATGAGCTTGCAAGAAGTCGAAAAGTGGTTGGGGCCTTATTTAGGATATTGAAATGCAAATTGTGATTCGCAAGCCAACAGCTGAAGAAAGTTTGCAGGCTGCAGCTTGGAAAATTTGGACCTGTCAGCCATCTTCTTTTGAATGGGGCTATGCGCAGACCGAAACTTGTTTGCTCTTAGAGGGTAAGGCCAAGGTGGAAGCCATGGGCCGCACATTTGAATTTGGCGTAGGGGACTGGGTCGTCTTCCCCAAAGGTCTGGCCTGTAGGTGGCACGTGATCGAGGCGGTGAAGAAATATTACGTATTTGAGGACTAGCCCTTTGCAAACCTCACCCCACCCCCGTGGGGTATTCAGTGATTCCCGTGAGCCCCCGCCTCTCTCCGAAGCGGAGAGAGGCGGGGGCTAATTAACTCAGAGGGGGTGGAGTGAGGTCTGCGCTGGGAAAGCCCCGTATTTATGGGGTTTTGGGGCGGACGACCTCGGCCCCCCTCTGCTATAATCCTGCGCTATGACCCTGATCCCTCAAAGCGTTTACGCGTCGAAAACTCGCAAGCCTCTCTGGCTGCGCGCCCAATTGCCGGGCGGCGGCGACTATGAGGCTACCCGTGCCAATATCACGGGCAATCGCCTGAACACGGTCTGCGAAGAGGCCCAGTGCCCCAATTTGGGTGAGTGCTGGGCCCGCGGAACCGCCACCATCATGATCTTGGGTGATACCTGCACTCGCGCCTGCGGTTTTTGCGCGGTCAAGTCAGGTCGTCCCACTGAGCTCGACACGGCAGAACCCGAACGTGTGGCTGAGAGCGTGGCCAAGATGGGCCTGCGCCATGTGGTCATTACCTCGGTCGCTCGCGATGAGCTAAGCGACGGCGGCGCGGCGATTTGGGCTGAGACCGTGCGCCGCGTGCGCCAGGCGGCTCCGCGCACGAGCATTGAAATCTTAGTGCCGGATTTCATGGGCCGCCAAGAATCGTGGGCCGTGGTCTTTGCCGCCAAGCCGGATATCTTCAATCACAATACCGAGACCGTGCCTCGCCTAGCGCCCACGGTGCGCTCGGTGGCGCGCTGGGATCGCAGCCTGGCAATGTTGCAGGCTGCCGCAGCAGCTGGCCTAGCCACCAAGAGCGGCATGATGCTAGGCCTGGGCGAGCGCTATGAAGAAGTTATCGAGACCTTGCGGGCCTTGCGCGACGCTGGTGTCAGCATTATCACCTTGGGCCAATATCTGCAGCCCACGCCGGCACATTTGCCTGTGCATGAATATGTGCACCCGGACGTCTTTCTTAAATTGAAGCAAGAGGGTTTGGCCATGGGTTTCAAAGTTGTTGAGAGCGGACCCATGGTGCGGTCTTCTTATCACGCTGATGAACAGGCCATACGACTCAGTGAATAAATCCCTCGAACTCAGCGCCTGGCTGGCCTATTGGAATGCCGAAGGACAAGCCAGCTTCAAGCGCAACGCCCGCCATCTTCAGCGTGTCTACCCGGTCTGGTACAACTGCAAAGACAAGGGCGGGGCAGGACGGCGCAGTGAAGCCAGCGAGGCTTTGCGGCATGAAACTTTAGCTATTGCCCGTGACAATAATGTCGAAGTCTGGGCCCTGGTCAGTAATTTTAATGAAGAGAAACGCATATGGGATTCAGAGCGCATCCACGCCATCGTGCGCGACAAGGCCACGGGCTTGGCGCACATTCATGCTTTGATCGAGATGGCCAAGAAAGACGGTGCCCAGGGCTTAGACTTAGACTATGAAAGTTTGGGGCCTGAGCAACGTCAAAATCTGAGCGAATTCACAGCATTGGCATATGTCGAATGCCAGAAGGCTGGCTTGAAATTGGCCATGCCGGTGCACGCCAAAGATACTGAGCCCGGTCTGGCTAGTGGTTCAGCGGCCCAAGATTATGCCGAGCTGGCTAAGCATTTGGACCTTTTGCAGTTGATGGTCTATGACTATCACTGGTCGACATCCAGCGCTGGCGCCATCACACCCTGCGCTTGGGCCGGTGCCGTCGCGCGTCATGCGGCTTCGCTGGCCGTGTCCGAAAAGATAGAATTTGGCTTTCCGGCTTATGGTTATGATTGGAAAGGCCAAGAGGCAGAATCGGTGCCGTGGAAAGCTTGGGCTGATTTGGTTAAACAGCATGGACCAGCACGCCGCGATCTCGAGAGCGGCGAATTAGTCTTAAATTATGAGGGCCGGGAGGCCTGGTACTGCGATTCGCTAACAAGCCTTCGCAATCTTGACGAAGCGCGCCGCGCAGGGCTTTGGAAATGTAGTTTTTGGGTGCTGGGGTCCGAAGATCCCCGCTTTTGGGATTCGCTGGACCAATTTCCCCAGCCATTTGCCATGGAGACAAAGTGACCCGCTTGAAAATCTTATTTGCCCTTTTCTTGATCCTAGGCCAAGGCGCCTGCGGCGTTTTCTACACGCTCGATGAAAGTGATCGCAAGCCGCCGCGCAGCCAACTCGACATGGCGGCTTGGCTGGTTTGGTGGGATGCCGAATCGATGGTTTCGTTTAAGACCAATGCGCGTCTTTTACAAAGGGTTTATCCCGAATACATCACTTGCGACGAGAACGGCATGCCAGTTCGCCTGAAAGATATGCCCGCTGGCTTTGAACAAGAAGTAGTACGCATCGCTCATGCCAACGGTGTCAAAGTACTGGCGACCATGAATAACTATGCCAACGGCGGCTTTGAGCCTTTGCGCATACGTAAAATGATCAATGACCCTGCCTTGATGGAGCGTCACGTTGATGAGCTGATTCGTCTGGCGAAGGCCGTTGGTATGGATGGCTTAGATGTCGATTACGAAAGTATGGAGGCGGGGGATCGCATTCCATTCACTCTCTTTGTCACGCGCTTAGGCGAAAAGGCTCGGGCGCAAGGGCTGCTGCTGGGCATTGCGGTGCATCCCAAAGAAGCCGAGCCTGGCAACTGGGGCGGCCCCATGGCTCAGGACTATGCGGCTTTGGGTAAGGCCGTGGATTTCTTTCATGTGATGACTTACGACTATCATTGGAGCACGTCGGACGCGGGCTCGATAGCCCCGCCAGATTGGGCCAAGCGCGTCATGGAATTCACCCTCACGCGCGTGCCAGCCTCAAAGGTTGAAATGGGCATGAATGGCTATGGCTATGAGTGGTCGGGTAAACAAGGCTCGACCATGACCTGGAAACTTTGGCAGCAGCGCATGGCGGCCTGCGGCCGGCCCGAGCGAAACGATGCTACGCAAGAGTTGACGCTCAATTGCAAAGGTAAAGAGATTTGGTACCCCGATGCCCAGACCTTCATGCCCAAGATCAAAGCAGCCCGCGAGCTGGGTCTGCGGGGGCTGGCGATGTGGGTTTTGGGCCAAGAAGATCCCGGTGTTTGGCGTATGTGGCAAAAGCAAAAAGGCCCGGACCCGGCAGCAGGTGCCAAGCCGTGAACTGCCGCCACATCAAGAAGGTAGCGCTAGAGCTGGCTTTGAAGGCAGGCAAGATCCAAAAGGCTAAGTTCCGCCGCCATCTCAATATTCGTTGGAAAAGCCTGACGAATCCTGTGACCGAAGTCGACCAGGCCTGCGAGGCGCTCATTGCCAAGGGCGTGCGTAAGGCCTTTCCTGACCATGCTATGTTAGGCGAAGAAGGTTCGAGTTTTGGCCCAGTCGATGCACGCTATCAATGGATCGTGGATCCCTTAGATGGCACGGTGAACTATTCACATGGTTTACCCATGTTTTGCGTGAGTATTGGGATTTATGAGCTCGGCAAACCTCTCATCGGCGTGGTGCACGCGCCCTTGCTGGGCGAGACCTATGTGGCCGAACGGGGGCAGGGCGCGTTTCTCAATGGCAAGCGCATTCGCGTCTCGCGACAAAGCAAGCCACTCGAGGCAGTGCTGGCCTCAGGCTTCTCGTATCATGCTCGTGAAGATGGCGAGAACATTCGCGAATGGCAAGAGATGATACGCAGTTTTCAGGCGATACGTCGCATGGGCGCTGCCGCTTTAGACCTCTGCATGGTGGCCTCGGGCCGTTTTGACGGTTTCTGGGAATATGGCTTAAAAGCCTGGGATTGCGCGGCCGCCAATTTGATACTCGAAGAAGCTGGCGGCAAAGTGAGCAATATTCACGGTAAGGCCTATGAGCTGGGCAAGCCGGGCATCATCGCCAGCAATGGTCGTTTACATGCGCCCCTAGTTCGCGCCCTCAAGCGCGCCTTGGCCAGAAAATTAGTTTGGCCACCTCGTTAAACCCTCAACCCAGACGAAAGCATCATGCCTTTAATAAGTTTCTCTAAACTCTCTAAATATTTCGGCGCTCGCGACATCCTAAAGGAATGCGACTGGTCCATCGAAGCCGGCCGTCGCATTGGTTTGATTGGGCCCAATGGCGCGGGCAAAACCACCATGTTCAAATTAATGCTGGGCACTGAAGAACCGTCCTCGGGGGCCATCTCGAAACAAAAGGGCCTGAGCATCGGCCACCTTTCACAGACGCCGCATTTTGATCCAGGCCACACCTTGCATCAAGAGATGCTCACGGCAAAGCCAGAGCTGATGAAGATTGAAGAAGAGATGAAGCAGTCTGAGCATGACATGGGTGACCCTGAAGTGGCAGCCGATGCTGATCGCATGCAAAAGGTCATGGACCGCTATTCAGACTTGCAAGGCCAGTTTGCGGCCTTAGATGGCTATGCGTATGAGAGCAGGGTTGAGTCGGTGCTCGAAGGTATGCGTTTTGAAAAGGCTGATTTTGATCGTGAGGTTTCGACTTTCTCAGGTGGCGAGCAGACGCGGCTCATGTTGGCCAAGCTTCTTGTGGCTGAACCTGACCTGCTCTTGTTAGACGAGCCCACCAATCATCTCGATACGATGATGTGCGAGTGGTTGGAAGTTTTCATTAAGGATTTTCATGGCAGTATGATTTGCATTTCGCACGACCGCTATTTTCTCGACAAGGTGGCCACTGAAATCGTCGAGTTAAAAGATGCTGCGATCGAGATTTACCCCGGTAATTACAGCAAATTCAAAGAATTGAAACAAGAAGCTTTTGAGCGCCAGGCCAAGGAATACGACCAGCAAAAGGCCCATATTGCCCGCACTGAAGATTTTATACGTCGCAATATCGCAGGCCAAAATACGAAACAGGCCCAGGGTCGGCGCAAGGCGCTTGAGAAGCTTGAGCGTGTCGAGCGGCCCGGCACCAAGAAAAAGACCATGTCACTGAATTTGACGAGCAAAGGTGCCTCGGGCAAAGATGTGCTCATGATTAAAGGCGTGGCCAAAGGTTTTGATGGTCGTTCGCTCTACAAGCCTTTTGACGGTGAAATTTACCGAGGCGAACGCGTGGGGCTGATTGGCGCCAATGGCACAGGTAAGTCGACCCTGATTAAGATTCTTTGCGGCATGATTGAGCCCGACCAGGGCAAGATCGTCATAGGCCATAACGTCAATATGGGCTATTACGATCAGATGCAGAGTTCGCTCGATCTTAAGAATACCGTGATGGATGAAATTTGGCAGCTCTTGCCCGGCGAGGGTCAGCAGACCATTCGCGGTGTGGGTGGTCGTTTCTTATTCTCAGATACCGATATTGAAAAAAAGATCTCGTCACTGTCGGGCGGCGAAAAGGCTCGCTTGATGCTTGCCAAATTGATGATCGCGGGTCCCAACTTCTTGGTCATGGATGAGCCCACCAATCATCTAGATATCGATAGTCGCGAAGTGGTCGAGGAAGCTTTAGATGAGTTCGAAGGAACGATCTTGGTGGTTTCGCACGACCGCTATTTCTTAGATCGCGAAGTTGATCATATTTGGGAAATTGAAGGGGACCAAGTCATTAAATGGGAAGGCAATTATACTTCGTGGTTAGAGCAAAAAACTGCACTCAGTAAAGATGACGTCGCTGTCGTGCCGAAGGCCAAGCCTAGGCCCGAGGCTATAAAGCCTGAAAAAACAGATTGGCGTGATAAAGAAGATTCTGAGCTGGCAGATGCCAAAGAAAAGCAGAAGCGGGTGGCCCAACTGCAAAAGCGCCAAGAAGAGCTTGAGAAGAAGTTGGCGGAACTCGAGACAAAGAAGAAAGGGCTTGAGGATGCTTATTTAGACCCTGAATTGACGCGTCGGCCTGACAAGATGCGCGAGACCTCGATGGCCTATGAAGCTGTGAAAGATGAATTAGACGCAACGTTTTCAAAATGGCAAGAGTTGGAAGAGCGTAAAACGGGTTTAATTTAGATCTTTCTATTTTTGAAATTTCCAGCTTAACCCTAAGCTATGGGTAGGGCCTAAATCAAAATGCGGGCTAAATGAATAAGAAAAGGTGCCCCAGTGCGATTCAAAACTGGCGCCCAGGCTGCTGCCCATGGCAAAGGGCGAGACCCAGAGCCCGACCAAAACCTTTAAATGTTCAATGATTGTGAAGTCCAGGCCCATGTGCGCAGCCATGGCCCGTGAAGGATCGCCATAGTGGCGGGTCTCGGCCCTAAAATGCGCACGAGGCTTGTCGGCATCGCCGCCTAGGCCCAGGCTAAGCCCGATGCGAGCGTGTAATGGCGTTTCGTCGCGAATGCTGACATAGGCGGTCTGCTCGCCAAAATCTTTGATGGTTAAGGCGAAATTTAGACGAGCTAAGGTTTTCCATAAAATACCTAAGTCGCTGGCATAACCCCAGTTTTTGTATTCCGCTAAGTTCGATTGAAAAATACGCAGGCCTAATCCGACACTTAATTTGCCTTTGGCCCAGCCATGGGCGAGGCCCAGACCCAAGATCATGCTGCCCGCATCAATGGGGCCAGCCGCTGCGCCGCTGGCGTCATACGATTCAAAAGGACCAATTTGGCTCACTAAGAGCTCAAGGCCCATGGCGGATTGGCCCCAGGGAAAGGCCAACCAGGCGCCATGGTGCTGCCATTCGCCCAGCGAATCTTGGCGTGCCGCAGCCACTTGCGGGCCAATCAGGCCGGCTAGCGATGCAGGGTTATTGCGCAGGCCATGAAAGCTAGCTTGCTCGGCGCCTAAAGCGCCAGCCAAAGCTTGGCTCTCGGGGTGTATGTCCATCAGTAGAAATTCGGCATCGCTGGCGGCTGTCAGCGAATGGGCCGTCGTTGCTGCCCAAAGGGCCAGCAGGCAAAGTGTGTTGCGTGGCCGGACTGGCATGACGCTTAGTGCACGATGATGAATCGCTTGCGCATGACGATTTCTTCGCCACGGCGTAGGACTAAAATGTAAAGACCGCTGGCGACGGGTGCGCCGCGGTGATCTAAGCAGTCCCATGTTAGATTCAATCCTTGGCAGGCGCCCAGCTCACCCTTGTAAATGTCGCGTACAAAACGGCCGTGCGAGCTAAAAACCCTGAGCGCGATGGGGCCACCTTGGCTATCGACGACGCCAATAGGTACATTGAGGGGATGGACATTGCGGCCCGGAACTTTGACCGTGCTGCTGCAAGATTGGGGAGGGACGGGCGGCATGGTGGTGGGAGAGAAAGTTGATGTTGGAGTGGGTGTCAACGGGGCCAAATAGGTGAAGGCGCTGAAAAAATCATTCGCAAACGGAAATGAGTAGGCTGTCACGGTCACGGGTCCGGGCGCGTGAGCCGGCGCAACGCCTGCCATGGTAAAAGCGTCGATGTAGGTCAGGCTGGTGAGCGTGACGCCGTCAAACATGATGATGTGCGACGGAAAAAATACACCGCCGGTGACGGTCACAAATTGTCCGCCACTGCTAGGGCCCGTGGGTGGCAAAATGCTGAGGTATTGGCCGGGCAGGTAGGTTCCGGTGACCGTGGGTGTGGGCGTGGGGCTGGGTGAGTTGGTGAAAGTAGGGCTAGACGTTTGTGTGGCTGATTCAGTGGGCGTGACGGTGTCGCTAAAGGTTGGCGTCACAGCTAGGGCACGACCTGCTAAACCCATCATGAAAACGAACAAGCCTACGGAAACTATTTTGTATTGAATGGCTCTTAACATCAGCGCACCAATACGGCCCGCACGCGCTGGCCGCCCTCAGGGGTTTCTAAGAGTAAGAAATAAATGCCGCTGGCCAAAGCCTGGCCGGCCCAAGTTCCGTTCCATGCATATTTCACCAGGCCCGGGCCCTCGTCGCTGTCGCTGATCATCCCTAAAGGCGTGCCGTCTCCGCGCAGCAACTTGAGGCTGACGCGACCGCGCTTTGTCAATTGAACCTCAATCGTGATCACTTGCCCTTGATCGGGCTTGAAAACGTTTTGTTTGATGCTCACCGAGTAGCCAGCGGTGGGGCTTGGTTTGGGGCTGGCGTCATCGCCGCGATGGGCCGCCACAGCTTGCGAATTCGAGGGCGCGGCATTTTGGCCGCCCGGGAAGTGGGGAACTTCAGACACGGGTGTCACGGCCACTCGGGCCATTTCGGGCGCGCTGCTATTTATCCCCGCGGGTGTGGATGTCGCGACAAGGGCCACGGCAGGGGCTGTAGGCGCGACCTGAGGGAGCGTGGTCTGGGGGGGCGCGTTTTCGCGCGTCTCGCGGGTAGGACGCGCAGCGACTTGGACAGGAGCCTTTTGTGCGAGCTCGGCCCGGGCGATCTGAGGCGCGCTTTCTTGTGGCAAGGGCAGCGCGTCGGGATGGGGTTTTAAAAAGAGCAGCAAGGCAGCTGCTAGACCCGCCCCTGCCAGGCCCCAACGCAGCCAAGGCTGCTGCAGGGTTTTGGGCCGCAGCCCCAAACGTTCGCGAATGGCCCGGCTCAGTTCACGTGGCGGCTTGATGTTTGGGGCTGCAAAAGCTTGGGCAGCTGAGCGCATGCCCGCGACTTCGGCGCGACAAAGCGAACAGGCTTCCAGATGCTTCTGCGCGGCCAGGCTTAGGGCCCGGCCTTCGCTGGCATCGAGCAGGCTTAAGTCACTCAAATGTTTGGCTATTTTGGCCATCTTGTTCCATCAATGCCCGGGCTTTTTTAAGGGCCCTGAAGATCTGCACTCGCAGGCGGTTTTTAGGAATCCCCAGTGCTGTGCAGATTTCGTCCTGATCCATTTCTTTAAGGTAATAGAGCGTGAGGACTTCGCGTTCGGGCGGCTTGAGCCGGGCGAGCAGGCCCAAAGCCTGGTCTCGGCGCTGCTTTTTGAGCAAGAAATCCAGCGGGCCTGGCTTGGGGTCAAGGGCTTCGGGCAGTTCGTCATCGCTGAGAGTCTCGCGTTTGCTGCGCGTGCCTTGGCGCCGCCAATGATCACGTACGACGTTAATCGATATTTGATACAACCAAGTACTGAACTTGCTTTGACCCCTAAAGCTGAGGCGGCCTGCAAAGGCCTGGGTCCACGCGGTTTGAAAGAGGTCTTGGGCCGTCTGCTCGTGCGCGCAAAGACGGCGCATGGTGGCATAGACCTTGGCCTCATAGCGTGTCACCAGCTCTTCAAAGCGTTCAGGCTCAGATAGTGAAAGAGCCAATATTTCTTCGTCGCTGAGGCTCACGCTTCTACTTATTAAGACGAAGGTCAGGCAGGGGCATTACTATGCGGACAAAAAAATACCGGCCAGAATCGGCCGGTATTTGAAAGGTTTTTTGGCGGATCGCCTGCATTAGCTCGTCACAGCGACTTTTTCAGGGTTCGTATCGCGGGGCAGGCCGAAATTGGCGTCAAAAAGCGCGTCCACCTTGGCCACTTCATCGGCCGTCAAGCTAGGCAAGTCACCGGCCTTGGCAAACTCTAAGAGCTGCTCTTCGTCATAGATATTGGGCAGGGTGGATGTCAGTTCTGGGTGGGCCAAGATATAGAGCAGGGCCGTTTGCGCCAGGCTGCGTCCCTTGCCTTCGGTGAGAAAGCTCAGCTGCTCGATTTTCTGCAGACCTTGCTCGAGCCAGACCTTTTTGCGATGCGAGCGGTGGTCACTCGCATCAAACTTGGTGTCTTTGGTGTATTTGCCTTCGAGCATGCCCGATGAGTGAGGCACGCGCGCCAGCAAGCCAACGCCTTTTTCTTTTGCGACTTCGATAAAGCGGCGGCCCGGGTCTTGTTCTAGCAAGTTATAGATGATCATTAAACTATCAAGCGCGCGCGTCTGCATGGCTTTGACGCCTTCGGGTTCCCAACCAATGGCTGGCCCTAAGGCCACGCCATAAGCGCGAAGTTTGCCTTCTTGTTTGATTTTTTCAAGGGTGGCAAAGCAATCGTCTGTTTCGATGTGCGTCATCTTGGCGTTGTGCATCATCCAAAGATCGATGCGGTCGGTGCCAAGGCGCTCGAGGGCGCCTTCAAAAGCTTGGCGGATGAATTCCGGCGAAAAATTCTGGGGTTGCTCGACTTGGCCTTTGCGTTCTGCGACGGGCGTCTGTTTCCACTCATAACCAAATTTAGTTGAAATACAAATCTCGTTGCGACGGTGGCCCAAAGCGTCTTTTAAGATGCGTTCGCCTTCGCCATTGCCATAGGTATCGGCGGTGTCAAAGAGGGTGATACCCGCATCGAGCGCTTTTTGCATCAGCGAGATACCATAGGCCCTGTCTTTGAGGCGCTCATTGCTGCCGTACCACCATGGCGTCGAAACTGTCCAGACCCCAAAACCCACCACCGAGGCTTTGACCCCAGAATGGCCGAATTCACGCGATTGCATAGGCCCTCTTTATATAAGACAAATCAAGCATGCCAGGATAATAGTCTGAGCAAGGCCCCAGGGTCAAGCCAGGGGCCCTTGACAGCAGGCCTGCTCTGCCCTATTTTTTCTCCTTATCTTTAAGGAGTCTCATGGCGCTGCTGGCTAAAGACCACCTGGCGGAACCCGTTGGCCTGAAAAACGACATCGTGAACCAGGTCTTCATCTGTCCCGATTGCAAAACTGAAGTGACCATTTCGGTCTATCAAGTGCGGGGCGACTTGGCCATCATGTGTGCCCGCTGCAACATGAAGTGGCAGATCGAGGGCGAGAACCTGATCAACCCCAATGCCGAACGAAATTTTGGCGGATTCAAGGTCATGGTGGGCGCCGATGCGGCTCAGAAAGCAACTCCCGTACCTAAAGATTCTTACCTAGCCTTTATTAATCCGCCCGCGCCTAAGCCAGTGGCTGAACCCGTAGCGCCAGCTGACAAACCCGCTGTCTAACCGTGAAATTCACATCTAAGTTCAAGGGCGCGCATGAGCGCGTCTTTCGCCATATAGGTAGGAGCAAGTCATGCAAGTTACCCTGAGTCGAACATCGGGCTTGGCTGCGTTTAAAGAATGGGCCGTAAGCGTCAATGCCCTGGGCCAAGGTACGCAAGTCATGCTTTTTCGCAAGGGCGGCATTCGCGAAAAGAATCAAATCTTCGAAGTCGATCATCCCCATTTTTTTCTCTATCCCACCTATGAGCATCAAGACGCGAGCAGTGTGAAGCCCGCGGCTCAAGGCTTGCTCGAGCAAAGTCTCAATGAAAAGCCTGACTTAGGCCGCGTGACCCTGCGCTATTGGGCCAAAGTTGAGCAAGCCGCCGCCCTAACGAGTATGGAGCCCGTGCTCAAGCAGGCCGACAATCACCTTTTTAGCGAGTCGTGCATACGTTATCGCTGGGAATGGCAGAGCGCCAAGCCGCTCTGGCTGCTCTTGCTGCGTGTTTACAAGCTTGAGGCGCCCTTAGATCTCGAAGTGCATGAAGATTACACGGGCTGTAAATCTTGGGTGGACCTAAAGCCTGAAGAAACTCAGTTGCCTGCCTTGGCAGAAGGTTTGGCCTGTTCGCCCGTGCTCGATGACGCGGCTTTCGAAAGCATGGCCAAAAAAGTGCAGGCATTGCTGTGATTATGCGGCAAGCTAGGACCGCTTTTAAGCCGTAAATCATGCAAGTCTTTAAAGTCGAATTTACTCGCTCAGGGCGGGTGGTGGAATGCCCGCCCGGGCGTACCGTGCTCGAAGCCGCGCAAGATGCGGGGCTCGATATTCCTTATTCGTGCCAAGGCGGCACCTGTCACACCTGCGCGGTCAAAATCAGCGGGCCGATTGATCAAGAAGAGGCTCTGGCTTTGACCGCCGAAGAGTTAGCTCAAGGCTGGTGCTTAACCTGCGTGGGCAAGCCTCTGGGCGATCTTAAAGTTGAGGCATAAGAGGAAAAAGCCATGTCGAATTTAACTAACGAAGAAATTCTTAGATATTCACGTCACTTGATCATGCCCGAAGTGGGTATGGAGGGCCAAGAAAAGCTGAAAAAGAGCTCGGTGCTCTTGATCGGCGCAGGTGGACTCGGCTCACCTCTGGGGCTCTATCTTTCGGCCGCGGGCGTGGGCCGCTTAGGCCTGGTAGATTTTGATGTGGTTGATGTCAGCAATTTGCATCGTCAAGTGATTCACGACACCAAGAACGTGGGCAAGTCTAAGGTCGAATCAGCTAAAGAACGCATTGCTCAAATCAATCCTAATGTCGTCGTCGAGACTTATGTCACCCCTATCACCCGCGACAATATACTGGGCATACTCAAAAACTACGACATGGTGATCGATGGCACCGATAATTTTCCCACGCGCTATCTAGTCAATGACGCCGCCGTGATGCTGGGTAAGACCAATATTTATGGGTCTATTTTCCGCTTTGACGGCCAGGTGACCGTGTTTAAGCCCCATGAGGGCCCCTGCTATCGCTGCCTTTATCCTGAGCCGCCGCCCCCTGGTATGGTGCCGAGCTGTGCCGAGGGTGGTGTTTTGGGCATCTTACCCGGCACGGTGGGCTTGATACAGGCCACTGAAGCCGTGAAGCAGATTATAGGTAAAGGTAAATCCTTGGTGGGGCGTCTGCTGCTTTACAACGCTCTTGATATGAGTTTTCGTGAGTTAAAAATACGCCGCGATAAGACCTGCCCCATGTGCGGCGATCATCCCAGTATCAAAGAATTGATCGATTACGATATATTCTGCGGCGTGGGTCGGGGTCAAGAAGAGGCCGTGCCAGCCGCAGGTGCCGAGATTGATGCCGCGACTTTAAAAGACTGGATGGACCAAAAGAAGAAGTTTGTGCTTTTAGACGTTCGTGAGAATCAAGAATTGCAGATCGCGAATTTAGGGGGCAAACACATTCCCCTGGGTACTCTGGCCGCCAATATCAATCAGCTCGATAGCGCCGATGATATTGTGGTCATGTGTCATCATGGCAGCCGCAGTGCGCGCGCCCAAGCCGTGCTCAATAAGTTTGGTTTCAAGAAAGTTTACAATCTGACCGGGGGGATAGATTCGTGGGCGGTCGAGGTTGACAACAACATGCCGAGGTATTGAGAATCCACGATGAAAGCCATCCGTTTCCACGCTCACGGTAATCCTGACCAACTTATTTATGAAGACGCCCCCGAGCCGAAACCCGGCGAGGGCGAGGCCTTGGTGCAGGTTAAAGCCTGCGCCTTGAACCGCCTCGATCTCTGGGTGCGCCAAGGCATACCGGCTTATCCTGTGGCCTTGCCGCATATATTGGGATCTGACATTGCTGGCGTGGTTGAGTCGGGCGATCTGCCGAACGGCATCAAAGCAGGCGATTCGGTCATCGTCTATCCGGGCTTATCTTGTGGTGCTTGCGCCGCCTGCACCGCGGGTCACGAGAACCGCTGCGCGGTTTTTCGCATTATCGGCGGCCATGTGAATGGCGCATATGCCGACAAGGTCGTGGTCCCCACCAAGAATCTCATTAAGATTCCGCCTAATTCAGACTTTACCTTAGCTGCCGCATTCCCTCTCACCTTTACCACGGCATTGCACATGTTGGCTGATCGCGCCAAGGTGCAAAAAGGTGAAAGCGTGCTCATTTTAGGCGCGTCCTCAGGTGTGGGTGTGGCAGCCATACAGATCGCGAAATATTTGGGCGCCTACGTGCTGGCAGTGACCACGGCCGAGGCAAAGGCTGACAGGATCAAGGCTTTAGGTGCTGATGATGTTTTGGTTTGCCACCCTCATGAGATCTCGGGCAAGGTCTTAGAACGCACCAAGAAGATGGGCGTGGATGTCGTTTGCGAGCATGTGGGTCCAGCCACTTGGGAACAGAGCCTAAAGTCAGCCGCGCGCGGCGGCCGCATCGTCACTTGCGGCGCTACCACTGGCCCTGAAGTGCCCTTGGTGCTGCGTCAGCTCTTCTCGCGTGAAGTCACATTATTGGGTTCTATGCTAGGGACTATGGATGAACTCAAGCGGGTGCAAAAAATGGTCCAAGCTGGCACGCTCAAACCGATTGTCGATTCGGTTTACCCCATGAAAGATGCGGCTGCGGCGCAAGAAGCCCTGCTGGCGAAAAATCATGTGGGCAAACTGGTGCTGGTGAATGAATGAGGCAGACTCCCCTGCATGATTGGCATGTGGCGCATGGCGCGCAAATGGTCGACTTTGCGGGCTGGCATATGCCGGTGGCCTACACCTCTCTCACGCAAGAGCATCTCGCCACCCGTCAAAAGGCGGGCATTTTTGATATCTCGCATATGGGTCAGATTTGGGTGAGCGGTTCTCAGGCTTTTGATTTCTTACAAAAGACCACCAGCAATGATGTTTCGAAACTTTATGACGGTCGCATGCAGTATTCGTTATTACCTGCGGAAGATGGCGGTTTAATCGACGATATCATCGTGAGTAAACTTGGCGAGCGTTTTTTTGTTGTGGTTAATGCTTCAAATGCCGAGGCAGATCTGGCGCATTGGCAGTCTCAGGCAAGCGGCTATCAAGTCGAGCTCGAAGCTCGCGTCGGCGCCGGCATGATCGCTTTGCAAGGACCCTTGGCTCAGACCATTTTGTCGGGCTTGGGCGTGGGCGATTTGGATGCCCTGAAGTATTATCATCTTCGTCACGACAAGATCGGCGGGCACGATGTCATTTTGTCGCGTTCGGGCTATACGGGCGAAGACGGGTTTGAAATTTGTCTTGAGGCGGCCGATACGGCTGCGGTTTGGGGCGCCCTTTTTGCAGCCGGTAAGCCCTTGGGCCTTGAGCCGATTGGTCTGGGCGCTCGTAATACCCTGCGCCTTGAAATGGGTTACCCCCTTTATGGCCACGAGATCAACCGGGTCACGAACCCTTTTGAAGCTGGTTTGAGTTGGGTCACGTCTTTGGCCAAGGGTGAATTTACGGGTAAGGTTGCCATGCTGAAAGCCAAAGAAGCTGGATTGAAGCGCAAGTTAACGGCTTTTGAATTGGTCGATAAGGGCGTGGCGCGGGATGGCTATGCAGTACTTGACGCAAAGGGTATAAAAATCGGGGAAGTCTGCTCTGGCGTGCCCTCGCCCAGCCTGGGCCGCAGCATTGGCTTGGCTTATGTGCCCCTTGAATTGTCCACGCCAGGCTGTGAGTTTCATGTGGATATGCGTGGACGAGCCTTGAAAGCCAAGGCTGCGACCTTGCCTTTTGTGAAAGCCTCAGTCCGCAAGAATTGATTTTAATGATAAACTTGGGCCTTCTAAATTTGATTCTGGAGGCCTTGTGCCAGTCCCCACAGATCTGAAATACACTCACAGCCATGAATGGGTTCGTGTGCACGGTGATGAAGCTGTTATTGGCATCACCGATTTTGCCGTAGCTGCCATTAAGGTCATCGTGTTCTTAGAGTTGCCTCAAACGGGTAAGCAGCTTGAGGCGGGCAAGCCCTTTGGCGTGATTGAATCAGTCAAGGCGGTCTTTGACTTGAACTCGCCCTTGAGTGGCGAGGTCAGCTCGGTCAACAGCGGCATGCAGGACGAATTCACAACCTTGGCTGCTGACCCCTTTGGCAAGGGTTGGCTTATTAAAATAAAAGTTAAGAATGCTACTGAGGCGGCCCAGCTTATGGACGGCCCAGCGTATGAAAAGCATTGCGCTGAAGAGCATCATTGATGGAACACCCTTATTTACCCCAGACCCCCCAAGATCAGAAAGATATGCTCGCAAAAATCGGCGCTGCCAACGTCGAAGCATTGTTTGAGCCCATCCCTAAGGATCTGCGTCTGGGCCGCAAACTTGATCTGCCGCCAGCTCTGAGTGAGATGGGGCTCAAAGAAGTCTTTCAGTCTTTGTCTGACAAAAATACGAGTATCGGCAAGGTCAAAAGTTACCTGGGTGCTGGGGCCTATGAACATTTCAGCCCCTCGGTGGTGAAGCATTTGGTGGGCCGCAGCGAGTTTTATACCGCCTACACGCCTTACCAGCCTGAGATGACGCAGGGCTCCCTGCAGGCTATTTTCGAATGGCAGACTTGCATTTGCGAGTTAACGGGTATGGAAGTCAGTAACGCCAGCCTCTATGAAGGCGGGCATGCCGTGGCTGAGGCCTGCCTCATGGCGCGAACCCACACGGGGCGCAATAAGATGGTGCTGGCTGCTGGCGTGCATCCTGAATATGTACAGGTGCTGCGCACCTACACCAAGAATTTAGATACCGAGATCGTGCAAGCGCCGCTAGGGCCTGACGGCGCCACCGATATGAAAGCCTTGGCCAAGCTCATCGACAGCAGCGCCGCCGCCGTCGTGGTGCAGAACCCTGGTTTCTTTGGTGTCTTAGAAGACCTAACCGGCGTGGCCAGTCTGGCCAAGGCTGCGGGCGCGCTGAGCATTGCTGTGGTCGAGCCCGTGTCCCTGGCTTTGCTCAAGAGCCCGGGCGAATGCGGCATCGATATCGCCTGTGGCGAAGGCCAGAGCCTGGGCCTCTCACTGTCTTATGGCGGACCCTGGGTGGGTTTCTTGGCCGCGCGCATGGATCTCGTGCGCCGTATGCCAGGCCGCATCTGTGGCCAAACCTTAGACAATCGCGGTCAACGCGGCTTCGTGCTTACCTTGCAGACGCGTGAGCAGCACATACGCCGCGAAAAGGCCAACAGCAACATTTGTACCAACCAGACTTTGCTGGCCATTGCCGCCACTATTTATCTCGGCGCCATGGGCCCCAAGGGTTTGCGAGAAGTGGCTGAGCAAGGCCTGCATAAGGCGCATTATCTGGCAGGCCGCCTCAAAGAAATTCCTGGCGTCAACTTGCCCTACAGCGGCGCCTTTTTGAACGAATTTACCGTTAGCCTGCCCCAGCCTTCTGCTGAAGTGCTACCGCGTATGCGCGACAAAGGAATTTTGGCGGGTGTTCCCTTGGCTGGTTTCTTTGATGAACGCCCCAACGACATCTTGGTTGCGGTCACGGAGACCAAGAAAAAGGCTGATTTAGACGCCTTTATTGACACCCTTCAGGCTTGTCTGACATGAGCCAAGAAAAGCTGATCTTTGAACGCTCAAAGCCTGGCCGCCGCGCAGTGACCTTGCCCGACCTCGATGTGCCGGCCGCCAAGATCGACTCACTGCTGCCTGCCGCAGCGCTGCGCAGCCAGGCTCCACGCTTGCCTGAAGTCTCACAGCAGGATCTCGTACGCCATTACACGCGCCTAAGCAGCCGCAATATCGGTATCGACACCCAGTTTTATCCCTTGGGCTCGTGCACCATGAAGTACAACCCCAAAATTAACGAAGACATGGCGGGGCGCGATGGCTTTAAGAATTTGCATCCTTACCAGCCTGAAGAAACCATTCAAGGCGCGCTCGAAGTGCTTTTTGAGATGGAACGATGGCTGGGCGAGATCTCGGGCATGGACGCTATCTGCCTGCAACCTTCAGCTGGCGCCCAGGGCGAGCTGACGGCATTGCTGGTCTGCAAGGCTTACCATGACAGCAAGGGCCGAAAGCCGCGCAAAGTGCTGGTGCCCGATTCATCGCATGGCACCAATCCGGCGTCGGCTTCGTATTGCGGCTACACGGTTGAGACCGTCAAGAGCACGGCTCAAGGTATTGTCGACATGGATGATTTGAAGTCTAAAATTAATGACGACACGGCCTGCTTGATGATGACCAACCCCAATACCGTAGGCATTTTTGAGAAAGACATTGCTACGATAGCTAAATGGCTGCACGCGGTCGATGCGCAGCTTTACTACGATGGGGCCAATCTCAATGCCGTCTGCGGCGTGGCCCGCCCGGGTGACATGGGCTGCGACATGATGCACTTCAATGTGCATAAGACTTTTTCAACACCGCATGGCGCAGGTGGGCCGGGTTCAGGCCCGATAGGTGTAAAAAAACATCTTGAAGCATTTTTGCCGGTGCCTCGAGTGACACATACGGCCGGTACTTATCGCTTAGATTATGAGCCGCCTCAAAGCATAGGGCGGGTGCGTACTTTCTATGGCAATTTTGGCATCTTGCTGCGCGGCCTGGTCTATCTAAGGTCCTTTGGCGCTGAAGGCTTGCCCGAAATCGCGCGCAATGCTGTACTTAACGCTAATTATCTGCTGGCTCTCCTTAAGGGGCGCTTTGAATCGCCTTATGGCGACCGCTGTATGCATGAGTTTGTGCTTAGCCTCTCGCGCCAGAAAAAAGAAAAGGGCGTTTCGGCTTTGGATTATGCCAAGCGCCTGGCGGACTATGGCTATCATGCGCCGACCGTATATTTCCCCCTGATCGTGCCTGAAGCCGTGATGATTGAACCCACTGAAACTGAAAGTCAGGAAACCTTGGACGATTTTGCCGCAGCTCTTATCGCTATCGATGACGAGGCCTCGACATCACCTGATCTTCTCAAAAACGCGCCGGTGAATACTGTGGTGGGTCGCTTGGACGAGGCCACGGCCGCGCGCCAACCGGTGTTAAGGTGGAAAGCGGCGTCTTAATTCTTGATGGAGCCCTGTCTGGCGCTGAGAATATGGCGCGAGACGAGCTGCTCTTAGGGCGGGTCAGCCAAGATGGGCTGCCCACGCTCAGATTCTATCGCTGGTCACCGCCCACGCTTTCGCTGGGGTATTTTCAAAACTTAGAAGATGTGGCTGATGCAAGAGTTCTGGCCCGACATGGTATTGCCTGGACCAAGCGAATGACCGGCGGCGGCGCGATCTTGCACGATAGCGAGCTCACTTACAGCCTGACCCTGCCGTCCGCGCACCCATGGCTGAAGGGAACTGTGGATGATTCGTATAAGGCTATCACCCAGCCTTTGCTTAAGGTCTTGAAAGCGCGCGGGGTGGCTGCTAATTTTCGTGGTGAATGTCAAAGCCGCAAGACCCCGAATTGTTTTGCGGGCTCGGCCTGCGCTGATCTCACCATCGACGGCAAAAAAATATTTGGTTCGGCCCAGCGCCGGCGTGAGGGCGCCACGCTCACACACGGCTCGTTACTTTTTGAAATAAGGCATGATCTTTGGCGCGAAGTATTTGGCGAGAGAGTCGGTTCGGGGTTTAGTAGTTTGCGTGAGGCAGGCGCAGACACGCGCGGCATAGAAGAAGATCTCGTGCAAAGCTATGGCCAGGCCTTGGATCTGAGTTGGCATAAAGAAGAGGGAAAAGCCTTATTTTAAGGCCTTTTTCCGCATGGACAGAGGCGATAGTGCCTGCTACTCTTTAGGCAAGCACTAAGTCTGGAGGTACTCAATGGAAAGCCAAGTCACTTTTTCAGCTGACATGACCGTGGGTCATGCTATGGGTCTGCACCCGCGCGCGCGTGAAGTCTTTGCCGGCTTTCACCTGGGCGGTTGCGCGCATTGTGCGATTTCTGAATTTGAAACGATTGGCCAGATTTGCGAAGGCTATGGCGTTCCGGCTGAAATGTTGCTTGGCGCTCTCAACTCTCTCAACGAAGTCCAGCCCGCGGCTGCGCAATAATTTGTTTTGGCATGCTGACCCGGTCACGCATATGGCGTGCCGGGTCTTTTTTTTGGTCAGGCCCGCGGGGCATGCAGCTGAAGTTTTCGATAAGTTTAAAGAACTTTCACGAGGTTAATCATGCGAGTTGGAATTTTTGAATACATGGACTGCGCTCATATGGTCAAGAGCCTCGACAATTGCGAGGTGCCTCATGGCCATACCTATAAGGCTGAGGTGGTGCTAGAAGGCCAGCTCAAGGGCGGCATGGTAATGGACTTTAAAGAGCTGCGTGACATCACCAAAAAAGCTATGGCTCGCTATGACCATAAAGATCTCAGTCAGATTTTTAAGGTGCCAAGCTGCGAGAATATTTGCCTGGCGCTATTTAAAGACATACGCGTCACGCTGCCGGGTTTAAGAAGTGTCAAACTTTGGGAGGGTCATAACAAGTGGGCCGAGGCTTCGCTTGAAGACCCAGCCTTGGGTGACGACGAAATATTGTTGGCGGCTTCGGTAGCTAAGTGAAGATTCGCGTCGAGCATACTTTTGATTCGGCCACCTCTTTGCCGGGCCACGATCGCTGCGAAGGTCTGCACGGCCACACCTATCGTGTTGAGTGCGTGGTGGCCGGTACGCCCCGCGATGGCTTGCTTGCAGATTTTCGCGACGTGCGCAAGCTGCTGCGCGGTGTCTGCGACCCTCTCGATCACCAAGATCTGAGCTTGAAATTTGACTACCCCTCATGCGAAGTGATCTGCCTCGATCTTGCTAAGCGTCTACGGCAAGCCCTGCCCGGTTTTGAGAGCCTGCGAGTTTGGGAAGGCGAAGGCAAATGGGTTGAACTCAATGCAAAGGAGCTAAGCGAGCATGGCTGAAATTCTGCCCCTCTTTCCGCTCAACACGGTCCTCTTTCCTAAAGCCAATATGCCGCTCAAGATTTTTGAAGAGCGCTACAAGCAGATGATCGGGGAATGCCTCGAAAAAGGCAGCGGATTCGGGGTTTGTTTGATTCAAGAGGGCGAAGAAGCCGGGTCCGATACCGCCACGCCCTTTGAGTTTGGTTGCGCCTGCGACATCAAGAAAGTGAACAAGCTCGAAGGCGGCGAGATGAAAGTGACGATCGAAGGCACGCGCCGCTTTCGCGTGATCGAAGAGCTGCGCCGTAAGCCCTTTTTTATGGCCAAGGTGGAATGGTTAGATGAAGAGCCCGGCAACAACGAGAGCGCAGAGGCTGCGCGTGACGAACTGCGCAGAAATATGAGCCGCTATGCCAATCTCTATTACCTCATCACGAGCAAGCAACTAATGTGGGAAAAACATTTCCGCGACTCGGTACGCTTGTCGTGGTATTTGGCAGATCTGATTGATTTAGAGAATCCCGAGAAGCAAGAGCTGCTTGAGTTGCCCGATGCGGCCAGCCGCCTGAATGCCGAGATTCCCCTCTTGACCCGAGAGAATGAACGACTCGAGGGATTTTGGGGCGAGCATAAATATCCCCGCAATTAAGAATTTAAATTGAAGCTCATCGTTGACCTGCACGTACACTCAAAATATTCGCGCGCCTGCTCGCCCGAGATGGAACCTACGGCCATGGAGCGCTGGTGCCGTTTGAAGGGCATCAGCGTGGTGGGCACGGGCGACTGTTTGCATGGCGCCTATCTCAAAGAGCTCAAAGAAAAATTAAAGCCGGCCGAAGAAGGCTTGTATCGTTTGACGAGTGACCCTAAGAGCCCCATTCGTTTTATGCTCACAGTCGAAGTGTCGCTGATTTATCGTCATCTTGAACGCACTCGCAAGGTGCATCATGTCATCTTGGCGCCAGATTTTGCTGCGGCTGATAAATTGCGCAAGCGCCTTTTGAAAATCGGCAATTTAGATTCAGATGGTCGTCCGATCTTGGGGCTGGGCTCGCGACAACTTTTAGAAATTATATTGGAATGCGATTCTCGCTTCACATTAATTCCCGCGCATGCTTGGACACCCTGGTTCTCGATCTTTGGCTCAAAGTCGGGTTATGACTCGATTGAAGAATGCTTTGGTGATTTGAGCCCGCGTATCTTCGCCATCGAGACCGGCCTTTCATCGGACCGGCCCATGAACGAGCGGCTCAGCATGCTCGACCGAGTTGCGCTAGTTTCAAATTCAGACGCGCATTCGCCGGCCAAATTGGGGCGTGAAGCCAATGTGCTTGATTGTCAGCTGAGTTTCACTAGCATCGTTAAGACCTTGCGCGATAATTCGCCCAAGACTTTTTTGCGTACGATAGAATTTTTTCCTGAAGAAGGGAAATATCATTACGACGGGCATTTGGTTTGCAAGGTCTGCTTGCATCCACGTGATTCTAAAAAGAACAAATTAAAATGCCCGAACTGTGGCAAAGCTTTGACGCTAGGCGTGATGCATCGCATCGAAGCCTTGGCCGACCGGCCCTGGGACTATGTGTCCAAGGGTCGCGTGCCCCAGGTCTCGATCATCCCGCTCGAAGAAGTGATCGCCGATGCCTTTGATGTCGGGGCGGCGAGCAAGCGCGTGCGAGAGGCTTACCTGAAGGCCGTGATCGAAGGTGGTGGTGAGTTCGAAGTGCTCTTAGATCGCAGTGAAAAAGAATTGCTTAAGCTCTTACCTGAGAAGGCAGCCCAAGGTGTCATGCGCATGCGTCAAGGCGACTTGAAGATAGCGCCAGGCTATGACGGCGAGTTTGGAAAGATCAGTATTTTCAGGGATTTAGCGAAATTTGGGCGCCAGGCAGGCGCTCGGCAATTAAAAGCGCTTTGATTTAGATCAAAATTCCGGAAACGTTTGCTTATTTGCCTATATTTGCCCTCGTTTGCAGCAAAAACTGCCTAGAAATCCTCACAAGTTGTCGAAAATTTGGTAGCTTTGTTTTTCGAAAAATCCTTTAGAATTAAGCTTAATTCGCAATATGGCAAGAATTTTGATAATATTT
>CAZFUM010000013.1:0-24989 GCA_964521965.1 uncultured bacterium | reverse complement strand
CAGGTGCGCAGAGGCGGGTGAGAGCCTGCAGGGTTTCATAGAGCGCAGTCTGAGCTGAACGGCGCCGTGAATCAGATGCCGCCAGCGTGTAGAGCGTATCTTTATGCGCGTCAAACACAAAGCTGCTCAATTCATTGGCGCAAAACGATTGAATCTGACTGTAAGCCTTATGCAGCTCATAGGCTTCCATGCTGCTACTTACACCCTCGATCAAATTGCCTAGGCGCCCCAAAAGCCAGCGGTCCAAAGCTGCGAGCTTATCCAACGCCACAGAGTCCCGCTTGGGATCAAAATCAGCCAACGAGCCTAACAACCACCTAAACGTGTTGCGCAAGCGGCGGTAGTTCTCAGAAACCGATTTAAAGAGTGCGTCACTGACGGTCATGTCAGCCGTAGGATCTTCGCTGGTCACCCAAAGGCGCAAGACATCGGCGCCGTATTGCTCCATGACTTTGAACGGGTCCACGACGTTGCCGGCGCTCTTGTGCATGGCTTTGCCATGGGCATCCAGGACCCAGCCGTGGCTGAACACGGCCTTGTAGGGAGCAACACCGCTGACACCTGCGCTGACCAGCATCGAGGACTGGAACCAGCCGCGGTATTGGTCCGAGCCTTCTAAATAAAGGTCTGCCGGAAAAGTCTGATCTTCGCGAGCTTTGAGCACGCTGATGGACGAGGAGCCGCTGTCGAACCAGACGTCTAGCGTATCCGTTTCTTTGCGGAACTCAGACTGGCCGCAGGCCGAACACTTAGCGCCCGCTGGTAAGAAGTCGCTTAAGGCCCGGGCTGGATCAAACCAGGCATCGCCGCCTTCTTTTTCAACGATAGGCCGCAGTTGCCGATAGCAAGCTTCATCAAAATGCTCAGCGCCGCAGGCTTGGCAATAAAACATATAAATGGGCACGCCCCAGTAACGCTGGCGGCTGATGCACCAATCGGCCCGGTCTTTCATCATATTGGTAAAGCGTTCGCGTCCCCACGGATTAATCCATTGAACCTTGGCGGTTTCAGTCAAAACTTTTTCACGCAAGCCATTGGCTTCTAAACTCATGAACCACTGCTTGGTGGCGCGAAAGATAACCGGCTCTTTGCTGCGCCAGTCGTGCGGGTAGCTGTGTTGAAATTTGACGGGTTCACAGGCCAATCTATTTTTCGCTTTTAACAACTCAATGACCGCTTCATCTGTCTTTGGGTCAACCACCTTAAGGCCCTTTAATTCAATGGGCTCAACAAGATCGTTATAACGACCGCGTTCATCAACAGGACATAAGATCTCTAATTTATAGCGCACTCCTGTCACATAATCTTCGACACCATGGCCAGGCGCAGTATGCACAAGGCCAGTACCCGCATCGGCCGTGACATAAGGCGCAATGCAAAAGCGAATTTCGCGACTTGAGATAAACGGATGCTGAGCTTTAAGACCCTCAAGCTCACTTCCCTTGCCTGTCCAGCCAAGAGTCGATGACTTGGTGATCAACTCAAAGAGAGGGCCCGCCAAGCTCTGCGCCAGCAACCATTGCTCGCCATCTATTTCATAAAGCCCATAGTCAAACTTTTCATTCGCAGTGATGGCCAGACTGGCTGGCAAAGTCCAGGGCGTCGTGGTCCAGATGACGGCAAAAGCAGGTTTTGTAGCCCCAAGTTTTTTTGCGCTCTCGTCGCTCAGTGGGTACTTCACATAAACTTGCGTACTGGTTTTTTCTTTATATTCTAATTCGGCTTCAGCTAGCGCGGTCTGCGTGGCCCAGGACCAATGCACCGGCTTGAGATCACGATAGACTTGCTTTTTTTTCAGCAATGCCCAGTAGGCATCGAGCTGGCCGGCTTCAAAAGCCGGGTCCATGGTGATGTAGGGTTTTTCCCAGTCACCCCATCCGCCCAGGCGCTTGCACTGCTGGCGCTGCTTGTCGATCCACTTCTCGGCTTCAGCCCGGCAGAGCTTGCGCAATTCAAAAGGTGTCGTGGGCATGCCCTTTAGCTCTTTGCTAACTTTAAATTCAATCGGCATGCCGTGCGTATCCCAACCCGGCACAAAGGGCGCATCAAAACCTTTTAGCGTCTTATAGCGAATCCAAACGTCTTTGAGCACTTTGTTAAGAGCGGTGCCCATATGAATGTCGCCATTGGCAAAGGGCGGGCCATCGTGCAGCACCCAGCGCGGCTTGCCTTTGCTTGCCGCGCGCAACTTGGCATAGATGCCTTCTTTTTCCCAGGCTTCAAGGCGCAGGGGCTCGCTCTGCGCCAAACCCGCTTTCATAGGGAAGGCGGTCTGGGGCAGCAGGACGGTTTTCGAATAATCGGTTTTGGCGTTATCCATGTGATTTCACAAAGCGGAAAGGCATGAGTGTAACAAAAAGCGGGCTGCACTAAAAGGCTGGCTCAGCTTGCATTGACAGGCCCTGGTCCACGTGAAAACATGGAAATTGGCCCGCTTACTCGGTGAAAACTTGCGCTATTCCACGCTATTTACAGCTCTTAGCTTGGCGGCTCTTTTGTCGGCTTGCAGCCGTTTGCCCGTGGCGCCCATGGGCCCCTTAGGCAAGAACGCCAGCCAAGACGTTCGCGAATATAAAATTCGCAAACATAGGGTGAACCTGGGCCTGGATGAGGGCTCGCGAGGCGGCATGCTTTTGGGCCGCGAGCCGATGGGCTATACCGACCTGGTGGATTATTTCAAAGCTAGTGGCTTGCATGATACTGCCAACGCCACGCTGCTTGCGCGCGGCAGCTACCGCAGGGGCCTAGCCTTGGGCACTTTGGGTTCCCTGGCACTCGCACCCATTGGCATCGGCTTTTACCTGCCGATCTTGTTCTTTCCGGCAGCTGATCTTAGCGCCCGCCGACAACTCAAGCCCGCCGTGCTGCTTTACAACGCCTCCCTGTCTGAAAAATTCTTGGGGCCCCAGGGGCCGCCTGAACTGCCTGGCCTTTGATGCATTTCAAGCATGGACTCGTCATAGTTAGCTGCTGTCTCTTAACCCAAGCTTGCTCGCTAATACCCCCTACACCTTCAGGCCGTGTACTGCTGAAAGGCCAGTCCAAGTCACAAGCAAACTGGCCATGGCGCCAAACTTTAGACCAGGCTGAAGCTGTATCGATTCGTAACGGGGTTGAATCACGTAGTACTAAGAGCATTGTCGACCCAGGCATCATCCCCATCAATCCAGGCTTTGAATTTGAAAATGGACTCAATGCCTGGGGCACGCAATGGGGTATCGGCATCAATATGTGGCTGGAGGGAAACCTCTCGCTACGCCAGGCCATTTACCGCTCGCCCGATCCCGAAGCTTGGGCTTTGGCCCTACAAGCCGAAGCCGTGGGTTCCCCCACCGGCGACTTTGGGCTGAGCGGGTCGCTGGCTGCCACACGCGACTGGGGTGAGATTTGCGACACGAGCATCGCTTTGCGAGGTGGCCACTACACCCATACCATCTGGGGCCCAGGCTCTTGGGGTCCCAGCACCGTGGGCCGTTTCAGCAGTCCCTTTGTGGATGCCGTGGCCGTCCTAGGCTTGGGTAGTTCTCTGGACCCCACCCGCTTTAAGATAGAATTACTGTACCGCCATCCCCTGCTGGCCCAAGTCGCCGGCCCGTCCAGCACCTATACCCAGACCTATGCGCCCTATGACAGTTACACCTACTACACCGAGATGCGCCCCGGGCCCTGGATCTGCGCCCGCCTCGTGATCGAGACCCTCAATTTCACACCCTATGCGGCTTGGCTCTATGCAGCACCTAAGAAATGGACGCCCCGCCGCTCGCCTGACAACGCGAGCAAGGCCCAGCACCTGGTCATGGCCCTCGATCTTGAAAGGTCAGGCATGCCGGTGGATGCAGCCGATGAATACCAAGAAGTTTTGCGCCAAGACCCTCTGCACGTCGAAAGCCACTTAGCCTTGACGCGCATCTATCTCATCTTAGAGGAAATCGAAATGGCCTATTTTCATGCCTGCCGTGCGGCCAGCCTAGCGCCACAAGACAAACGCGCCCAGGCAGCCAAAATCGAAGCCCGCCAGGCCAGGAAAGCTAAACCATGAGGCGCCTACTTTGCATCGCCAGCTGCTTGCTTTTACCAGCCTGCGCAGCCTATGCCCCCATGCAAAATGGCCGCAGCTTAGTCAAAGGCAGGACCCAAATGAGCCTGGGCCTGCAAGCAGCCCGCCAAAGCATCGAGCGCAACAGCCTGAATGAAAATACTGGCTATACATACGCCTACACGGATTATGACTATGGCAGCAGCAGCCTCTCGCGCATCGGCTATGCCATGCGCATGGGCTTGCCACAGAGCTGGGACCTAGAATTGAGTGCATGGGAAATTGGCCGCCTCAGTATTCGAAAGCAATGGTTAGGCCATGGAAACCCCAACGCCTGGGCTCTGGCATCGGTCTTGGCCTTGGGCTACGGGTCAAGGGAATCGATTCATGGTGAACTAGGTTTTGAGCTGGGCAGCCCTCAACCAGAAATTAGCGGCTTTAGCTTGGGCGCGCGCTTGGGCCATGCTCAGGGGCCCAATCCCGCTGAACTAGCCAAGCGAAACTTAGACTACTCGGGGCTCGCCACCCGCTTCCCTAGTCAGGGCAGCTACGCTGACTTCAATTTGGGTTGGAACTTTAAGACGACGGACGATGACCGCTATGAACTACAAGGTTTTGGCCGCCTCTTTTTTGCCAGCGAGCAAAGCTACTATCTTTATCCTGGCTACAAATATTACGAACGATTTCAACCCATCTGGGGTTTGAGTTTTATATGGCACTATGGCGTGAAGAAGCCGGGTCAAGCCCAGTCTTATGTGATAAATGAAGACGGTGGCCTGCGCCCCCTGCCCAGCTCGCCCATTCAAGGGACTGCCGCTGAGCACGCACGGCTTGCTGGCGAATTGGCTCGGGGCCAAATGTGGACGGATGCGGTCAGCGAATGGGGCGCGGCTTTAGCCCTGGAGCCTGGCCAAAGTGACTATGCTCAAGGCCTAGCCTATAGCCTGCTACAAAAAGGCGATACAGCCGCTGCACTCAAATACTATGAACTAGCACTCGAGAAAAATCCCAACGATGCCTCACTCAAGGCTGCCATCACCCGTTTGCGCGGTTCGCTCGAGAACGCCAAGCCCAGCACCTGGCCGGGTGCCCCCCGCTGACACGGTCTCGATCAGGCCCAATTTTTCTAATCGTTTCCATATTTGAGCTGGCCGCTGCGGCGGCGGGGCGAATAATTCGCTAGGTTTAGCCTCGCGCCAGGGCTTGGCCCTGAGCCCCTTCTCATCTTTCTCAAAATAAACACAGCCCTGCAAATCAGTGCGCCAGAGAGTGCGACCTTCAAGCCGTTTGAGAATCTTAGGGCTCGGATGATTGTAACGGTTACGCCACGCGCATGAGATCAGCGCATGGCGAGGCCTGATGGTCTTTAAAAAGGCAGGGCTAGTCGACGTATTGCTGCCATGGTGCCCCACTTTGAGCAATTCAATCTTGCGCCATTGGCCCAGTTTGCGCAGGGCAGCCTCGCCCGAACGCTCGAGATCGCCCGGCAAGAGCAGCCAGCCACCGACCTCGAGTACTGTGCCCCGGTCATGCACTGCCCGGGCGCTCTTGGCCAACTTGATCTTGGTTGTGGGCAGCCAGCGCAGCTCTGGCCAAGTTTGAGCCAAAGGCTCTTGGCCCAAGGATAAATCGAGTACCGGTGTAGCATGTCGGGCTGCTGCTTGCAGCACTTGGGGCCAGGTTTTATTCTCAGCCTTTTGGCCTGAATGCAGCAGACCACGTAGATCAAATTCTTCGAGCAACCAAAGCAAGCCGCCACTGTGATCAGCATGCGGATGAGACACGACGGCCAAATCGATTTTTTGAATGCCAAGATGGCGGAAAGCGGGTGCCAAAACCCACGAGCCCGCATCAGGCAAAGCTGGGCCCGCATCGACTAAGAGTGTGCGCCCGTCGCCAAATTCGAGCAGGCAAGCATCGCCCTGGCCCACGTCAAAGAACCAGACTTTTGTTTGGCCTGGATGGCGATGGGCCCAGGGCAAACCAGGCCAAACGGCCCATATTAATAATAAGACGAGTGAAGCTAGCCAGCGCTTGCCGCGCCAAGCCACAAGAACCAAAGCAAACAGCCAGGCAAGTAGCCACCCCGCTGAGGGATGACCCGCAGAAAACGAGGCGTGCGGCCACTGAGCCATGGTCAGACTGAGCCAGTCAAGCGACAGCAAGCAAACTTTGAGGGGCCAAGCCAGCCAGACTGCGGCCCAAGGCACTAAGGCGCCCAAACAGGCCACGCCTAGCCCTAAGCCCACGATAGGCGCCATCAATGGCGCGCTCACCCAAGACGCGATCAAGGACGGCCAACAAAGCATATTGAAATGCCAGAGCACCAAGGGCAGGGTGGCGGCTTCGGCAGCTAAGGTCGCTGCCCAAGCCCGCCGCAATAGCTCAGGCCGGACCCATTGCAGGCCTGTTTCAATTCGAGTGGTGAGCGTCACCAATGCCAGTGAGGCCGCAAATGACAATTGGCCCCCCGCCTCAAAGAGAGCCCCTGGCTGCACGATCAAGATCAACGCAGCGCCAAAAGCCAACGATGTCAAAGCATCGGCATCGTAATCTAAAGCTTGAGCGACAAAGAAAAGGGCAAAGAGAGCAAGAGCACGCTGGCAAGGCACCGGCATGCCGCAAACCATGGCATAGGCTGTGCCCAAGCTAAGTGCCAGCCAGGCTTGCCGGCGACGGCGCAGCCCAAGGCGCTTGGCGATCCAAACAAAGATGGCGACGGCAAAGACCAGATGCAAACCTGACACCGACAAAATATGCACCAGGCCCGTGCGGGCATAGGCTGCAAAATCATGGGCATTGAGACCATCGGTGTCGCCCAAAACCATACCCTGAGCTAGGGCAGCGGCGCGCGGTGGCAGTGCACGATCCAAAGCTTCCAAAAGGCGCTGACGTAGGCGCCAAGCTAGATTGCGCCAAGAAAGTTGCGGCTCACCCATGGCATTTACAAAGCCACCAAAGCGCACGCTCGCTAACGCAGTGATGCCACGGCCTATCAAAAAACTTCGGTAGTCAAATTCACCCGGGTTACCCGGAGGCCGCGGACTGCGCAATCGGCCCACCCATTCGATGCCTTGGCCGGGGGCAAAGGGCTGAGTATCGGCTGCCACTAAATAATTAAGGCGCACGCGGCCAGGCCAAACTTGCCAGACTTGGCTGGACGAAAGCAAATTTAAATAAGAAACATCTTCGAGTACAGCCGCTCGCCCACTCAGCCCTTGGGCAGCTACACGACCACCCAAGTCTTCGCGCACACGGCCTTTAAGCTGACATGCATCGCAATAGAACTCAGCCTCTTGCGCCAAATCACGGGCCAAGCCCTGACCCGTATACACGCCCAGGCCTAAGCCCAAGCTAAGCAGCACCCAAGCGGCCACCCCGTAACGGTCCTGTGCTAAATCGCGCAGGGCCCAAAACAGGCCCAAGCCGACTGCCCAGAGCCAGACCCACGCCCACGCCAAACCCCAACCTGCATGAATGGCCAATAAAATACCCAGGGCCAAACCAAGTGGCAGGCCTAAGATAGGCCGAATATGAGTTTTAGGTCTTGGCTTTTGGGGTTCGCGCTGTCTCATGCCTTGCTATAATCCCCGCCTATGAAATGGATGAACAAACTCGAGCGACACGCGCCCTGGCTGGCCCTGCCCAACTTAAGCCTCATGATCGTGGCTTCGCAAGCTGCAGCCTATGTCGGCTCGCTTTATAACCCGCAAGTGGCCCTGAGCTTGGCCCTAGACCCTGTGGCCGTGGTCGCGGGTAGCCAGTGGCACCGCTTGCTGACTTATATTCTGCTGCCCGGTATGGGCGCAGGGCATCCCCTGCTGGCATTTTTCTGGTTCTGGTTTCTCTGGACCATGTGCCGCTCACTCGAATTAGAGTGGGGCAACTTTCGCGCCACACTTTATGTGATCATTGGCACCCTGGCCGGCGCAGCCGTCCCTATGCTGAGTTACCTCATTTTTGACCGGCCTCTTTTTTCAACCGGCTTCTATTGGACGCTCTCACTCAATTTAGCGTTCGCACGACTCTTTCCAGAATTTACGCTCTATTTCTTCTTTGTCCTGCCGGTCAAAATGCGCTGGTGGGCCTGGGTCATTGGCGCCTATCTGCTCTACCAATGCTATCTGGGCGGTTTAAGCGAAGCTGCGGTGATCGCGGGCTCACTGGCCAATTACCTGATCTTCTTTGGTCCCGGGTTTGTCAACAGCGCCAAACAGCGCCGCGCCAATGCAGCCTTGCGCGATCGCGTGGCCCAAGTGGCTCGCCAAGTTGAAGCGGTAATTGTGAATCGCCGCTGCAAGCAATGCCAGCAAGATGCAAGCCTGGCCGACTTGCGCCTTTGTACCTGCGATGCTTGCGGTGAAGACGGGCAATTCTGGTGCATGGAGCATGTAAAAGAACATTTAGCCGGACAGCCTAAACGAAAGAATTAGGCGTAAGCCTTTTGTAAAATCTAAGCTTAAAAACAAAAAGACCGGCGAAGCCGGTCTTTTTTAAGATATTTAGAATGTTTTAAATTCTAATCGCCACTACAGTTTTCAATCAATGCATGACATTTACGGCACCAAACTTTGCATTTCTCAGTACTTAAATCCTCTGAACCACAAACATAGCAAATCATCGTGCTCAAAGTCGCGGCTTCGCCGACGCCTCGACTCGATGCTTCTTCACTCATGCTTTAACCGTGCCCGCCAAGTCTTCATACTTCTTGGCTTCGTCTTCATTGCCTTCACAGCGCTGCAAATCGGCCATATTGAGGTAAAGGGGCTCAAGAGCATTATTTTGCTCGCCCAAATTCTTCTTAATGATTTGAATAGCCCAATCAGTCTGAGCAATGGCTTCGTTGTATTGATCCATGGCACTATAAAAGGCCGTGAGCTGCTTAAGGGCCTCTGCCACCAAGGTGGGGTCGTCATATAGCTGCACCGACGCTTCTAGCGCCAACAAAAGGCTGCGCTCTGCGTTCTCACTATCGGCTTTGGCTTGATAAGCTTTGGCCTGCTCAAGATAAGCCCAAACTTCCTTGCGATCGATCATGTATCTCCTTATGGCCGGTCGCGATGACTATAGGCGCCATGCTTACTTTTTAGCAATATGATTTCGCTTACGTAAGCGCGGTTACAAGCACTTTAACTAGGCATTCTAATTATTTTGACAAATTATTTAATACGAAGTTCCCGCAACTTTATCCAATAATCGGCGCCCTGAGGCGCATCAAAACTGACCTGTGTCACAGCCTGGTTTTGAGCATCAAAGACCTTCGCCGGGACTGCATCGTCACTCACCTGCTCAAATCGAGTACCGGGACCAAAACTGGCGCGATTAAAGGTCATATCAATGATCATATCTGGCGCTTCAGCTCGGTAGCCCGGTAAATGAGCCAAGGCTTGGCGATAGGTAGCCACCCGTTGACGGGTCAGCACCTGCCAGAGCTTAGCTTGTTCGACTTCAAGACCTAAACCATGATCCAACTGCGCCCGGCCAGCTCCGCTCCAGCCTGCAAGGGGCGCGCCCGGTCGCGTGAGGATGCGCAAGGAGGAGGCCGCGAATGAACGTTCGGCCTCTTCGGGCGCTTGCCTGCTGGCCAGCTCGAGCTCGCTGGCGGCCTGCTCCCATTGACGCAAATTCAAGGCGCGTGCCGCTGGGCTGAAATCCCAAAAGCCATTGCTGTCAATACGCGAGGCAAGATCAGGAGCAGGCGTGGCATCAAAGCTGCCTTGCGACTCAGCCGCCATGCTGCGGGGCGCGGCGGCAGCCAAAGACGCGTCGGCACGATTGCCGCCACCAAAGTCAGCCAGCTCGACGCGCTGGGCTCGGCGACTCACCGTGGGGCGCATGGTCAAGCTTCGGTCTAAGGCCACTTGAATCTGCTGGTCGAGCAGGGCCTTCTCAACCTCACTCATGCCTGTTTGCGCAAGAGCAGTGCTACGCGGAACGCTGGCCACGGATTTCTTTTCGGCGCGGGCCAGCATTTCAGGCTGGGGGGCATATTGCGATTCTTCAGATACAGGCGCCGCCGCTGCCGCAAGCTTGGCCCGCGATGCTTGGGCGGGCTTAAGAGCCGCCTCACTATCTGCGGCACCGTCTTGAAAAGATTTCGATTCTGCCACGGGTTCGACACGCGGGCCAGCCTGGCTCCACCATAGGCCCACGCCAACCATGAGGGATGCGGCCACGGCAAAACCCATGCTCAAATGAGGAGTGCTAAACCATGCTTGCAGGCGCTGCCATAGACTAGAGCCAGCTTCGACTTCAAAGCCTTGCCCGGCTGCCAACTTACGCTGAATACCTTTCCACATACGCTGGCGAGGCACCTTAGGATGCGAAGCGCGCAAGAATACCTGCAGCTGCTCAGCTTCTTTAAGCCGCAGCGCTAGACGAGAGTCGGCCTTAGCCGCCTGGCGTAGGCTAGCCAGCATGGCCGAGTCGAGCTCGCCACGGGCTGCCTGCTCTAAGATGTCATCTTCAAAACGCATGATTTTCCTCGTTCTTTCTAGTTCTCAAGACGCTTCAGCTTTGGGCCAGGTTCCCCTAAACCCAGTCTTTTAGCTTTTTTGCCAAGAGGCCCCGGGCCCTGAAAATACGTGATTTTACGGTGCCTTCTGAAAGGTCCAAGCGTTCGGCAATCTCTTCGTAGCTCAGGTCATCCCATTCGCGCATGACCATGACGACGCGAAAAGCCTCAGGCAACTCAAGCACAGCCTCGCGCACCACAGCCGCTTTCTCAGATTTGAGGGCCGCACGCTCAGGGTCGTCACCCGGCCCAGGCAGACGCTCGTGAGCGCTAAACCCCTCGTCATTCTCAGCATCTAAGCTTTCAGTACGGCGAACTTTATTGCGCCGCATTTGGTCAAATGCCTGATTGCGGGCCAAGCGAAAGAGCCAATGGGCAAAGGGAGATTCAAAACGGTAGGAGCCCATTTGACGAAAGAGCTTAACAAACACGTCTTGGGTGCAGTCTTCTGCAGCCTGAGGCGACTTAAATAGGGATAAAAGATAACCATAGAGTCCGCGGTGATATTTCTCATAGAGCCATTCAAAGGCGTCGCTGTCGCCTTTTTGGCATCGTTGAATGTGCTGACGCTCAAGTGCAGCATCGGCGGCTGAAACCTTGGGTCTCATGCGTTGTATTGACTCATTAGCTTCTCGAAATTCTCGCCCTTGGCCCAATCCAAGATGGCGTCGCCAGCCTTAGCCAACATGACTTTTACCACGTCGATTTCATCTTTGCGAAAATCTTGCAGCACATAATTGGCCCATTCTTCGGGCAAGACTGGCTTATCAACACCGAGCCTCAGCCTTGCAAACTGCTCGCTGCCCAAATCGGCCAATATCGAGGCCATGCCATTGTGACTGCCACCGCTACCCAAAGGCCGAATGCGCAGCTTGCCCAGGGGTAGGTCCATATCATCAAAGACCACCAACAAGTTCTCGGGTGCCAAGCCTTCGCGGCGTTTCCATTCCAATAACAATTGACCTGACTCGTTCATATACCAATCGGATGACGCCAAAAGATAGATGCGGCGCCCTTCGTAATCAAACTCAGCGCAACGCGACCCATTTCGGTCTGTGAATTCAAGTTTGCGGGCGACCGCCAAGGCTTCAATAGCCATCACCCCAGCATTGTGCCGGGTGACCTGGTGTTTTCGGTCAGGATTGCCTAAGCCAAAGATAAAACGTTTTTCGAGCGCCAATCGTTCCCTCCGGAACTCTATCTTAAAGGCAATAAACTTATAAAAAAAGGGCGGTCTTGCGACCGCCCTTTTTTCGAGAATATAACCCTTTCTACTACTTCTTGGCCGGGGCTGCCTTGGCGTCCTTGGCATCTTTGGCCGGAGCCGCTGCGCCGGCTGCAGGAGCAGCCGCCGCACCTTCTTCGGGTTTCTTTTCTTTGATGACTTCGGGGGTGCCAGCAGCGCTTTCGGCGCCAGCAGCCGCCACCGGGGCTTTCTCTTCTTCTACCTGACTGACATGGGCCAGCACGGTATGGGCATTGCCAAAAAAGCGCACGCCCGCAGGAGGGGTGATGTCTTGCAAGAGTATGCTTTCATCGATGCCCAAATTACTGACATCCACTTTAATCTCAGTCGGAATGTCCTTGGGCAAACAGCGCACTGCCAAAAAGCGGGAAGGCTGGTCCAAAATGCCACCCAACTCTTTAACACCCTTGGCGCTACCCGTGAGCACCACCGGTATTTTGAGCTTAATAGGATGGGCCGGATCCACGTGATAAAAGTCGACATGCAAAAACTTGTCTTTAACCGGATCGCGCTGAACTTCTTTGAACATCACAATCTGGTCGCTCTGGCCTTCGAGCTGCATGGTCAACAAAGCATTCTTACCGATGGTGCGTTGGTAAAGCATATTGATCTCGCGGTAGTTCACCATAACGATATGGCCTTTTTCACCGCGCCCATAAACATTAGCGGGCAGTTGGCCTTCGGCGCGAGCGCGCTTAGCGGCAAACTTACCTTTGCCCTCACGGGCTATGGCTTTAAATTTCAGATCGGACATGTCTTCCTCCTTGCTTGCCCGCTTGTGGTCGGGCGGATAGGGCTGCGTATCCTAAATCGCGACCGGTCCGAGCGGTCCGTCAGGGCGCTGCCGTGAAAAAACTATTCGAAGAGCGACGAGACCGAAGTCTCTTTGTGAATACGAAGTATGGCCTCACCAAAGAGCTTGGCGATACTGAGCTCGACATAATTGGGCTGCTTCTTGTCTAGAGCCACGGGCACGGTGTTGGTATAAATCACCTCGGTAAAGCCAGCGCTCTTGAGCTTCTCAACCGCCGAACCCGAAAGCAGAGCGTGCGTGCTGCAGGCGTAGAGATCCTTGGCGCCATGCTGGCGCAAAAAACTAGCAGCCTGTGCCAAGGTGCCGCCCGTGGCAATCATGTCGTCAGGGATAATAATGTTCTTGTCTTTGACCTCACCGATAAGCGCCAGAGCTTCGACCTCGGTGTCGCCGCTACGCTTTTTGTCGACAATGGCCAAGGGGGCGTTAAGGCGCTCGGCAAACTTCCACGCATTTTTAATACCACCCACGTCGGCGGTGCAGATGCTGAGGTTCTTGATCTCTTTTTTCTTAAAGTAGTCCGCCAGCACAGGCATGGCCACGAGATGGTCGAGCGGGATGTCAAAGAAGCCCTGAATCTGTGGGGCGTGCAGGTCCATGGTGAGCACCCGATCTGCGCCAGCCTTAGCGATGAGGTTAGCCACCAGCTTGGCCGTTATCGGCACACGCGGCTGATCTTTGCGATCCTGACGGGCATAGCCAAAATAAGGGATAACCGCAGTAATACGTCGAGCCGAGGCGCGACGGGCTGCATCGATCATCACGAGAAGTTCGACCAAGTTATCGTTAACAGGCGGACAAGTCGACTGGATGATAAATACATCAGCGCCGCGGATGTTCTCGCCGATCTTAACCTTGCACTCGCCCTCAGGAAAACGCCCGATTTCTGCGCGGCCCGGGGTGACATTGAGGAACTCACAAATATCGCGCGAAAGCACGGGAAGGCTATTGCCTGCAAAGATTTTGAGTTCGTTTGACATTTCGCTCACAGCTCCTTAGCCTCGAGATTTCTTTTTGAGCCCTAAGGGACGGGCCGGTACACCCGCCACCACGCCTCGGGCGGGTACATGGTGGCCCTTGAGCACGACGGCGCCAGCGCCGGTCATGGCTCCCTCACCCACGCTCACGGGTGCCACTAAGACCGTACCCGAACCAATAAAAGCCTTTTTACCTACGTGCGTACGGTACTTGTTTTTGCCGTCGTAATTAGCGGTGATCACGCCAGCCCCAATGTTAGCCCCCGCGCCTACACTGGCATCGCCCACGTAACTAAGATGGTTGGCGCGAGCGTCTGCGCCCAACACCGAATTCTTGATCTCGACAAAATTGCCAACTTTGGCGCCCTTACCAATTACGCTGCCAGGGCGAAGCCGGGCCCAGGGGCCAATCACAGCTTTTTGCCCTACGCGTGCGCCGTCTAAAATGCTTTGGTCGACCACAGCGCCATCTTCAATGCGACTGTCTTTAATTCTCGCCATAGGGCCGATCTGGCAATTCTTACCGATCACCGTGGCCCCACTCAAAATGCACATGGGCGCGATCACGCTGCCCTTGCCGACTTTCACACTCTCGTCGATATAAGTGGTCTCAGGATCAAGCACCACGGCGCCAGCATATTCAATGCGCCAGACTTGCCGCTCACGAAAGGCCTTCTCAACGTTTCTCTGACCATCGGGATATTCAGAACTAAGGCTGTCAGCATAATGGCCCTGAATATTCAGCAAGCGAGCACTACCCTGCTGCATCTTTTTTTCAAAAGCCTGGGCAGGCGTGCCTGCGGCTTCACGACCATCACAGAAATACCACATGGCCTCGCCATCGCGACAATCTTCTTGGCCACAGCCGTCATCTAAACTAGCTGCAGGAAGCTTTTGACTGCGAGCCTGGGCTAGCAAATCGCGCCAATGGTGCGGACGCATAAAGGGCATCAGCCCGTCGACCAAGAGTAACTCACCCTTAAGGCCTGCCGGAACGCGTTCTACGAGTTTGGCACCCTTTGAAATTTTACGGGCCTGTTCCAGAACGCGATCGACAATGCGGCGGCCGCCCAGCAAGAGACCTTGCGAGCGTTTCGCGGCCAGCACTAAGACGCGTAAAGAGGGCATTGAACAAACTCGATCAGAAAATCAAAAAGGGCTGGGACTTTAGCAGATGGGTGGGGGGGTGTCAACGCGGGGGGGTCCTAAGGGGCCTAGGCCGCTATCTGAAATCGTTATCCACAATTGGCCCTAAAAAAGCTATGCCCCGTTTCACAACGGGGCATAGCTTTGATGACATCGACAATTTTTAGGTTTTTTTACTTCTTCTTTGCGGCCTTTTTAGCCTTTTTCTTGGTTGCCAAGTGAAATCCCCCCTCTCGTCTATATGATGTGTAGCCCCAATCGGCTACGCAAGATCAAGTATATTTTATTTGATAAAACTGTCAACACAAAACTCTGTTTTGAAATCTAGCCCAAGAGTTGACACCCTGTTGACAGGTTTTGAACAATCCGAGGACTGTGAACCAGATCACAAAACTAGGTCTTAGAAAATTGTCTAAATTCGGGTAAGACTCAGCCTAATTTTCAATCAGAAATCAAAAAATCTTAAAAACCTTTAATTATCAAGCCTAAATCGGGCTAGCCACGACCCGTGTGGCCAAAGCCACCCGCCGCTCTCGTCGTCTCTTCAAGGTTCTCAGTAGCCTGCCATGCCACACGAGTAAAGGCAGCCACTATCAACTGGGCAATGCGTTCACCCCGTTGAATAAGAAAATTTTCTTGGCCATGGTTGATGCAAATGACCTTAATCTCGCCACGATAGTCGCTATCGATGGTGCCCGGTGAGTTGAGCATGGTGATGCCATGCTTCACGGCCAAACCTGAGCGGGGTCGAATCTGCGCCTCGTAACCCTGAGGCAATGCGATAGCAATGCCCGTAGCCACTAAAGTGCGCTCACCCGGCTTAAGGGTGATGGGCTCAGCGATGGCTGCGCGCAAATCCATACCGGCCGAGCCTTCGGTGGCATAACTAGGCAGCGGAAGATCAGCAGCGTGGGGGAAGACTTGAATCGCGACGTTTAAAGATTCTGCCATTATCGAAAGACCGCCTTAAAGCTGACAGGAGTTTGCGTAGTCGCTTCATTGCCCAATGGATCGGTGGCAATAAAGCGCGCTTGATAAACCCAGCCCGAGACAAGAGCTTCACCCAAATCACCCTTGCCATCCCAAACTAACTGAGCCGTGGGTTGACCTTCGCCTCGAATGGTCCTGAATACCTTGCCCTCGGGATCTAAAATTTCAAGGCGCCAAGTCGTGGCAACGCGACCTGCCTTGAGGGTGGCATTGAAGGCCGTGGGCACAAAGGCCTCGCCCGGCGCCTGATTATTTATACTGACGGGATCGATGCCCAAATCAACCTGGGGCGCCGTGTTGTTAATGTCTAAACGCAAATATTTTGAATTCACTGTTTTGCCGGTCGCATAACGGGCGGTCAAAATAGCCCAATACCCGCCTTCGGGCAGGGCTTGCCCTGCGGTGTCCTTGCCATCCCACATCAACTCTTTGGGCGCCGAACCGCGCCCTTGCAAGGTGCGCACCACCTTGGCCGGCCGGCCTGTATTGTAGACATAGACGGCCCAGGCCGTGACCTTATCCGGCGCTGCCAAACGCGGTTCAAGCACTGCCGGCTTATTGCTACTGTTACTAGAAAGGTAGGCCAAGCGTGTATTCAATTCAGCCCCGGGCTCGCCGAAACGATAGCTAACTGAACCGCGATAGGTCATGCCCAGCTCGCCAAATGGCACGATGCTCAGATCGATGCCCACTTGGTTAAAACGCATGCCCAGCCCGGCTGTCCAAGGATTAAAAATGCTATTCATGCGATATCCCAATCGAGGCGCGAATTTATCAGATATCAAATATTCCACGCCACCCGCGACCACCAGCGCATTGTCGCTGGGCATATCTGCTTCGATCAAAAAGGTCAGCTTGTCTTGATACATCTTATAGGCAGCGCCGACCCGCAGCTGCCAGGGCAGGTCAAAGGCCTCGCGCTTGAGCTTGATGGGCGTGCCTAGATTTTGAAAAGTCATGCCCACATTGAGGCCGCGTAAAGGGGTCTGCCAAATGCCACCTAAATCTAGGCCCAAACCAAAGGTGTTGCGGTCGTCAATATTCTGGGCCAGCACCTTGAGGTTCACCCCACCCAAGATGTTCTTCATGATAGGGCGCGAATAGGCGAAACCAAGTTGAAAGTCAAAGGGCGTGAAATTGCCTAACTCGCGAAAATTCAATGATGGATCGGGAGTGTTAGCGATTTGCTCAGTGCGAACCAAAGTTGGAATGGCGAGAAAATTCAAGGTTAAGCCCACCATGCCGCCGTCGCCCAATGAAAACACAGAATTGATGTTCTCAAAGCGCAAGCCACGGAACCATTCGGTGTGGGTGGCTTGGACCTCGCCATGCAGCATCTGCGACATGCCCGCTGGGTTATAGACGATGCCGCTGGCATCATCGGCCAAGGCCACATAGGCATCGGCCAAGGCGGCAGAACGCGCACCCGCGCCCAGCTTTACAAAGGCTGCTGAAGTGGTGCCGACTTTCTCAACCCCAGCACGCAGGTTCGAAGCCAAGAAAATCAATAATATGAAAATGCGAAGCATGGGCATCCAGATAAAGACTTGATTATTCTACATCGCAGCCCAGGCTACGCCAGCCCTGCTGCCTAAATAGGTTTCGTAATCTAAAACGGGCTTAGGCCTGACCCGCCTCTTCGCGCGCCCATTGAATGACGTCAGACATGCCCTTGGCAAATGGCATCAGCGGCTTCCAACCCAGCAAGCGCTTGGTCTTGCGGATGTCAGCCTGCATATGCCGCTGGTCGCCAGGCCGCACCGAGAAATATTGAATGGGGTAAGTCTTGGGATTCAGCCCAAAGGCGGCAATATCGGTGCGCACGAGCTTGTTAATCGATATACGCGTGCCTGTACCCAAATTGAAAATTTGGTCCATGGCGCGAGGAGTTTGAAAGGCCTTAATCCACGCTGCCACCACATCGCTGATGTGTATAAAGTCACGACTTTGCTCACCATCACCGAAAATCTTGATCGGTTCTTTTCGAAGGACATTGCCAATAAAGATAGATGCGACGCCTTGGTAAGGATTCGTCAATGACTGGCGGCGCCCATAGACGTTAAACATACGAAAGGCCGTGACCCCAAACTTAAAGCCCAGGTCTTGGCGCAGGCCCGTGGCCATGACATAGCGCTCGGCGGCATATTTGCTGATGCCATAGTAACTGACGGGCTTAGGCAGGGCCTTGTCAATATCCACCGGCAGCTTGTCGACAAAGCCATAGGCGGTCATCGAAGAGGCATAAAGCAGGCGGGGCGTCTTGCGGCCCAAGCAAGCCTGGATCACGCGCACGGTTCCCTGCGTGTTGGTTCTTAGATCTTGCTCAGGATCGTCAAAAGCTTTGATCGTACTAGCACAACCTGCAATGTGAAAGACGCCGGCAATAGGTTTTGTAAATGCTTTTTTAAGATCTTGAAGACGGGTCACGTCACCTTTGATAAAGCGTATGCCGCGAGGAATATTGCGAGCCTCGCCCGTGGACATGTTGTCTAAGCCCACGACCGCATAGCCCTTTTTCATCAGACCTTCGGCCATATGACTGCCAATGAAGCCTGCACACCCAGTCACCAAGACATTCTTTTTCGCCATGCTTCCCTCTTAGCTCGCTTTCCAAGCTGCCATCAAAAGCCTATGCCCCGCTGTCCACTTTTGACCCTTATAACCGCCCCAGATCCTGACACGCTCGAGACCCACGCGCCGCAGCATGACTTCTAAATCGTGAACGCCATAGACCCAAACTTCTGTCAAATGCTCGTGAATTTTTCCCTGACGCACGGTGACCACTTCGCCGCGCAGCTGACGGCCGCCGTGAATCCATTCGCGCTTGAACATCATGTAGCCATCTTGGGTGCGCTGCCAGTCTTTGGCTAAAAAACCAGCTTGCAAACTCTCACGCGGTAGCAGCTCAAGCGCCAGCACGCCACCTGGCTTAAGCGCATTGGCCATTTGGCGTAATGCTTCGAGATTGTCCTTGGCGCTGCCATAGTAGCCAAAGCTGGTATAGAGATTGATGACGGCGTCAAAACTTTGATGAAAACGCCAAAGATCGCGTAGATCGCCGCTCTCAAAGGCCGTGCCCTTGAGACGCTCACGCTTAGCACTCGCTTGGGCACGGCGCACATAGTCACGCGAATAGTCAACACCTGTCACCCGCATACCCTGGCGCGCCAGCTCAAGGCTGTGGCGGCCCACCCCACAGGCTGCATCGAGAACGGTCATACCTGATTTAAGGCCTAGCCGGCTGCGCAAGCCCTGCACTTCTAGTTTAGCTTCAGCAATCTTTTCAGGCGGAAAATTGACATCGGCCATGTCAGCGTCAAAGGCCCCGCCTGCCCACCATTCACGCTTCATGATAATCCCAAGCGCAAGGCCCAGACCCGCCAAACCGCCTCGCGCATGATGCGGCCTGACATTTTAGATTTTCCAGACGTGCGGTCATTGAACACAATCGGCAGCTCACTGAACTTAAAGCCTTTTTTCCATGCTTTATAATTCAATTCAATCTGAAATGAATAGCCGTCGCTTTTAACCTCATCGAGCCCAATAGCCCGCAAGACCTTGGCGTGAAAGCATTTAAAACCGCCCGTGCAGTCGCTGAGCGGCAGGCCCGTGACCAGGCGCACATACCAGCTGGCGCCCATGCTCAGAGCCAATCGGCGTAAAGGCCAATTCACCACGCTGACTTTGCCATCTTTATAGCGGGTACCCACAACCACATCTGCACTTCGCGCAGCCGCCAAAAACTGCGGCAAATAGCCGGGGTCATGCGACCAGTCGGCATCCATCTCAAGCAGCAACTCATAGCCCTGTTCAAGGCCCCACTGAAAGCCCTGCACATAGGCTGTGCCCAGGCCCAATTTGCCAGATCGGTGCATGACATGCACGCGGCCCTTGTACTTGCGCCTAAGCGCCTCTGCCAGCTTGCCGGTGCCGTCGGGCGAGGCATCGTCCACGATCAAGACATGCAGGCGCGAATCTTGTTTTAGTGCCGCAGGCACGATGGCGCCAATATTATCGCGCTCGTTATAGGTGGGAATGACTATCAGGGCTTTGGGCATGGGCCAGATTCTAGAGCTTAGGGGCACGCTTGTAAACGCGCGCAGGTAAAAGCAAGGCCACCAAGCCCAGCAGGCCCAAAAGACCCAAGAGCAGGCTTAGGCCCAGCTGGGGTGAGCGGTAGCGAAGCACGATTTGCGAAGCCCCAGGCCCTAGGCTCAGGCCAGTCTGGGCCAAGTTAGCATGGCGCAGGCTGGCAGCCTGGCCATTGACTTGGGCGCTCCAGCCTGAGAAATAGGCCTGGGCAATGACAAGTAAGCCTTGGGTGCTGCTCTTAGCCTCGAGCTCAATCATGCCGGGCCCGCGACGCACAACATTCACCTGCCCTTGGCCAAGCCCTAGCTCAGGTGCAACACCTTCAACAATGACGCTGCGCAGCGGGTCAAAATCAACTGCCGCCAGCAGGCTGGCGGCCTCGTCTTCATCTTTAGCAAGTCTGGCCTGATAAACTATCCAAGCTCGAGCTAGGGCCGCTTGATTCTCGTAGAGGTTCAGACCCGAAGCCTGACCCATCAACTTAAGCCAAGGCGCGTTGATTACTTGATTGATAGCCACCAAGCGGGTGTTGCTAAGCTGCCAATAGCGCTCGGGTCTCTGGCTTAAGGCTTCACGAAAATGATAGGCCCTGCGGGGTGGCACACCGAGATAGCCCCCAGCCTGCTCAAAGCCCCAGCTTGCCCCCTGATTGGGACTCTGCGCACCGATGACTTCGACCCGCCCAGGCCTGAGCTGAAATTCTTTGAGCCAGGCTTGGGCCCAATCTGGCGGCTTGACCCAGGCAGCACTGTCCATGGCAACGACATAACGCGAACTCACACTGTGCGTGTCATATATATGAAAGACCAGGGCCAACAGCAAAGCTAATGCTGCGAAGCGCTGGGCGCGGGTGCTAAACCAGGCCGCAAGTGCCAACAAGGCTCCCAACCCCAACGCGCTCAAGGCCGAGCTTTGATATGCAGCCGCCAGGCCTGCCGCATCTTTCGTTTTGGCCGCAGCAGCAGCCAGGGCACCGGACTTGAAGGCCAGCGCCAAGAGTCCGCTCACTGCGATGAGGCCCGCGCAAACCAGTGCGCTGCGGCGCGCGCCAGCTTTGCCCTGAATCAGCGCATCCCAACCCATCGCAGCTAGAGCCAGCCAAGCAATGTTAAACACGCAGAGAAAACGCACCCAACTGCGAAAGCCCTTCAATACTGGCATATGATAATAAAGATAATGCAGGGGGAAATATTTACCCAAGGCTGAGAGCAAGCCCAAAAGAGCAAGCGCGAGCAGCCAAGCTTCAGGCTGACTCAACCAGGCCTGCCCCAACTCTTTACGCCGAGCCCCATACGCGCCCAAGCCTGCCGCAGCCAGCACCCAGGGCAAGAGCCCAAAATATTCAGTGGTGAGGGTGAAGTCCCAAGGTCCTGAGTAAGCTGCGTCGCGCCAACCAAAAAAGCCGGGTAAGAACCAAGTTACAGCTTCGAGTGGCGGGAAAGACCACGATGTGAATTGTTCGTAGCCAAAATTTTCACGCAAAGATTCGCTCTTATAGGCCATCGAGGGCAGCAGTTGAGGCGCACTGAGCGCAGCGCCCAAAATACCCACCAGGCCTAACCCTAGCCAGGCCCGTAGGCGAAGCACTCGTTGGCGCCAAGCCAGCCAGGCTGCACTCAGGGCCAGGGCCAAGCCTGTATAAGCCGCAATCTGCATGCCTACCGCCAAGATTTGCAAGCCTAAGCCCAAACCCACCAAGCCTAAGGCCCAACGCTTGCCTTGCTGAGCCCAAATCCAATAACTACCCAAGATCCAAGGCAGCAGGGCTATGGCTTTCACATTGTTGGCGTGGCCCGCATAAATGGGGCTGAGCTGGGTACCACTGAGGCTGAAAAATACGGCACAGAGACTGGCTGCAGACCACGACACACCCAAAGCCCTACGCGCAAAAAAGAGAGCGCCCAGGCCGCCTAAGAGCACATTCAATGCCATATCCCAGGCATAGAGAGCTGCCACTGGCACGCGCAAAGCGTGCAGCGCAAAAATAATAGGGTGAAAAAAATCAGTACTGAAGCTGGCCATGCCTGGCAAGCCGCCGTAGAGCTCAGCCAACCACCAAGGCCAGGCGCCGGCCTCAAGCGAACGTCTTGCCGCCAAATTGACAGGCAAGCCCATGGCTAAAGCGTCGCTGCCAAAAAGTAATTTATGCCCAAAAAGTGATTCGCGAAAAACCCAAGCCAGCAAAAGAGCCAAGCCTAAACCGGCCCAGAGCCCGGGCCGTTTTAACGCACCCAAACCATGCCGCCGAATTTAACGCTCATCTTACTAAAGAGATAGTGACCCAAACGGGTGTTGGTGACAAAACGGCGGCCCCATTCATTCACAAAAGCGCTGCGACTCAGCAGAAAAGCGATGCGCCCCCAAAGCGGGCCCAAGCGATAGCGCAGCACACTACGCTCATAGAGATCGCGGCCCTTGGCTAAGATCACCATGCGCTGCTCTTTGGGGAACTCGGGGGTGTCGTAAATCGGCTCACGCGAATTGTAACTATGATCCGTAAGATATTCGGGGTGCAGCATGCGGGCATTGGCTTTGACCCACTCGTACAATTCGGTGCCAGGATAAGGCGTATCATTGTAAAAATTAATAAAGCTGGCGGGCAAGCTTTCTGCAAAGGCTAAGCTCATCTTGGCCTCTTCAAAAGTCTCAGTGGGATGACCCACGATAAAATTGACCGAGCAAGATATGCCTGCCTCATGCGTCAATTTCACAGCTTTCGAAACCATTTCTATCGTCAGCCCTTTACGTATCACGCGCAAGATGCGCGGGCTACCCGACTCACAGCCATAAGAGATCAGTCGACAGCCAGACTTTTTCATCGCCGCCAGCAACTCTTCGTTCACGGCATTGACGCGCATGCCATTGTAGAGCTCCCAAGAAATTTGCAAGCCTGACTCGACGATGGCTTGGGCCACTTCAAGCGCGCGCTTGGGCTCGAAATTAAAGACGTCATCGTTAAACTGAAAATGCTTCCAGCCCTTATCGTTCCAATGTTTTAATTCTTTCACGACATCCTGGGGCGAACGCACGCGAAATTCACTGCCCATCGAAACCGGCACCGAGCAAAAATTGCACTTATAGGGGCAACCGCGCTGGGTCAAAAAAGGTAGGGCTTTGACGTCAAAGCAGGGATAACGCTCAAGCTGAAAAGACTCATAGTCAGGATAGGGCAGCTCTTCTAAATTCGCAATCACGGGCCGGTCGGGGTTCTCGACCACATCACCGCCATTGCGCCAAAGCAAACCCTGCACCCAAGCAAAATCTTTGTCGCCCCGCCTTAAGGCCTCGAGCAGATCGAGCACGGTGTATTCGCCCTCGTGCTTGACCGCAAAATCAACCGATGTTTCGCGCAGCACGCTCAACTTGCTGACCGAAACATGGGGCCCGCCCAGCACCACCGGGCTCTGCGTCAGGCTTTTGACGCGCTCGATGAGCGAATAGACATTGCGCAGGGAATACGAAAAAGCCGTGATGCCCACAAAGGCATAATTATTTTTGAGCAGTTCAGGCAACTTCTCAGCGCCATCCATGCGTTCGTCATAAAGATCAACCTGAACGCCCTTGGACTTTAAAAAAGCAGACAAATAGGCCACCCCCGTGTGGGGATGCCCGGGCACGGCATTGGGATCACCAAAAATTGATTTTAGGTTTGAGATCGCCAGCAAAACTCGATCGCTCAAGCCCGGCCTCCTAGAACCTCGTTCTGGCGGTACCAAGCGATGGTCTGCCTAAGGCCGTCTTCAAATTTTACTTTCGGTGACCAGCCCAATTCTCTTTTCACTTTGCTGATATCGGGCTTACGCCGTGTGGGATCGTCTTTAGGCAAGGGACGATAAACAATCGGCGAAGGCGAGCCGGTAATTTTTTTCACCAACTTGGCAGCCTGTATCATCGTGAATTCACCAGGATTGCCCGTGTTGTAGACCGAGCCAGCTTTGCCGGGCGCTGCCATAACGATCAACATGGCCTGCACTAAATCAGAAACATACTGAAACGAGCGCGTCTGCTTGCCGTCACCATAAACCGTCAAGGGCAGGCCTTGCAGGGCCTGTTTAATGTAATTGCTAATCACCCGCCCGTCGTCAGGGTCTAACCTCGGCCCATAAGTATTAAATATGCGCACCATGCGGGTATCCACTTTTTCTTTGCGCCAATATTCCATGATCAAGGCTTCAGCGTAGCGCTTGGCCTCGTCATAGCAGGCGCGCACGCCAATGGGGTTCACATTGCCCCAATAGTCTTCCCTTTGCGGATGAACTTTAGGGTCCCCGTAAACTTCAGATGTCGAAGCGTGCAAAAAGCGGGCCTTGTTTTTCTTGGCCAGCTCTAAGAGGTTGCGCGTGCCTTCGCTGCCGGTTCGCAGGGTGTAGATGCTATGGGTTTGATAGTGCGGGGGCGAGGCAGGCGAGGCTAAGTTAAAGATCCAATCGGCTTTGAGATTCAGGGGCTTAAGTATGTCTCGCTTTAAGAACACAAAGCGCTTCTTATATTTGGTGAAGATCGGGCTGACGATATTTGATTTGCGGCCCGAAATCAGGCTATCAACGGCCGTGACATGATGACCCTTTTTAAGCAAGGCCTCACAGAGGTGAGAACCGATGAAACCAGCCCCGCCAGCCACCAAACTACGCTTCACACTTTCTCCCTATTCTTAGGCCGCTTGCCGGGTATGCGCTGCTTTTTACGGGGCGTGCCCACGCTGTCAGCGATCCAGCGAAAATAATCGCGGTTGCCTTCTTTGATACGCAGGCTAATGACCTCGGGCACGCTATAGGGATGCAATGCCTTGACGCGTTTGGTCAATGCTTTCACCCTGAGCTTGTCGGTCTTGGCAATGAGCAGGCTCTCTTTCGCCTCCTCGACTTTGCCTTCCCACCAATAGGTCGAAGCGATTTCAGGCACCAGATTGACACAGGCTGCCAGCTTTTCTTCTACCAAAGTTTTGGCGATGACGCGGGCCTTTTCACCCTGGGGCGCCGTGATCAAGACAACGCAAAATGCCATGTTTTAGCCTCCGAACCATCATCATAGAAGGCCCTTGGCTTGGGGTCAAATCGTGTTTCTCATGTTAAAATCCCGCATGGCTTTTCATTTACGCCCTTTGCGCTCCCTACTGCCCTGCTTACTGGCCCTCGCGGCCTACATCGCGAGCGCAATCTTGATTGAGTCCCTCG
>CAZFUM010000012.1:0-26116 GCA_964521965.1 uncultured bacterium | reverse complement strand
CTCACTTACTCCACTCCTTGATCATTTCAGTGTAGCGATCGATCAGGTTCTGGGCCTCTTTAGGCGCGTCAGCTTCGGCGTCGACGTGAAAAACTGGCTTGTCTTCGTCAGGCAGAATCAGCACCCAGTTGCGGCCAGACCATAATTTGATGCCATCGATCAGTTCGTGTTTTTGCCCATCGGCATGGTCGATCAAATGGCGCATAACCGTGCCCTTCTTTTCCCAAGGACAAGGGACGAGTGAGCGCTGGACATTAATTTTCGGGACCATCTTGAGCAATTCAGAGAGCGGCACATCCGCTTTTGCCAAATACTCCATCAATTTCACCGTAGCCATCATCGAATCGAATGCGGGAAAGAATTCGCCGAACATATAGCCGCCGTGTTCTTCGCCCACAAAGCTGTTTCCCTTGGCGGCGGCTTCCATCATGCCGCGATAAGTCGTGCCGCAACGCGTGACCGAACCGCCGTGCTTCTCAACCGCTTCTTCGACCGCTCGCGAGCTGGTGACTGGCACGGCCACTTTGGCCCCCGGATGGGTCATGGCATGCAGCATGGCAAAAAGCGTCAGGGCCAAATCGCCGTTGATAACATTGCCTTTTTCGTCACAGAGAAAGGCTTTCTGCGAGCCGGCATCGAGCATCACGCCAAAGTCAGCTTTAAGCGTATTGACGATATTGCCCATCTGCGAAAGGCCAGCGTCAAACGATTCACTGGAACGCGTGAGCCTGCTTTCGTCGAGGAAAGCGTTCAAAGAGACTACGTCGGCTTTTAAACGGCCCAAGATGGTAGGAAAAACCGCGGTGGCCGAACCAAAAGCGTAATCCAAGACTACCTTCATGCCTCGGGCGCGTATGGCTTGCTCATCGATGGCATTGAAGAAGCCTTCGAGATAGTAATCCACACCGCGGGCCGGAAAGGTAATATCGCCAACGTCTTCGCCCTTAACCCGCCTGAAATCTTCTCGATAAAAGAGGTTTTCAATGCCTTTTTCTTTTCTCGTCGGGATATCAAGGCCATCGTTGTCAAAAAATTTAATATCCTGAATCTTACTTTCTAAAGGCGAACGGCGCACGTGAAGACCGCCCGCACTCTTCAAGGCGAGAGTCGCGTAGCGCGCCACGGGTATGGGTTGCATGCTCAGGTCATAGACGTTCACGCCAGCCGACGATATACCCGCCATGAGGGCGCGGCCCACCATGCGGCTAGTCTTATGCGCATCGCGTGTGACCACCACGGTGCTGCCCTCTTTGAGCGAAGCGCCGTAAGCCGCCCCGAGTTTCGAAGCAAAATCGGGAGTCATATCGATATTGACCTGACCGCTGATGCCATAAGCATCAAATAAATTACGACTCCACTTATCGCCCCAGACCAAAGAAGTCGACAGCGTGGCTCCGTCTTCGACGGTCTTAGCTGGCCACATTTTGACTTCGTCTTTGACTATGCTGCCATTGCCCACAATACAGTCATCAGCAATGATCACGCCCACGCCAACATAAGAGCCATTGCCAATTTTGGTACGAGCTGCCAAGACACATTCTTTGAGCTGCGAACCAGCCCCTACTTTGGTGTCATGCCAGAGCACGGCACCCGACACCCGCGCGCCTTCGCCAATCTCGCTATTGTCGCCAATAATGCAATTGCTCAACTCGGCCCGAGGGCCAACTTTGACATTCTTGCCTAAAATGACAGCGTGCGAAAGCTTGGCTGATTTATCAACACTGGCGCCTTCGCCCATCCAAATATCTGAGCCCAGTTTACCGGTACGTGTGCCATCCACGCCGACTTCGACCTTGCCGCTAAGGATATCGTGATGGCAATAGATGTATTCACCCAGTGTGCCTATGTCTTTCCAGTAACCTTCGGCAATGTAGCCGTAGAGTGGCAACTTGTGCTCGAGCATTTTAGGAAAGAGGTCTTTGCTGAAGTCAAAATCTTTGCCTTCGGGAATCAAATCTAAGACTTCAGGTTCAAGAATATAGATGCCGGTATTGACCGTGTCTGAGAATACTTCACCCCAACTGGGCTTCTCTAAAAAGCGCGTGATGCGATTTTCTTTATCGGTGATCACCACGCCAAATTGTAAAGGGTTCTCAACACGGGTTAGCACCAAGGTCGCCATCGCTTTATTCTTCTCGTGAAACGCCATGGCTTTACTCAAATCAAAGTCAGTCAAGATGTCTGCGCTAATAACCATAAAGCGCTCACGGCCGATTTTGGGCTCGCCCAACTTGACCGATCCTGCGGTGCCCAAATCGCCCTCAGCGCCCTGATAGTCCATCTTGATGCCATACTTCGACCCATCGCCAAAATGGCTTTGAATGGCTTCAGGCTGAAAGTAAAGCAGCGAGAGCATATCGGTGATGCCATGCCCCTTCATCAGCTCGACGATACGTTGCATGATGGGCCGATTGGCCACGGGCACCATGGGCTTGGGCATGTGATAAGTAAGGGGGCGAAGGCGGGTGCCGAAGCCGCCGGCCATGATGACGCCTTTCATAATTTAGTATCCTAAAGAATGTTGAAAAGTGCCTCGAGGCTTTTAGTCTTCGCTGCTGCCGCGCGAGCTAGCGCCAGACTGACCAATGAAGACTACGCCCAAGGCATAAATTAATTCATGTGCGCCCATCCATAACAGAGCCCAGGCATCGCTAATCGCAGGTCGGCCCTGGTAAAGGGGCCAGGCTATACTGCCCACGATAAAGGGCAAGACCGCAAAAAGCAGGGCCGAAAGCAGCAGACCCTTGGGCAAAGCGTGGCGCAAGAGCCAGCCAAAAAGCAGCGCATAGGCAGCGCCCATGCCTAGGTAAAGCCCCAAGATTTTAAGCCCCGCCTGGCCTTCGAGCACTAAGAGGGGATAGTGGGGCAAATCAAGCCGGCTCAGCCACATCTTGATAATCACAAGAATAGCGGCTGAGATGATGCCAATGATGGGCCACTTGATCACACTTGCTCCTTAACGCGTCGAAGCGGCTTGCGCCGCCTCGCGCAAAACGGGGGCCAGGCGTTTGACGCCTTCACGAATATGCTCTTCGTCTGCTGCCACAAAGGTCATGCGCAGAGTGTCTTGGCCCCGGGCTGGATCAACATAGAAAGCCGTGCCTGGCACATAGGCCACGCGCAGGTCAATGGCGCGCTTAAAAAGGGCCTCGGCATCATTGCAGCCACGGACTTTGCCCCAGATAAAAAAGCCGCCCTGCGGCTCTTCGAACTCAATGGCAGTGCCGGCCTCAGCCCTAAGCGCCTCACTCATGACTTTGGCTCGACTGTGATATTTTTCGTTGAGCATCTTGACGTGAGGGCCTAAGTGCCCACCCTTAAGAAATTCGGCGGCAATCGCCTGTGAAAGTACTGACGAACATACATCGAGAGTTTCTTTAGCCATGGCTAGCTTGACAATGGCATCGGCCGGGCCTGCCACAAAGCCTAGACGAATGCCGGGCACTGCCATCTTAGAAAAACTGCCGAGATAAAAGCTGCAACCTGAGGAATCAAAAGCGCAGACTGCCTTAGGCTTGATATTCTTAAAGTCGATTTCACCGTAGGGATCGTCTTCGACCAAGATGACATTGTTGCGCCCACAAATTTCGGCCACTTGTTTGCGACGTTCTTCTGGCAAAAGGCGGCCGCTGGGATTTTGAAACGTCGGGGTGAGATAAACAAGTTTGGGTTTCTCGGCCTTGATTTGGGCTTCGAGAGCTTCAGGCTTAAGACCCTGCGAGTCCATTTCAAGCGCAGCCAGGCGCGCGCCATAATTGCCAAAAACAATCAAAGCACCGAGATAGGCCGGGTCTTCAACCGCCACGAGATCGCCAAGGTCCACAAAGACGCGCGAAATCAAATCAATGCCCTGCTGAGACCCTGTCGTAATCAAAATGTTTTCGGGCTTCATGTCTAAGCCCTTGCTGTCCTTAAGATATTTGCAGATTTCTTCACGCAATGGCAGCCAACCAATGGTCTCGCCATACTGCAAGGCCAAGCGACCTTGTTCAAGAATCACCTTGTTCGAAAGCTCGGCAATAAGTTCTAAAGGAAAAAAGCGAGCGTCAGGTGTGCCGCCCGCAAAACTAATGATTTCGTTATTCTGCACCAACTTAAGCAAAGATCGAATAATGCTGGGCTTCATGCGCCGCCCGCCGGCCGATAGGATGCTGTCGAAGTTCACGGTGTTGTCCTGAAGCTTAGATTTCGATCTCAAGACCCTCATAAGCCGCCTGGCTCATAGGGAAGAGTTTTTGGCAGTCGGCTTCCATGGCCGCTACCTTATCGTCGTTATGCAAGGGATCGTGATGAAAGAGCACGAGGCGCTTGGCGCCTGAGGCCTGAGCCAGTTTGACGCCCTCACTCGGCGTGCTATGGCCCCAGCCGACTTTCTGCGGGTACTCTTCGTCGGTGTACTGGCCGTCATAGACAAAGACGTCTGCGTCTTTGGCTAAATCTTTGACCTTCCAGTCGGGCGTCGAGAAGTGCTCGGTATCGGTGCAATAGGCAAAGACTTTCTTAACACCCGCTTCGACAGCTTCGACACGAAAGCCCAGCACTTCATCTGGGTGATTGAGCTTTCGGTTGGCCACGGTCAAGTCATGGCCTACCTTGACGCGCTGACCCTCACGCAGATTTACAAACTCCATGGTGGCCGGCATGTTGGCGAGGGGCACAGGAAAGTAGGGATAATCAAAAACTTTCTTTAGCTGTTCTTCGAGGGTGCCGCCACGCTTTTCAAGGCCATAATAAAAGATCGTGTTGCCAGGAATAAAGTTGGGCACAAAGAACGGAAGACCTTGATTATGATCGTGATGCAAATGAGAAAAGAAGACATGGGCCGTGACTGGCAGCTGCTTGAGCAAATCTAGCCCCAACAAACGTACGCCTGATCCCATGTCAAAGATAAGGCGGTGGCCGCAAGCCTGCACCTCAACACATGAAGTGTTGCCCCCATAACGGGCCGTGCCTGGCCCTGGAGTAGGGATGCTGCCTCGCGTCCCCCAAAATTTCACGCGCATATCGACCTCTCTTTCCCGGGACTTGCCCGGCCTTTCTCAGGCGCCCACGACGAGCCTATAAGCCGAATTCTGTCGAATGGCCGAAGCTCCTTGCGGCGCTTCGGACGTTCGGGTGGTCATTTCTCTATGCCCAACCTTGCGGAAGGGCTTTAGCGGCTATCGGAGAAGTACAAACGGGCGGGCAGCCCTACTTCTCACACCTTGCTCCAGGTGGGGTTTACCTTGCCCCCTTCCTTGCGGTTGGGGCGGTGGGCTCTTACCCCACCATTTCACCATTGCCTCTGGACCTTTAGGGTCCAGGTGGGCTGTATGATTTCTGTGGCACTTTCCGTCACTCATCGGCTCAGCTTGCGCCGCGCCGCTTTGCGCCCAGCCGTTAGCTGGCACCCTGCCCTACGGAGTTCGGACTTTCCTCCCCCCATTTGCTTACGCAAACAGGCGGCGAACACCCGGCTTTTCGTGGGCGCCTGAGAAAAGCCTAAGCTTTCTCAGACGCTTGTCATTCTGGCGCCAGAACTAAAGCCGCAGCGGGCGCCAGCGCACTGCGGCCTAAATTTTAGCGGTAGTCGACCGTCTTTTGCACGTGCGGGGCGACCGGCTTATAACTGTCGGGCGCATTGCGGCCCTCTAAGACCGGCTTCTCTTGCCCCACTTCGACATCGGCCATATTCGTGGTCTCACGGTTAAACTGCACCTCGTGGTAGTCCTCTTCGGGCACGGGCGCATCGGTGATGTAGTAGGGCACCGGCAAGGGAATGAAGATGGGATCGCGCGGCGGCTCAATTTTGGGCAAAGCCACAGGCCGCTCAGGCGCCTTGCCTTTGATCTTGCTCCAGATCCATTTGGCGCCATAAACCACCCAGCGCCAGCCCTGGCGAATATACAACCCGGTCTTGGTCTTCGCAAAATTCAGGCCGGCTGAAATGGCCTGGCCAAAGCTGTGATGGCCAATGGCAAAACGCACTAGATTTTTTTCGAGTACTTCGTCGTAGTAGCGCACATCTGCAGTCAAAACTTTTTCTTCATCCACGAGATAACGCTTTAACGGCTCCCAATTGCGGCCAAAATTGCGCCAATCAAAGTTCGCCCGCAGACGGCCCGATACCTTGCCCGCCTCAGCCCAAGCGCTTTCAACATTGAGCAAAGCCCGGTCAAGATCTTGTGTGACCTCAATCTTTTCGTAAACATCGGCCGTGCCCGCCAAGCGGCTGCGCAAGAGCTCGACCTTGGCAAAGATCTCGCGACCCTTGGTGTAGCCCTTGGCTTCAAGCATGCGTTCGAGGCGCAGGGCCTCGTCACTCATATCTTGCTGACGTCGCTCTACCGCCTTAAGCGAATGCTCGGCGTTAGATTTAAGCACACCCACGCCGTGGCGCGTGCCAAACCAGAAAAAGGGCAGGGCAATGAGCACGCCCAGTGAAATCCCCACCAGAGCTGAGAAACCGAACTTGATTTTGTCGAACATGCCGACTCCTTGGAGTGTTACGGGTTCCGGGTCTCGGGTTCGCTATTTGTTTGGTCTAAAACTTCAACTTCGACTTTGTGGCTGCTTTCATCACCCTCATCCGAGACCTCGCCGCTCGAGGAACCTGCCTCGGTCTGAGTTTCGGACGTGCTTTCTGCCTCGGGCGGAGCCGCCGCCTCGTGGGCTTCGGCCGTAGCCTGATCGGTCACGAACATTTCTTCTTCATCTTCAGTGACCGGCGAAGGCGTTTCAAACACGGGCGCCACATAGCCCCTAGCGCGACGCTCGGGCTGCCAGCCGCGATCCCAGCCAAAGCGGGCGGCGGGTGACAGGCTAAGATCTCGGGTGAATTCGTCTGAGACAAAACGATCTGGCTCTTTGGGTTCCCATTTCTTGCGCAGGCCGGCCTCGTGCACCAGTTGCTTAACTTCGGTCAGGCGCTTGCTTCGATCGCCGCCAGGGCCAGGACCACGGCGGCGACTGCGATCACGATCTGAGCGATCGCGTCCGCGATCGTCACCACGCTCGCTATCGCCACGCTCACCACGATCACTATCACTACGCTCGAGACGCTCGCTGTGTTCAGCGCTGCCGCTACCATCTTGGCGCAGGCGTATAACCTCTTGAATCATGCGCTCGATCTCTTGCACCGCGCGCTCAAAAAGGCCCTTGGTGTCGATACGCTCGGCGTTGCGGCGCCCAAAGCAAAGGTCGTGCAGCTGCAAGAGCGTACGCCGCCCAAAGCGGAAGTTACGGCAGGCTTCTTCGATCAAACGCACACGCTGGCGCGGAGGCCTGCGGCGCTTAAGCCTCAGAAACGCACGCAGTAGCGGAAAGAGCGAGCTAGCCGTGGCCGACAGCAAGGCTTTGGTCTCGGCCTCATCACCACCATGTTGTAAAAATCTGTGCCTGAGTTTGGCCAGCCTGTCGCGCAGCTCAGTCTCGAGCTCTTCGGCCAAGCGACCATAACCAGGCTGCAAGCGCAGAAAGGGGTCTTCACCCGCGATCAACTTGCGGTTATCGGCGATGTCGAGGAATTCAATGGGAAAGCTGTCGGCATAGCCCTTCAGCTCGGTCATCGAAAAAACCACGCTGCGCACGCGGCCCATAGCCTTCCACTTAGAAGCCGCAGGAGCCAGGCGCCTAAGCGACTCGCCATCGAGCTTGCGCGTCACCACCATGAGATTCAGATCTGAGTAGCCCTCAACATACTCACCGGCTACCCAACTGCCGTACGCTAACAAACCCACGAAATCTTGGCCGAGCGCCCTCTTGGCGTCTTCAGCCACTCGACCGGCCGCCCGCTCAGGTGAAACCGAGCGGCGGAACAGCCTGCTTAACCAACTCATAAAACAACCTTTCTTAGGCCGCGCATTTGTACGCTTTCGCCTCGGGACCTGGCGTATCAGTCCGAAGGTGGGTCATCGACCCGCCTTTGCCGCGTACGTTCGCGGGCGATAGCCCACGCTAGCGATATCGCTAGCACGGCCCAATAAACTGTCACGCTGTTCATGCCCCAACGGAACACGGCCGTCAAAGCAAGAACAGCCAAGAACCCCACGCCGACCAAGAGCCCGCTCATGAACGCAGACCTTTGGCTTCCCTGTCCAAGGCGGCATTGGCCAGCTTATCTGCCTCTTGGTTTTGCTCGCGCGGCACGTGCGCCGCGGACCATGCGCTCAGGCGCCCTAATAACAGCGATGCCTTGGCATGCAGGGTTTTCATGGCCGGATGTTTCACCTTGTATTCACCTGTGATCTGGCGGACCACCAATTGGCTGTCTGCTCGAATCTCAACGCGGCTCACACCCATATCCAACGCTTTTTCTAATGCGAGGATGAGGGCCCAGTACTCGGCCTCGTTATTGGTCGCAACGCCCAGGCTCTGACTCAGCGTTGCCAAGGTTTTTTTGCCGTCAGCCTCTAAGATCAAAGCTCCGGCCGCGGCCGGGCCCGGGTTGCCCCGGCTGGCCCCGTCCACGTAGATCAGCGCCGCAATGCTGCCGGCGCCCTCGCTCATCGCGAAAGCTTTCTCGTCAATGCGTCATGCCCCAGCACGCGCTTGAGCATTCCCGCAAAATCTTTCAAGGCCACCTGATTAGGCCCGTCACTCTTGGCCTTTTTGGGGTTCGGATGAACCTCAAAAAAGTAACCATCGCATCCAACGGCTGCTGCAGCTCGCGCCAAGGCTTCAACATACTGACCGCGACCGCCCGATGCATGACCTAAGCCACCCGGCAATTGAACGGCGTGGGTCGCATCGAAGACCACGGGGAATTTCAGCCCGCGCATAACTTCTAAGCTAATAAAATCCACCACCAAGTTGTTATAGCCAAAGCTCACGCCCCGCTCGGTGAGTATGACGCGACGATTGCCCGCGTCCGTCACCTTTCGAGCAGCCTCAGCCATATTCCAAGGAGCCATGAACTGGCCCTTCTTAATATTCACGACCTTACCCGTGGCTGCGCAAGCCTTGAGCAAGTCAGTTTGGCGGCACAGAAATGCCGGCACTTGCAAAACATCCACCACTCGGGCGACCTTAGCCACCTCTGCTGTCTCATGCACGTCCGTCAAAACCGGCACACCCAACTTGGCTTTAATGCGGCCCAACTGCTCTAGCCCCAGGCGCAAGCCAGGGCCGCGATAAGACCGGCCCGACGAGCGGTTGGCCTTATCGTAAGATGCCTTAAACACATAGCCCACACCCAGGCGACGTGCCACCCGGGCGCATTCTTGACCCACTTCACGGGCCAGACCTTCGTCTTCGAGGGCACAAGGCCCGGCGATTACAAAAGGTTTTGTTTTGCTAAATAAAAAAGAGAGCGGATCTTGGGGCATGCCTGCCGCGAGTGGAGCAACATTGAGTTCTCGATTATAAGTGCTTTTACAGCTGGGTGAAACTGGATTTCACCAAATAAATCAAGCTTTTTCAGGGGAATCAGGGGCCTTTTCAGCGTTCTGAGCCTCAGCTTCCTTTTTGTCCTCAGCCAAATACTGCTGAATCATCTGTGCAATCATTTTTTCGACCGGAATTTGACGGCTATTCGCCATTTTTTTTAGTTCATCAAGCGTGTATTGATCTAAACGCTTGGCGTTGGATGGCGCCCCCTTGGGCAAGGGGGCGTTGCGCTTAGGGTCTAAAGGCGCGGGACTCATGCCCTGCCCCCACGCTTTTTGACGGCTGCAGCCACAAAGGCCCTGAACAAAGGATGGGCATCGGTGGGCCTGCTCTTGAATTCCGGGTGAAATTGCACACCGATCATAAAGGGATGTCCGCTCAACTCCATCATCTCTACCAATGAACCATCAGGCGAGGTGCCACTGAACACGATGCCTTTGCTAGAAAACTTTGCTTTGTACTCATTGTTAAATTCATAACGGTGGCGATGCCGCTCGACGATCGATTGCGAGCGATAGGCTTTGGCGGCCTTGCTTCCCTTTAGAATTTTACATGGATAGGAACCCAAACGCATGGTGCCGCCCATGATCTTCACATTCCTCTGCTCTTCTAACATAGAAATAATCGGATGCGGGGTGTCGCGTTCAAATTCAGTGCTATTGGCTTTATGAAGTTTAAGCACGTTGCGGGCAAACTCTATGGCCATGGTCTGCATGCCTAAGCAAATGCCAAAATACGGCACTTTCTTTTCACGAGCATATTTGATGGCTTGTATCTTGCCTTCGATACCCCTATGCCCAAAGCCTCCGGGCACCAATATGCCATGCACACCTTTGAGAACTTTATCGGCCTTGCCGCGCTCTAAATCAGTGGCCTCGATCCAGCGCAATTTGACCATGCCGCCATTGGCAATGCCGCCATGATAAAGCGCTTCGGTAATGCTCTTATAGGCATCGCGCACTTCAGTGTATTTACCGACAACCGCAATCTCAGCGACCGGCTTGGGCCGACGCACGATGCGCACGATCTTTTCCCACTTAGACAAATTGCTCTTGCGGGTGCGCAGGCCTAGGCGCTTGCACAAAAGCTCATCTAGACCTTCTTTGCGCAGCCAGAGCGGCATCTCATAGATGCTCTCTAAATCACGATTTTCAATAACAGCCTTCTCATCCACATTGCAAAATAAAGCAATTTTGGCTTTGGTGTCACTGAAAAACGCATGCTCAGTTCGACACACAATTACATCAGGCTGAATGCCAATGCCTAACAATTCTTTGACTGAATGTTGGGTCGGCTTGGTCTTGAGTTCACCGGCGCTCTTCATATAGGGCACCAAGGTCAAATGCACATAGGCGCAATTTTCTTTGCCCCATTCATGGCGCATCTGGCGTATAGCTTCTAAAAAGGGCAAGCTCTCGATGTCACCGATGGTGCCACCCACTTCAATAATCGCCACGTCAGTTTTGCGAATCTCACCCAATCGCTTAATACGCTCTTTAATTTCATTGGTAATATGCGGCACCACTTGCACGGTCTTGCCCAAATACTCGCCCTTGCGTTCTTTGGCAATCACCGCGCTATAGATCTGGCCTGTGGTGGTATTGTTGTCGCGGCTTAAACGCGCTGTCGTGAATCTTTCATAGTGCCCAAGATCCAAATCAGTCTCAGCACCATCGTCCGTAACAAAGACTTCGCCATGCTGAAAGGGCGACATGGTCCCGGGATCGACATTGATATAAGGGTCCAGCTTCATATTCTGAACCTTTAAGCCCCGGCCCTCTAAAATGCAGCCCAAACCCGAGGCCACGATGCCTTTGCCTAATGAACTGACGACACCGCCGGTGACAAAAATGAACTTATTAGGCATAAAAGACCCCTATAAACAAAAACGCCGCGGGGGACCGCGGCGCGTTCCCGAATGAGTTGCATTCGGGATTCTTTTATACAGATGAAAACGGGGGCTGTCTACCCCTGCCAATTTTGCCCGGATTGCCTGGGTTGTTGGGGCGCCTGTAGGGGCGCACGGCAGTGCGCCCCGTTCCATGCGGGCGCCCGCTTCCCCTTCGCTACCTCACCCTATCCCCCTCTAAGTTAATTGGCCCCCTTTCCCTCTCCCAACCCTTCCTGGACAGCTTATTTGGGAGGGAGAGGGAAAGGGGGCGTGGGGGTCTGACTTAACGCAATAATTTTCTAACTTTAGCGGCATCCGCCGGCGTATCCACAGCCTGACTCGTCAAATTTGAGCGCGCAATGGCGATGGCATAGCCGCTCTCGAGAGCCCTGAGCTGCTCGAGGCGTTCTTGCTTTTCTAAGGGCGTAGGCTTCAATTTCGTGAAGGCCTGCAAGAAATCGCCGCGATAGGCGTATAGGCCAATGTGGGCCCCGATACTCAGGCCATCTTTGGGCAATTCCCCACCGTTGCGCAGATAGGGCAGCGAGGCGCGAGAGAAATAGAGGGCGCGGCCTTTGGAAGTCGCCACGGCTTTGACCACGTTGGGATTCACATATTCTTCGCGTGTCTTGAGTTTGCGCGAGAGCGTGCCCATAGCGACATCTTGGTGCTCGCGTTTCTTCATTAATTGAATCAATTGCGTGACCATGGCGGGCGGCAGCAGGGGTTCGTCGCCCTGGATATTCAGAACTAAGTCGCTCTTTTTGGTGGCTTTGAGTTTGCGGGCCGCAATGGCAATGCGGTCGGTGCCGGTGGGGCAAGAAGCCGGGGTCATGACAGCTTCAGCGCCAAACGAGTGGGCAACTTGAAGTATGCGGCGGTCATCGGTGGCGATCAGTACGCGGCTCAGGCCTTTGACTTTGCAGGCCTGCTCCCACACGCGCTGAATCATGGGCTTGCCACAAAGGTCCACCAGCGGCTTGCCGGGAAAGCGTGATGCGCCAAAACGCGCTGGGATGATGGCGATGATGGGCAATTTACAACCTGAGAGCTATTGGCTTTTCTGATGAAACCTAAGGGCCTCACTATCCACGATAAAATCTTTGGGGGTCAAGGGGCGCAGCAAGCGTAAACCTTGAAGCGTGCGGGCGCGGCTAAGGGCCACGTAGGCTTGGCCAGGGGCAAAGGCGCCCTGGCCCAAATCAATCATGACCCTATCGAGCGTTTTACCCTGGGCCTTATGAATGGTCAGGGCCCAAGCTAATATCAGGGGTATCTGCGAATACTTGCCCACTTCTTTGGCCACAATCTTGCCATGCCCATCATCTGCGTATTTGATTTTGGGCCAATCCATGCGTCCAATCACAAGCTCAGACGGCCCGCCTTCGTCAAACATGCGGACCAAAACTTCGTCATCGAGCAGCTCCATCACTTCGCCCAATGACCCATTCACAAAACGTCGGTTCGGATCATTGCGCACAAACATTACTTGCGCGCCAATCTTAAGCTCTAATTTATAGGGCGCTGGCAAACGGTCGTCTTTTTCGCCCTGAACTTTAAAATCGCCCGTCGCCTCACCCACGTAGTCGCGCTTGTGCCCAGAAATAGACCGCAAGCGGCTTTCATTGATCATATCAGCTCGAAAATTTGTGGCGCAAAGCACCACGGCTTCTTCGGGTTCATCGCCTTCATCCAGGCAGCGGCCGTTAAAGGCTTTGGCCACTTCGTCAAGATCGTGGCCCAAACGGGCGCGGTCCAAGAGGTCCACATAGACCGGGTCATGCTGGCGATGTACTTTACGCAGCTCGACCTTACTGATGGCCCGGCCACTTAACGCGCGGGCGCTAAAAAACCAAGGCGTGGGATAAAGTTTGCTAAAGATCTCAGTTTCGCGAACAACGGGCGGCAACTGAAAGAGATCGCCCACGAAAACGACCGGCACGCCACCAAAGGGCTCGCCCAGATGCGGGCCATTGTTTTTCATAAATAGATCAATGCCGTCTAAGACATCAGCCCGGACCATCGAAACTTCGTCGAGTATCAAAACTTGAATCTTCTCGTAAATTTTTGATTTCGAACGATGAATGTCGCTGGCCTGAATCAAGCGAGGCGGAAAGCGAAAGAAACTATGAATCGTTTGGCCACCGCTGTTCAAAGCAGCCACGCCCGTGGGCGCAAGCGTCACGATGTTCAAATTCGGGAGTTTGGCGCGCAGATAATGCACCGCGGTCGTCTTGCCGGTCCCTGCCCGGCCTGTCAAAAACGTAAGCGGCTCAAAATTTTCAACCAAACTCAAAACACGACGCAGGTCATCGTCGCCATCTAAAAGACTTATGGGCACGCCCGCGACTAATTTTTCATCGCCAAAAGGTGTTTCAACCGCGTCGCTCTGAGGCTCTTTCTTTTTTTTGACCCTCGGCACGCTATTCTTTAAAATCAGATGGATATTTTTTTGCAATGGCCTGAACAATCGATGTCGTGCTACGGCCTTCGACAAAAGGCAGGCTCTTCACGACACCACCCGCGGCCTGCACCGTGTCAGCCCCCAATATTTTATCAGCCGGCCAGTCCCCGCCTTTAACCAAGACATTCGGGACTACAGCTTTGATCAATTCACGCGGGTCATCTTCGTCAAAGAAAACGACATAGTCCACGCAGCTTAAGCCCGCCAGCAACTCTGCGCGTTCTAGCTGGGGCAATATCGGGCGCTGCTCGCCTTTAAGACGCTTCACACTGGCATCGCTGTTCAGGCCGATCATCAATTTGTCACCCAAACCGCGCGCCTGCTGCAAATAACGCAAATGGCCCACATGCAAGATATCAAAGACACCATTGGTAAAGACCAGCTTATGCCCGCCGGCTTTCAGAGCTTTGGCAATTTCTGTGGCTTCAGCTCGGGTCAAAGTCTTAGGAATATCCATGCTGTGTCCTATCTTAAGTTTAGCCAAGTCACTTTGACTTGAATCTTCTTTGCCAATAATTTTCTCAATCTAATGCTTTTTCTAATTCCTTCGGCGTCACCACCGCCACACCAATTTCACCCACCACCACACCCGCCGCCGCATTGGCCAAATGGGCGGCTTCAGCGTAAGGCGCGCCTGCCGCCAAGGCCAGGGTCAGCGTCGCGATCACGGTGTCGCCCGCACCCGTGACATCAAAAACTTCTTGCGCGCGCGTGGGAATATGCGTCGTGGCCGCGCCTTTTTCAAAAAGACTCATGCCCTGCTCGCCACGCGTGATCAGAACCGCCTTGCAGTCTAAGTCAGTCAAGAGTTTGGCGCCGGCGGCTTCAACATTGGCCTCGCTATCGAGGGCGATACCAGAAGCAGCCTGAGCTTCGCCTTGATTAGGCGTGATAATACTGGCGCCTTTGAAAATAGCTATATTCTGAGGCTTGGGATCGACGCTCAAAATCTTTCCTTCGTCACGGCCATATTTAATCAAAGCCTGGGTCAAAGGTTGAATCAACACGCCCTTGGCATAATCGCTAAACAAAATAGCGTCAACTTCTTTGGCTGCGCCTAAGGCCAGACTTTGCAGTTGCTCACGCGTCTTGTTGTCTAGCCAAGTTTTCTTTTCACGGTCCACACGAACTATTTGCTGGTGCTGAGCAATCACGCGAGTTTTGCGAATCGTAGGCCGGCTAGGGTCGACCAACAAGGCATTCGGATCAATTCCCTTTTCTTTAAGCAAGGCCTTTAAATTGCTAGCGGCCTCGTCATCGCCCACCACGCCCACCAAGGACACGATGGCGCCCAAGGCAGCTAAGTTGGCTGCCACATTGGCAGCACCGCCTAAACGCAAAGTCTCATGGCTGACTTCGACCACGGGAATAGGCGCCTCAGGTGAAATTCGCGAGACTTTGCCCCAGACATAATGGTCGAGCATCAAGTCACCAATGACCAAAACTTTTTTGCCGACCAGCTTGGGCAGCCAGCCCTTGAGATTCTTAAGATCCATCACTTCGCCTTTTTGATTTTAAGTTTGCCCTTTTTCATCAGGCCGCGCTCAGCCAAGAAACAGAGTAAGTGGCCCATGGCAATGTGGCTCTCTTGCACATGAAAGCCCTGCTCAGCCGGCACGGTCAAGCATAGGTCTACATATCGGGCTTTGGCCAAGGGCCCGCCGTCCTTGCCAGAAAAAGCCAGTGTTTTGAGGCCCTTTTTCTTGGCCAAGGCCAATGCCTTCAAGACATTGGGGCTATGACCCGAGGTGCTAATGCCAAGGGCTATATCGCCGCGCTGGCCCAGAGCTTCGACCTGGCGCTCAAAGACATTCTCAAAGCCATAATCATTCGCGATGGCGGTCAAAGCTGAGCTGTCGGTGGTCAGCGCAATGGCAGGCAGACCTCGACGCTCGACTCGATAGAGCCGACCCACCATCTCGGCAGCCAAGTGCTGCGCATCGGCCGCTGAACCGCCATTGCCAAAAATAAGCCACTTTTTGCCACTGGCAAGCGACTGCGTGAGCATGGCCCCGGCTTTTTCAATTTTCTCAGACAGCGATTCAACCACGCGAACTTTAGCGAGGATACTGCCAGCGAAGTAATCTTTAATAAAGTTTTGTTCAGACACTGAAACACCTCGAGTAACTTTAAGCTGCCTTGCATTGCCCCCTTTGTCGCCGCTTTGCGGCGACATTTCCCCCGCTTCGCGGGGGAAGCCCGTTTAAGCGCCATTCTGCAAGTAAGACTCTCTTTGACTACCTTGCAAAATGTAACTCCCTTGGGCGCCCCCCGCGAAGCGGGGGGCTGGCCGGCGCTTTAACAGATCTTAGCGCGTGCAGCGCCGGCCTGGGGGGCAGAAAGGGGCGCCTAGTTAGGTTTCACCCATTCTGCATCTTGTAAATTAATATTAATGCTCCCAATAGCAATCTTGCTCTTGATCAGCACCGGTATCTTTCTTTCGTCATCAGTCAGCCAGATCAGCACGCGGCCTTTTTGCTGAAATACACCTTTAAACTTCAGGTGCGGTTCGACCAATAAACAATTGAACTCGCCTGCTAATGTTTTAATCTTTTCTTTCTTCACCACATCCACTTTGAGCTCGTAATTCTTCATGTCGTCGGCCGTAACATTAATATATACCGGCTGCCCCACTTTCAAGTCGAGGGTACGAAAGTAATAGAAGCAAGAGAGCACATCTTGCGTGCCCACGGGAATGTCTGCCCGCTTATATTTGGCTGGCTCGCGCATCTCGCAAGCCCAGGGGTCATACTCGTATTCAGCATCGGCGGCAAAACCACCCTCGCGAATATGCTTTTCATAACCCCATGAGACCAGTGACTCTTTATCGATGTAGCTCACGATACGGTCGCGCACCTTGATAATACTCTCGAAGGCCGGGTGCGTGCGTGCCTCAGCCACAATGGGATAGCAAAGTCGGCCACGCACATCGCTGGTTGCACTGATGCTGAGCGTGGCATAACCACCCGTAATGTTGAAGTACTGCACCGCAAAAGTCAGCTTCTCGCCGGGCGCAAATGCCGAGTTAGGCAGCCGGGGGAAAACGCCCGCAAAAAGGTCTTTTTTGGGCTTGGCCCGCGCCGGCTTGGCCGTGCGGCTGAGCCTCTGCGCGCCCGCCCTGGGTGTAGGCTCAAGCGTGGGCTGAGGCGTGGGCTCAAGCGTGGGAGCCACGATCTCGCGCAGTTCACCCCGCTTAGCACAGGCCGAGAAAAGCAGCAGGCAGAGGGCATAGGCTGCCAGACGTGCCATCTCAGCGCGTGACAGCAATGCCCAGCGCGATGGCCGAGAGGCCTGCGGCTACGGCGGGCAGATAGGGCCAGCGTGAAGCTTTGGACCACCAGCCAAGCTCACCGTCGTCTGCGCCCTTGTTTTGCATGGCCTTTAAATCACCTTTGAGCTCGACGAGGTCTGCATTCAAGTCGCGCAGGTCACGCTTGAGGGTGCCAACGACATCGAGCAGGCCCGTCATCTTTTCACCCTTAAGCTCGAGTGATTCAGCCAAGTCTTCGACGCGCTTGAGGCCTAAGGCTAAATCTTTTTCAGCCTTGCCGGCCTTGTCGTTCAAATTCTTGATTTGATCTGCCTGGCGCCCTTGAGCATCTAAGGCCTCTTTGAGCTGGGCTTCAAGGCCCGCGCGCTGGCGCTGAGCATCGGCTAGATCTTTCTCGTTTTGTTCGAGCCGAACTCGCAAGCCGTCCACACGGATTTTCAAGTCCACCATGTCTTCGCCGACTTTCGCAGAAATTCGCGCGGCCTCGCGCTTAAGATCTTCATCGACTTTAATTTCTAAATCTTTTTTAAGTTGACGACCTATTTCATCTCTCAAAACGCTCTCGAGATCGCCTTTCAATTGTCGCTTAAAAGCATCGGCATCAAAAGACGGCAGAATACGCCGGGCTTCGGGACTGGCTTTAGGGATCACTACGGTTTCGGTAACTTTAGCTGTGGGGCTCAAGCTTGGCGTGGCTTCAACTGCAATGGCTGAGCTGCTAAAAACGCAAAGCCCTGCCAAAAGCAGGGCTCGGGTTGGCCACGCAAAAATCAACAATGACTTCACGACGCCGGGGTCTCGTCGCCAGCTTCAGCCTGCTCTGCAAAAAATTCAAAGGCCGCATCAAAAAGGGTCACCAGCAAGAAACCGCCCGCAAAGAGATAGATCAAAAAGCGAAAGGCATCCTTAAGCACCTGCGTCACGGCCGGGTCATCGCCGGGATTGCTCACGCTCTGCCACACCACGCCAGAAAGTATAAATAGAAAAGCCAAGAAGATGATATTGGCCCAGACATAGTCGCCCAGCTTGCTGCCTTTGACAGCCGCTTGCTGCTTATCACGAGATTCTTGATTTTTCTTAGACACTCAACCTCCTGAAGACCTTTCATTATTAACATTCTGGGCCCTGGGGGGCAAGTCAGGGGCCCACCCAAAGCTGGGCCTGGCGCAGCCGCGCTTCTAATACCTTGGCTTGGCTGCGGGGCAGATAGCCCAAAACCCAAAGTCGGGTCTTTTTACGCCCATATTGCAGGGCTTCGCGCGAGCTATTGAAGCAAAGGTCAATACGCCGACCCTTAATGCCGCCCCCTCGATCTAAGGCCTTTCCCGGCCCATAGCCTTCAATGTATAGCAAGTTACCCAGCTTGATGACATTCGTATCGACGGCCACCACGCCTAAACGCGTACGCTCACCGCTACTGGTATTACCGGCATTGGCCAAACCATTCGAGTCAGGGCCCGGGTCATAGGCCGTAGCCGTCATCGTGAGCTCGCGCAAGGCACGCGTAAAATTGGGTAGTTTCTGGGCGGATTCTTGTTTGCCCTTGCCTATCATCACTCTCAGGGGCAAGCCCCGGCGCAAGCGTTTAACTTTTTTCATCACCCTGCGCTGGCCATTTTCGATGCGTACCACGCAGGACCAGCGCTCGCCTTGGCCCGGCTCGAGCACGATGATTTGGCCGCGAGGCAGACGCAAGCTGCCGCGCGTCTCTAGGCTTGGCTCGAAATCAACTTGCTCGATGCGGATGGCGCCTTCGCTGCTTTCGGCAGCCCCCAGGCAGGGTCCGCAGGCCAGCGCCAAAATCCATGCTAGGGCGAGGCGCTTCATCCCAAACGGCGGCGGCGCCCGGTCACCACATAGGTGACGTGCAGGCCAACCTTGTTCTTAACTGAGACCGGATCCATGGCTTGGGCGTCAAAGAATTCATGCACCCGCTCAAAGCAAGGCTCGCTCACGCGCGTTTCACCACCCTTGGCTAAGCCACAAAGGCGCGAAGCAAAATTGACCGTATCGCCGATGGCGGTGTATTCCATGCGCTCATTACTGCCAAGATTCCCTAGCACTGCCTCGCCATAGTGCACGCCCACGCCCACGTCGCACTCAAAGGGCACACTCGCGCGGGCCTTCCATTTAGGAATGCGTATACGAAATTCTTCGACCATGGTGAGAGCTGCGGTAATGGCGTTCTTGGCCGCGCTCTCGCCCTCAGCATAGGCAGGCGGGTCCTCGAAAATGGCCATGACCGCGTCACCAATGAACTTGTTAACGCCACCTTTGTTGTTGATAACGGCCGTGGTGGCAAAGGTAAAGTACTCATTGAGAATGCTGACCACTTCTTCGGGCATCATGCGCTCGCTCATGGCGGTGAAACCGCGAATGTCGCTAAAGAGCACGGCCACGCGCCGACGTTCGCTCTTGATCTGATGCTGGTCAAAAGAATACTTCAGGCGCTCTTGCACCATGGGGTCAGCATAACTGGCCAGCGCGACTTGGTACTTCTCGCGCTCGGCATGCGCCTCAGCCAAACGCTCAAGGTAGCTGTCCATGAGAAATAGGGTGCCCTTTTCAAAATCGACCACCCGCCGACGCTTGGCAAGCGCCTCATGCTTGTAACTCAACAATTTTCGCTCGCGCAGGCCATTTTCTAAGAAGCGCAGAACACGGCGGGCAAAGCCGCCCATGAAAAATCGAATGAGAAAAAATGCCGACAAGCCAAAGACAAGCGCGCCCACCAGGCCCCGAGCCAGGGCGGGCTGGGCGCCCAACCAGGCTTGGCTCAAATCATCGCGAAGGTTGGGAATGCCCTCGATGGCATTTCGCAAGCTAGCCACGCTAGGGTCAAAAAATACGCCCAAGAGGCCGCCCAGGCAGAGGCTGACCAGCAAGACTAAGAAGACGTTTGATCGGGCGCGTATCGGGCTAGGCATGGTTGTTTTAATTTTAGGCCTGCAAAGACCTTAGGGCAAGCTTGGGCTCAGGGACGAGAATAAAGCAAAGGCTCGCCCGGGCAATCATCACCCAGACGCAAGCCTTTAAGCTCATCGCTGGGCAGGGCCCGCAAAGCCTCGAGCATGCGCTGCCGTTGAATCTCAGGAAAGAGGGGATTCACGTGAATTTGACTGCCGCCTTCGAGCCCAGCAGGCGTATTAATGCGCCACTTGAGGGCCACATGAAAAGGCATGGCCTGCTGGCTGGCACGAGGGCGGTAGTGCCACTCTTCATTGAGAGGCAAACGCGTGCCGCTGGCGAGATGCCCCAAGCGCAACAAACGCGACAGCTCGCGCAGATCAGCCTCATGCAGCAAGTGCGGATCGCTTTGGCGAGCTTTGCTATATACCACCAGCGTGGGGTAGCTGTGGCCTGGCTCAACGACCGCCAGGGCCCGCTCGCTTTCGATGAGCAGAAGGCGCTCACGCTTGAGAGCCGCAAGGACCACGTCATTGTAAATGTCAGGGTCTTTGCGCAAAAGCTCAAGGCGGCGGGCCAAGCCCGTGCCCCAGGTGTCGACGCCCAAGACCTGCTTGTGCAAATGGTCAAAGCTGGCGCCAGCCTGAGCTAGCCAATTTTGGTAAACCGAGACATAGCGCACAAAGGGATTCTCGCGCTGTATTTCCATAGCGGCTTGTAGCGTGAACGACATGTATAAAAAATGTTCATCTTCAGGCAAGTCACCCGAGCCTAAGAGCTCGTCGTCATATTCAGCCCCGGGCCTTAGGTGGCCGCCTGCCACCACCAAGTCATGCGAACCGCCAAAAAAAGCCTCGGCCATTTGCATGCGCTCATCGTCGCCCACGGCCTCAATCTCTTCAGGGCTACGGCCATAAGCCGCCAGCTTCTCACCCACCACACCCAGCAAATGAGCGCGGCCCAGGGGCGTCGAACGATAGCGTTCCATCCATAAACGTTGGCGGGGGGTGAGCTGCAGCCCATAGTTTTTGCGCCAGTAATCAAAAGGGATTATTTCAAAAAGATTGGGTACGCGGCGAAACACCGCGCTGGCCGCAGCGCACTCTTCGGCGCTTAATTTCTCAGATACTTTCCAACCCGGGCCCAAATGCGTAACACGCGATTTCTCAGCGGGCGTGTGCAGCGAATTGCCAGGGCAAAAGTGGCAGGTCTCACGCGGGTCTGTGCCCGGGGCCAACTTGCGACGCTCGGCCCGGCGTTCATTGGTGATGGGTCGCATAGCCCGGCCCGGCACGCACCAAACCTCTTCACCCACCAGAGGGTGGTGCACCCGCAGAGTGCCGTCAGCATGACGCTTGATATTGTAGAGCGGCTTGATCAATCGAGAACCATCACGCGAATACGGTCCGAGTCGAGCAGGGGGGTGTCGCAGAGGTCAAATTCACGTGCTAGGTTGATCTTGTGCCAGAGAGAAAGTTTAAGGTCATAGAGGCCGGGCGGATTAGCACTCAGGTCCCAAACGCAGGTGATCTTTTTGGGCTTGAGACGTGCAGGCGAGTCATCTGGCAGCTCAGCCTGGCAGGCGCAATTCCATTCATTCATACCCAAGCCAGCATTACCGTCTACGTCTTCGACATAACGCTGACTCACTTGAATGCCTGAAATCTTAAAAATGCCATCTAAATGGGGCGCATAGACGCGAGCGGTGAGGGTGATATAAACGCCGGCTGATCGGCGCAGGGTCACTGCCGAGCGTTCGGGCTCATACTCGCCGCCCTTAAACACGCTGCGCTGCTCTTCGAGACTGACATCACCGACTTTGGCCAGGCGGGGATGTTCTTTGCTCTTAAGCACGAGCACTTTACGTTCTAACTTTTCACCATCGGCATAACGCACGTGCACTTCATAGAGATAGGCCAAATCTGGAAACTCGGCACCGCCATAGGTGCCGTCCCAGGCCAGACTCACCTTTTCTTGGTCAATTTCTCCCTCAATGCGCAGCCAAGCGTCTTTACTATATTCTTGGTTCAACGGCCGCACCAAAGACCAAGCCTTTGACACAGGGCGCTGACTGGGAATGAGAATATTCAGGCCTCTTCGCAAGGGCTGGCTATCTTCAGGATGAAAGAAAAGGCGGTAACCTTTGAGCACTTCCCACTCTAAAGTAGGCCGAACTTGGTCAAAATTTTGAAAAACGCCGCCCGCGCTACTACTGCTACTTGGGCTCATTTCTGCAAGCAAGCTGGCGCTAAGGCAAAAAAGTGCGATGGCATATAGGCTTTTCATGGGGCCATCATAACAAATCGATGGCTCAAAAAGCACCGAAGAATCTACAATGCCCCATGCCCGCAAACGCAAAAGCTAAGCAGCTAGCCCTAAGCGACCAGCGCAAGATCTGGCACCCTTTCACCCCCATCAAGGACTGGCTAGCTGAAGCGCCGCTCGTCATTCGCCAGGCTCAGGGTTCTTATCTTTTTGACAGCCGGGGTCGCGCCTATTTTGACGGGGTTTCTTCGCTTTGGGTCACGACCCATGGCCACAGCCACCCGACGATTACCCGCGCCATTCAACGCCAGGCCGCCAGGCTCGATCACAGCACGCTTTTGGGTTTGGCCAATGAACCCAGCATTGCGCTAGCTCGCGAACTGCTTAAAATAGCGCCCAAGGGCCTGTCGAAAGTCTTTTATTCTGACAATGGCTCTACCGCAGTTGAAATTGCCCTCAAGATGGCCTATCAATATTTTCAAAATATCGGGCAGCCCCAGAAAAAAGCCTTTATAACTTTCAAAGAGGCCTACCACGGTGACACCATTGGCAGCGTCAGTCTGGGCGGCATGGATCTTTTTCATAAAATCTATAAACCCCTGCTTTTCAAAACCATCCGCCAGGCCAGCCCCTATGGTTCGGGGGATCCTGCCCTAAGCAAGCTGGCGCTCAGCCGCCTAGCCAGCTTGCTTAAAAAAAGGCATCGAAAGATTGCCGCAGTGGTGCTCGAACCCTTGGTGCAAGGTGCCGCGGGCATGCTCTTGGCGCCCTCAGGTTTCTTAAAAGGCGTGCGCCAACTCACCCGTCGATATGGCGTGCTTTTGATTTGCGACGAAGTCGCCACAGGTTTTGGCCGCACAGGTAAAATGTGGGCCTGTGATCATGAGCGCGTGAGCCCTGATTTACTGGCCTGCGCCAAAGGCTTAAGCGGCGGAACTTTGCCCCTAGCCGCGACACTCACCACGAATAAAATTTTCAACGGGTTTAAATTTGACTACGAATCTCAAAAGACCTTTTTTCACGGCCACACTTACACGGGCAACCCAATCGCATGCGCCGCAGCCCTCGCCAATATCAGACTATTTAAAACCGAAAGAACTCTCGCGCGCATGCAGCCCAAAATACGCGCCCTCACTCAGGCCCTCAAACCTTTACAAGGACACCCCCACATAAAAGAAATACGACAAAAAGGCCTGATGCTTGGCATTGAATTGATTAAAGATAAAGCCCGGGGTCAGGCCTATGCCTATGGCGCAAAAATTGGCGCGCGTGTTTGCCAACTGGCTCGCGCCTACGGCGTTATCCTCAGGCCCTTGGGGCCCGTGATCGTGCTGATGCCGCCTTACAGCGCTACCCAGGCCGAATTGTTGTTCTTAGTTAAAGTGGTCCACGCTTGCGTGAACCGCGTCACCCTTCAAGGGAGAGCCCATGGCTAAAGAATCAAATTTCACAATAAGACCCGCAGGGTTTTGGATACGGGCAGCTGCGCGTGGCATTGATTACTCGCTGCTCTTTGTAGCCCTCATGCCCATCATGGCTTTTTATGGGTTCTTACTAGGCTCCAAGATCATTCGTCAGAACCCGCTCTTTGATGTCGCTTGGTTGCTGAGCCTGCTTGGTCTGACCATCGCCTATTTTATAGTGATGGTCTGGAAGCAGGGCGGCACCCTAGGCAAACTGGCCCTAGGCTTGCAAATCGTCTCAGAAAAACAAGAACACCCTAGTCTAGGGATGGCCGTCGCCCGCTATTTCACCCAAGTACTCTCGGGCTTGCTGCTTTTCGCTGGCAATATCATGGCCGGCATCCGCAGCGACAAAAGAAGCCTTCACGACTTAATCTGCAGCACGCAAGTGAAGCGGGTCACAGCTATTCCCGTTGTTGGTATTGTCGCGCTTTGCTTACTGCCCATTTTCTTCATTGGCTTCATGTTCATCCTGTTTGCCATTACCCTCCCCGCGATAACTAGCAATCTCGAAAAAGCCCGCGAAGCTAGCACCCAAGGTAGTTACAGCGCCATCTTTAACGCCATAGCCGCCTATGAGATAGACAACGGCCAGTGGCCCAAGAAAATCGACCAGCCGCCTTTCATTGGCCAATACCTAGGAGCCATGCCAGCCATTCGAATTAAAGGCAAAAGAAATACTCACGTCGAATACTACAGCTTTAGTAAGAAGGGCAAGATTGATCCCGGCAAACTTAAATTCACGGGCGGCTGGGCCTATGATCCCAGTTCAGGGACTCTCGTGCTTGATCTCGAAGGAAAAGATAGCCGCGGGACTGAGTATTGGATGTACGGATTCAAATAGACAAAAAACATTCAAATTAAAATTCTTAAGGGCGCACAGTCGTGCGCCCTTTTTTTAGTCAGAAACTCGATTTCTACCGGCTTGCTTGGCCCGATACAAGGCTTCATCAGCTGCTTTTACCACAGGTTCTAAGTGAGTTTCTTTAATGTCCCAAGCAGCGACGCCAATCGAAACCGTCAGGCGGAAAGTGTCATCGTTTTCACCAAAGGCATCGCTTTCGATATTCTTGCGAATTTTCTCGGCCACTTGCTTGGCATCATCCATGCCGCCCAAAAGTACGACACCAAATTCTTCGCCACCCACGCGCGCCGGCAAATCTGCACGGCGTAGCGAATCACGAAGTATATTGGAAAATTGGCGTAGCACCAAATCACCCACAGGGTGGCCATAGGTATCATTCACTTTTTTAAAGTAATCAATGTCGAGCATCAGCACGCAAACGCTGCCGCCCTTGGCGCGGGCTTTTTCAGTCTCTCGGCGCAGCACTTCCCAAAACAGTACGCGGTTGGCCAGGCCCGTAAGCGGGTCGTGCACGACACGGTCTTCGAGAACCTGATTTTCACGCTCGACCTTAGCCAAACGGCGGGCCTGGGCTTCCATGACTTTGCCACGCGTAAGTATGCCTACGGTTTTCCCTTTTTCTACCACCGGAATACGGCGTATACGCATCAAAATCATCAAATCGGCGGCGTGCTGAATATCATCATCGGGCGGCAAGGTCATAACCGGGGATGTCATGACATCCCCAACTTTCATGCCCAAAACATTTTCATGGTGGGTAGCAAAGGCGCGAATGAGATCGCGCTCAGTGAAGATGCCTAAAGGCTCAGGCGGAAGATCAAAACGGGCCCGGGGTCGCCAATCTTTTTCAACCACAATGACCTGGCCCAAACGGCTCTGGGCCATGGTCTCGCAAACTTGCAGCACGGTGCTGGTTTCAGGCACCGCCAAGGGATTCTGGGTCATCAACGAGCGCACGGTATACTCTGGCTCAAGGCGAGCTTGGGCCGGCATCGGCGTATCGCTCTTGCGGCGGGCTTCGGGATCGTCAGGATTGGGCTTTTCGGTCATGGAGCTATCTTAAACAAAAAGGGCGGTCTTGCGACCGCCCTTTTTCTATTTTATCTGAACCGTCTGTTTCTCAGCTCGCTTTCGCTCATTGGGATCAAGTATCTTCTTTCGCAAGCGTATGGTCAGCGGCGTAATCTCGACCAACTCATCGTCTTCAATATATTCCAAGCATTGTTCGAGCGACATTTTGCGGGGCGGCGAGAGGGTCAGTGCGTCGTCAGAGCCGCTGGCTCGCATATTCGTGAGCTGCTTGGCCTTGCAAATGTTAATCCCCAAGTCATTCTCGCGACTATGCTCACCCACAACCATGCCCACATAGACCTTCTCACTCGGATTAATAAACATGATGCCGCGCTCTTGCGCGCCAAAAAGCCCATAACTGTTGCTCTCACCCGGGTCGGTGGCCCAGATCACACCCACGCGACGCGTGCTGATCTCACCCTTGTACTCGTCATAACGGTCAAAGACATGGTGAAGAGCGCCTTCGCCGCGGGTCAAGGTCATAAAGTCGGTGCGAAAGCCCAACAAGCAGCGGCTGGGAATAGCATACTCGACCCGCACTTGGCCCGGGCCG
>CAZFUM010000011.1:0-26415 GCA_964521965.1 uncultured bacterium | reverse complement strand
ACGGCGGCGATTTAGAAATTTCTTATTTGGTTTTGCTTTCGTTTCATGTTGTAGGGGCCGGATTTATCCGGCCCCGTAGAGCGAGAATCTTAGAATTACATAGTGGAAGAACAGAATCTCCATTGAACAAAACCCCTGGCACCCCTGTCGAATTCCGGGTCCCCTAAAAAAAGGGGCCGCATGAATGCGGCCCCTACAACATGAAACGTTAATTGTTAGCGACTATTCAAATATCAGTAAATACGCACTCATGGGCTCCACCTTCGGCGAGATCACCCGCCAGCCGCCCTTTTCAGGCGGAGCAGCGAAGGTCTGCTGCGTGGTGGTGGGATCAATGTTTACCACCGGGCGGTAGAGCGCTTCGCTCCACTGATACTCGGCCGAGGTCAGCTTTTGCATGCGAACTTTCGTTGCAGTCTTGGGCACGCCCGAGACCTGCAGGCTGACCTGATAGGCTTGGGTCTCGCTGCGGTTGAGCAGCAAGCAGCTGGTACGGCCCCGGTCGGTGGCGCCATAGCTTAGCACTTCGGGTACATTGCTTTGCGATTGCACCAGGGTGCCGGTGAAGCCATTGGCCATCATCTTTAAGATCCAATATTTGGCGCGTTCGCTATAAGGCCGCGTGGGATCGCCAGCCGGGTCGAGCATGCCGTGGCCGCCGCCGTCACCGGGCTTGGTGGTGTTGAAGTCCCAGTCCATGGCAATGGTGCCGCCGTACTTGATAAATTCTGCGATATAAGCGGCATGCCACACAGCTGACACACGTTTGACGGTGGTGCTGTCTTCGGGCACCTGAAGGTGGTACTCCGTCAGGGCGTATTCCATCGAATCTACCTTTTTGGGCAAATACTGTTTTACCCAGCCTTGGTACTTGGGCAGCCATTCCTTCCACAGACCAATGCTTTCAAAGGCGCGGTTAGCGTCATAGCCTTGCTCGCCAGGCCAAAAGGGATAGCTGTGCACGCTTAGCACGTCGATGAGGTCGCCTTCTTTAGCGACGAGGCGCAAGAACTTCTGTATCCAATATTCGTTTTCGTCTTTTTGACAGAGCCAAGGTGACTTATCGGGGCATTCTTTGTGTACCAGCTGGGCAATGCAAGGGCCTGCGATCTTGATGTCAGGGAAGGCGGCGCGTATGGCCTTGGCATGGGCTACATAGACTTTGACGTAGTTGTCAACGTGGGTCCAATAGCCCTTCACGCCTTTGTAGGGAATGTTGGGGTCGAGATCAGGCTCGTTGCCCAGCTCAACATAACGAACTTTGATGCCGTTGGCGCGTGCATCTTTGATCCAATCCACGGTGTCCTTAGGTTCCATCTGCATGACATTGGGAATGATCATGGCCTCAGACTTGGGGCCTAGCGCTTTGAGCATCTTGATCCAATCGCTCCAATGGGGCTCGGGTTCCCAATCAAAGCTGCCATCTGATTTAAATATTTTACCTGAGCGCCAATTCCATTGATTGGCGTAGCCACCGCCGGGCAGGCGTATGAAGTAGCCTTGAATATCGCGAATCTTTTGAAGCGAGATAGGATTGGTGAAGGGATCCATGGCATTCCACATGACTTGGTTGTGGCCATAGATGCGGTGGGCATCAAAGGCCCGTACACGCTTCTCGGCCATAACCCAGGCGCGAGCTGGCTTGGCGGCCGAGGCCGGGCGGCGCTGTACCGTGACAGTCTGATTGCCGCTGCGGCCTTCGGGCACATCGGCCTTGAAGCGTACCGAATTAAAATCAGCGCCCACTACTTCGGCGTCATAAAGATCGCCCGGGGTTTCGATTTCAACTTGGCCTTTGGCATCGGCTTGCTTGGCTTCTTTGCCCAGGGCCACCCAGGCGCCGGGCACCGGCTTGCCGCTCTGATCTTTCACGGTTACATAAATCTTGCCCTTTTTACCCGGTGAGCGAACGCGAATGTTGTCGACATAGATTTTGTTGGGTATGGCTTTTTCGCTGTTCAAGACCATGTGTATTTTCCAGGGCTGACCGACTTTGGTCTCACCCGCAAAGCCAAATTTAATTTTATTCAGGCCGTCTTTGAGATCTTTTTTGACGGCTTGGTACCAATTACCCAGCGGGCCGCTAAAGACGATGATGAATTGCACATAGCCTGCGCCGCCTATCGTGCCTTGTGGCACCGTGACATCCGCCAACATTTCGACATAGTTGCTGTAATCGAGGTTGGCAGCGTTGATGGCCAGGTTCTGGTTCCAACCCTGTGAGCCCACAGCATCGAGGGCTAGGGCGTTTTTGCCTGAGGTGGCGCCGGTCGGGCCCACGTCCGTTTTGCCATTCCAGCCTTGGGTATCACCTTCGAAGTCATAGATCAGCTTGGTGGCAGCCGCAGCCGATAGGGTTAGGCTGAATAGGGCCAACAGGCAAAGAACGCGTTTGAACATGGGGGACCTCTATATAATAGGAAGCTTGGCTAAAAGACGGCCTGGCCCCGGCCTGGGTTCCGCCAAAAGACTTATGCGTTTAAATCTTTGGCGCCATATGGGCCGTTGGACTGTTGGGGCATCAGTAGTATAACGTTAGCTCGCCCTAGGCGGGCAAGCCAAAAAATAGGAGTTATTTCATGCCCAGCGCCATTGAACTTCAAGCCGCTCTCGCAAAGGTCATTGATCCCGAGACCTTCTTGCCCATCACCGAAATGGGTATGGTTAAGCGCGCTGAAGTGGTGGATGGCGTGGCCAAGGTGAAAATCGATCTTACGGTCGAATCGTGTCCTATGAAAGACACGATTCGTAAAGAAGCGCTGGCGGCGGCCAAAGCCGCAGGTTTTTCGAGTGTGGATTTTGAATTAGGTGTGATGAGCGCTGACGAACTGGATGCACTTAAGAAAAAGATCGGCGCCAAGCGCGCAGCCCAGATTAATCCTCAGGGTGGCCCGGCCCATGGCGAGACTGCCGGCAAATTGCAGGGCAATACGGGTGGTATCAATCGTTTGCCAAAGAAAGCTGGCAAGTTGATTGCAATTTCGTCGGGCAAGGGCGGGGTGGGCAAGAGTTCGGTCACCGCCCAGTTAGCCTGTGCCATGCGCAGGGAAGGTTTTAAAGTGGGTGTTTTAGACGCAGATATTACAGGCCCATCCGTGGCTCGCATTTTTGGCAACAGTGAACGGCCCATGGTTGAAGGCGAAGATACGATTATTCCCGTGGTGACGCGCTCAGGCGTGGCCATCTTGTCGATGAATCAAATGGTCCAAGACGAACGTTCGCCCGTTATTTGGCGCGGTCCCTTGGTCAATGGCGCCATTCGCCAAATGTACGCCAACGCAAAATGGGAAGGTATCGATGTGCTCTTGGTCGACATGCCGCCCGGCACGTCCGATGCCACACTCACGGTCTTTCAATCATTGCCCTTGGATGGCGTCATCTTTGTCACGACACCCCAGGCACTAGTGGGCATGATCGTCGATAAGAGCATGCGCATGGCTCAGTCGCTGCGGGTTCCTATTTTGGGCTTGGTCGAGAATTTGGCCTATGTTCAGACGCCTGAAATGAAAGAGCCTTTTTATTTATTTGGCACTCTCAAGGGCGAAAAAGTCGCTGCCGAATATAAGATTCCCTTTTTAGGCGCCTTGCCTATTAAGCCAGAGTTAGCTGAGGCTTGCGATAAAGGCGAAATTGATAAAATGGATGAGCCGATCTTTAGACAGATGGCCAAGCGTTTGATGGCTTAATGTGAGCAAAGTCATAGGGGCAGGAATTTATACGCTTGATACTGCCCAAGATGAGAATTGAGATTTTAATTTTGACGGCCCTGGGTTTGGGGGCATGTAGCCAGGGGCCTGGGCTAAGCATTGCCGAACAAAATGCCTCGGCTTATTGGGTGAGCGCCGGGCCAGCTCACGGCGCCGGCTCGGCAGATTTGCTGGTGGGCGCCTGCTGTGGCAAGGGCGCACGACTCTATCATGGTGATGAAAATAAAATTAGCAAAAGGCCCGAGTGGGAATTCCATGGTGGCAGCCCCAGCGCCTTGACCGGGCTTTGCGTGGGCTTTGCTGGCGACATGGATGGCGATGGTTACAGTGAAATTTTTGTGGGTGCGCCGCGAGACGAGCAAAAGGGTAGCGTTTATCTTTTTAAGGGCTCAATCCAAGGACCTTCAAAAGAGCCTTGGCGCGTTTTAAAGAGCTCGACCCCGGGCGAAGGCTTTGGCGAGCTAGTCAGCGCGGCGGGCGATGTGAACGGAGATGGGTACGCTGATCTGGCGGTGGCTGATTTTGGCTTTGATCAGCACCGGGGCAAGGTTTTTGTTTTTCAAGGTGGACCCTCGGGCCCGCAAGTCGAGGCTTCGTGGACCATGCAAGGTGAAGAGCCAGGTGATTGGACGGGTTACAGTCTAGCTGCGGGTGATTTTGATGGCGATGGCATTGGCGACTTAGCTTTGGGCGGCAAGAATTGCTCGGGTGCCTGCGTGCTCTGGCTGGCGGGCGATTCGCGCTTTGAGTTGCATCGCCAGTATTTGCGCTCGCAAGCCGGCAAGCTGGCTGAGAGCACGAGCCTGGTGGGCAAACTTTACATTTATTATGGATCTCGACAAGGTTTGGCACGCAAGGCAGGTTTCACCTTAGAGGGCGAGCAGCCTCATGCTAATTTTGCCTTCAAGCTCTTGGGCCTGGGCGACTTAGATGGCGATGGCCGGGCTGAACTTGCCGTCAGTTCGCCAGGCTGGCAGGCTCGCCATGGCCGAGTCGAGGTGCTCAGCGGCCGGCCGCGTGGACAAGGTTTGATACGAGTTTGGGACCGCGAGGGCGCGGTCGCAGGGGATGAGTGGGGTTATATGATGGGCACCCAGCCCCTCAATGGCCAGGCTGCACAGAGCCTTCTCATTGGTTCCATTCGCGATAACTACGCTTTAGGATTTGAGATTAGCCAGGGTAAGGTCGCTCAAGAGCCCAGTCATCGCATCTTGGGCAAGTTCCTGGGCGGCCGCATTGGCGCAACCCTGGGCTATTTGCCGTTGAAAAATCAGTTAATGGCTTACATGATTCTAGATCCCGCAGGCGCGCAAAACCCACCTATGAGCAGCGTGCATGTGATAAGGCCACAAAATCTACGTTCCAAATAGTGGCATTCTATTGTAATATCTAGGGGATTCAGACTTATCGACAGGTTTTCCTCAAGATTTGGGGATTCATGATCAAATCGCTTCGTTATTTAATAGTGCTGACGTTCGTGGCTGCTTTTAGCCAGATTGCGTCTGCTGCTGGCCTGGTGTTGGATGAAGATGATGATGCCATCAGTCTCTCGCCCGTTAAAAAAGGTCTGAACAAAGAAATCCCTACGGTCGAACCCACGGCAGTCCCGAGTGACCAGCCTAGTGCCGTGCCTACTGCCGTGCCGCCCACAGCGGTTCCCACACCTATACCCAAGCCTACGGCCCGGCCTTCAACCTTAATTGAAGATTTGGGTTACCAGCAGGTTGAAGAAGGCGTTCGCATCAGCGTGCGCGCGATGAAGTCGCTGCGCGGCAAAGCCTCGGTGTTGAAAAACCCTGACCGCGTGCTGGTCAAGTTACCCAACACGCGCATGTTTGAGAAAGCTTTGAGTCGTGATATTAATTTGGGTTCCGTGGTCAAGGCTCGCATGAGCGCGCATCCTGGCAATGAAACCTGGCTGGTGATTGACTTGTTAGAGCCCGTGGCCTTTGAGGGCAAAAGCGCGGCCAACGGCTACAGTCTGCTGATCAAGAGCGGCGCGCCCAAGCCCGCGGCTGTTTCGTATAAGCGAACGGCTGACTTGCCCCGCATCAACCTGATGTTCTTTGATTTGAATGTTATGTATCAGGGTCGTCAATATGACCGCTTTCCCTGTGCTAACTTTATTTATGACAAGACCGATACTTTCCCCCTTAAGCGTGACTTCATCACGACCTTGGTCTTTCACCAGGGCTATGGCGCTTTCGTGGGCAATTTGCGCTTGGTCGACCCTAAGGGCAATGTGATTGACCACACCAAAGATCCCGTGGCTTTTAATCTTTTCAACGAGCTCTTTGATTATTCTGTCGAAGTCCCATGGAAAGTCGAATTTCCGGCCAAGGGCTTCTACAGCCTCATCCTCACGCTCAATGGTGAAGATGTGCTGGAACATCGCTTCTATGTCGGCCACAACGACGACAAGCCTGAGGCTGTTAAGAAATAATCGGCAGCTAGGCGCGCCTTAAAATCTTGCACCTGCCCAGCCAAGGGCCTTGCAGCAAATGCTGACAGGGTCCTTGGCTTTTTGGCGTTTTCGGAGAATCCTTGTTTTTCACGCGTTGCTTAAATGACCTGCTAGAGACTAGCCAAGGTCAAAAAATACTCGAGGCCATTGAGCTGCGCCGGGGCACTTGGCTTACCGGGGTTTGGGGCGCTTCGCGCGCTTATGTCGCTGGCGCATTGATCTCGCGCCTTCGCCGTAGTGGGCTGATTGTTTGCTTAAATGAAGAGCAGGCCCTGGCGGTGCATGACGAGCTGCGTTTCTTTTTGCAGGGCTTTGCTAGCCTTTCGCGCCCGGGTGAAACCAGCGAATACCATGTCAAATACCCAGCCCAACTCGATCCAGGTACAGACCCTCTCGTCTATTTTCCGGCCATTAGTGTTGAGGGCGTTGAGGCCGTTAACCGCGAGCATGGCAAAAACATTGAGCGCCTGCTTATCTTGGGGCGTTTGGCCGCGGGCGAGCCAATGATCGTGGTAACAAGCTTGCCTGCTTTGCTGCAAAAACAAGTCGCGCCCGAAGCTCTCTTGGGCGCATCGATTGACTTGAAAATAGACCGCGACTACCCCTTGGATCAGCTATGTGCGTCCTTGCTGCGCTTGGGCTATCGTCGCGAAGCGAGTGTCGAAGAGCCTGGCCAGTTCTGTGTACGTGGCGGCATTGTTGATATTGCCCCGCCTGATCGTGATGCGCCATTGCGTCTGGAATTTTTTGGCGATGCGTTAGAAAGCCTGCGCGAGTTTGATCCCTCGACTCAGAAATCTTTGCAGCCCTTGCAAGCAGCAGCGGTCATGCCTTTTCATGAACTAATTTTAGAAGATGCCATACGCGTTGCTGGACTCAAACGCTTAGCCGAAAAGGGAAAACTCAAACCAGCCCAGCGCAAGAGCCTCGTCGATAAGCTGGCCGAAACGCGTCACTTCGGTGGGCTTGACCACCTGATGCCTTACTTCTATCCCGATTGCACGCTATTTGATTATTTTGAGCAGCTGCCTCAGCCGCCTTTAGTTTTTCTTGATCAACCCCAGGCGTGGCGCGACACGCGCGTTAGGCTGGCTGACGAAGCCCTTGAAGTGCAGATCAAACGCGCGGAATTGGGCCAGGCTTTTCCTGACGCGAATGATTTCTATATGCCCTTTGATGAGCTTGAGAAAAAGCTTAGGCCCTTGCCGCGTTTAGCCATGTCCCTGCTGCCCCACAGCATGGGCGAATTTAAAGATTTGCATCCCTTGGGACTCACTTTTAAGTCATTGAGCATCACGCCCAGTGATCCGCAATCGGTGCGCAATGAGGCCATGGTCTGGATGTCGCAGGGCGCGCGTATTGTGGCAGCCTGCCACACCCATGGTGATCTCACGCGCCTTAAGGCCTATCTCGAAGAACGCCAGCTCCCTTGCCGTGAACTGGGGTCGGACGACGACACCGATTCGCTCATTTCGGGTGAAATCGGCCTTTGTCTGGGCCGCGTCGAAAAGGGATTTTGGAACCAAGACGCCCGCCTAGCCCTGGTCTCTGATCACGAAATATTGCGGCGTTCGGCCGTGCAGGCACCGCGCGTTTATCGCCATCGTTATAAGGGTCTGAAAGGCGCGCGAAAAATAGAAAGTTTTGCTGAGCTCAAGGCGGGCGATTATGCCGTGCACCTGCGCCATGGTATTAGCTTGTTTCGCGGCGTGACGCGCTTAGTCATTGAAGAACATGCCAAGGACTTTGTGTTTTTAGAATATGCCGACAATGAAAAGCTCTATGTGCCCGTGGACCAAGTGAACTTGGTGCAGAAATATTTGGGCGGTGAAGAGCAGCCTCGCCTGCATAAATTAGGGGCTGCCACATGGCAAAATCAGCAAGAGAAAGTCAAAAAGAGTGTGGCTGAGTTGGCCCAGCAACTGCTCAAGCTCTATGCCCAGCGCCAAGTGGCTCAGGCGCCCAGCAGTGGTCCCGATTCAAGCGAACAAAAGACCTTTGAAGAAAGTTTTCCCTTTGAAGAGACCGAAGACCAGCTGCGGGCCATCGAAGACTGCAAACGTGACTTAGAGTCGCGTAAGCCCATGGATCGCCTGCTTTGCGGTGATGTGGGTTTTGGTAAAACAGAAGTCGCTCTGCGGGCGGCATTCAAAGCCGTGATGGCGGGTCAGCAGGTCGCGGTTTTGGTGCCCACAACGATTTTAGCGCAGCAGCATTATTCGACTTTTCTTGAGCGGCTCGCTGACTTTCCGGTGAAGTTAGGCCTGCTTTCTCGCTTTCGTTCGCCCAAAGAGATTAAAGAAACAATTGAGAGTCTCGAAAAGGGCAGCTTAGATATTGTCGTGGGCACCCATCGCTTGCTCAGCCAAGACGTTAAGTTCAAGCGCCTGGGCCTGATCGTGGTGGATGAAGAGCAGCGTTTTGGCGTGGCCCACAAAGAGCGGCTCAAGAATCTCAGGGCCAGCGTGGGTGTGTTGTCAATGTCAGCTACCCCCGTCCCTCGGACGCTGCATTTCTCGCTTTCAGGCCTGCGAGATATGAGCATGATCGAAACACCGCCTTTGGATCGCCTGCCGGTGCGCACTTATGTGTTAGAAGAAAATGAAGGCATACTTCGTGATGCTATTCAGAACGAGCTCAAACGCCAAGGCCAAATATTTTTTGTGCATCACCGCGTGAAAGACATCGAGAAGGTGGCCGAGAGGCTGAGAGCCTTAGTTCCCGAGGCCCGTGTGGCCGTGGCCCATGGCCAGATGCCTAAGCATGATTTAGAAAAGGCGATGGTCGAGTTTCTAGGCCGCGCTCATGACGTCTTGGTGGCTACGACGATCATTGAATCCGGTTTGGATATTCCAAACGTGAATACCATTATCATTAATCACAGTGAGAATTTTGGCCTAAGCCAGCTCTATCAGCTGCGCGGGCGCGTGGGTCGTTCCGGCCGCCAGGCCTATGCTTATTTGTTTTATCCCAAAGGTCGGGCCTTACCTGAGGTGGCTGAGAAGCGTTTGGCTGCCATGGAAGAGTTCACAGACCTGGGTTCGGGCTTTAAAGTTGCCATGCGTGACTTAGAGATTCGGGGTGTCGGCAATATTCTTGGGCCTGAGCAACACGGGCATGTCGCTGCCGTGGGCTTTGATCTTTATTGCCACTTGCTGCAAGAGGCCGTTGCCAAGCTCAAGGGCGAAGATGTCGAGCCAGATCGCACGCCGATTTTAGAACTCGACATGGATGCTTACCTGCCTGAAACCTATGTCGAAGATGCTCGGCAGAAGATGGATTGGTACAAGCGCCTCTCAAATGTTGAGACTTTCGACGAGCTTGCCGATTTGAGACATGAAATGAAAGATCGTTATGGCATTGCGCCGATGCCTGCCCAATCTCTGATCGATGCGGTTGAAATCAGAGTTTGGGCCCGCGAGTTGGGCCTGAGCCAGGTCGTGAGCAAGCCCGACCAGATTATTCTGCGTTGGTTTGATGATCGTTTGCCTGGGGGCAAATTTGCGACAGATTTAATGGCCCGTTTTAAAGAAAATATACGTTTTTTGGTGGGCCCGCCTCCCGGTTTAGCCTTAAAAATCAAGCCTGGACAAGCACTGGCTGCCCTGCGTAGCTTGTTGCCCCAACTGAAACCGTATGTTAAAATCTCTAGTCGGGAGTTGGCCTGAGCAAAGGTTGACTCCTTCGTTTTTTTTAGGGGCTCGTGCTGACTTGGGCTTAACTCGTATTTCGCTTTACGGCATCGCGCTTTTGGCCAGCTTAGGGCTTGGCTGCGGCTCGTCATCGGTGGCTGAGGTTGGCAAGCAAAGCATTAGCCTAGATGAATTCGACCGACAATTGCGGGTCTTTCACAGCGTTCGGCCTGATCAGGCTTTGGATGAACGCACTCGCCAGCAAATTCTGAACCAAATGGTCAAGCAAGAGGCCTTGGTTCAAGAAGCGAAACGCTTAGGCTTGGCCAGCGACCCAGCTGTTAAAAAAGCCATGGACGAGCAGAGCAAAGCGGTCCGTTTTGAATTGCTTGAGGCGATTGCCAGTGCCCAGGCCCAGCTCGATCAGCTCGACCGGGCGGTCGAGCAACGTACCCTGATCGAGGCACTGCTGCAGAGTCAAGGCCGAAGCGTCCTCATTAGCGAGGCTGAACTTAAAGCAGCTTATGCTGACCGCAAGGCCGCCGCCGGCAGCCAGCCCATACCCGGTATGGCTGCGCTCAAGGGCGAGCTTGAAAAGCAGTTGCGGCTCGAAAAACTTTTTGTTCAGGTCAGCCAGAACCTGCGCATCACCATTAAACCAGAGGTTCTGAAGCAAAGTTCGGTGCCCCTGTCTGGCGCCCAACCGTGAACTTGCGCTTTGCCCTGGCCCTCTTGGCCTGGGCAGCCATGGGCTTAAGCTGTAAGCGCGTTGATCCTAGTCTCGTCGCAGCTTGGGTCGGCGCTGAGGCGATTCTCAAAGACGATGTTGAGATGGAAGCTCGCCTGATGCTGGGCGAGCCAGGCCAGGTTCCGAGTTCTGAGCAGCGCAGCGCGGCGCTAGAAGATTTGATCGATCAGGCCCTGCTACTGGGGCAAGGCCAGCGCCTAGGTGCGCGCCTCGATTCGGCGGCTTTTGAGCAGCAGCGCCAACTGGCCAAGGCTGGGCTTAGCGACCAGGCCCTGAGCGAGTCGTTGGCAGCACGCGGCGTCAGCTCAGATTACTATCGTCGTCGCTTAGAGCGTCAGACCCTGGCCGACGAAGCCGTACGTTTGAAAATCAGGTCACAGCTAGTCATACGGCAAGAAGACCTAAAAGGTTATTACTGGGAACACGTGACTGATTTCCGGCGTCCTGAGGCAGTGCGCTTGCGGCAAGTCTTTAGCTCTCGCCGGGCTGAGGTCGAAAAGGCCCAGGCTGAACTTAGATTGGGCGAGCCCTTTGAGTCTGTGGCAGCACGCTATAGTCACGGGCCCGAGGCGGCTCGAGGTGGCGAGCTAGGTTGGATGTCGCGTTTAAGCCTGCCCAAAGACATCTGGCTGAAAGTCGCTCCACTCAAGCCGGGTGAGCTGAGTAGCCTCTATCAAAGTGGTTTTGGCTGGCACCTTTTCAGGGTGGATGAACGCAGGGCAACGCGCACTCTGAGCCTAGACGAGGCTGCGCCCGAAATACACGCTGAGTTAGTCAAAGCGCGAGAGCAGCCGCTTTATCAAGATTGGCTTTTCTTGCTCAGGCAAAGCGTGGTGATCAAGATCGAAGCCGGCCTTGAGCCGAGCCCTGGTCCGAAGTCGGCCGAGGCCCCAAAGAAGAAGGGAAAGAAAATCAAATGATCAAAGTTTTGTTTCTGAGCCTGACCTTAGTCTGCGCGCTTCAAGCCGCTGAACCTATCGTTAAGATCGTGGCTAAGGTTGGCCCCGGTATGGTTACTAACCGAGATCTCGAACAAGCCATCACGCCGTTCTTGATGGGCATGACCCAGCAAGAACGAGATTCGGTCGAAGGCAAAAAGAAAGTCGCCGAAACTAAGGCACGTCTCTTAGATCAGATCATCAGCGAAAAGCTCATGATTTTAGCTGCCGAGAAAGGCCCCGCGGGCTGGAAAGAAGCCGTGGATGGTGGCCGAGCAGGTGCCAACCCCTACTTGCCTAACAGCGTCGAGATTGAAGACGAGATGGAAAAGATTTTTGACGAGACGCGCGCGCGTTTTGCATCGATCGATGAATTCGAGGTCGAGCTTGCCCGCCAACGTACCTCGGTGACAGAGTTTCGAAACAAACTGCGCGAACGCGTCAAAGACCGCCAGACTGCCGGCCGCATGCAGAAGATTAAAGAGCAAGAATTTCGTCCTAGTTTGCGCGTATCAGACGAAGAGACTAAGAAGTTCTACGAAGAGAACAAAGCGGCCTTTGCCGTCGGCGATCAAGTGAACTTGCGCCATATCGTGTATGGCTTTGCAGATAAGGCCAAAGCTGAGGCGGCTCTCGTGGCCATTAAGGCTAGCGCGAATTCTAAATCTGAGTTTATCGCTGTGGCCAAGAAAGACAGTAAGGACGACTTGACCGCTGGCAAGGGCGGCCGCCTGGGTTGGATCGAAAAGGGCGGCCTGCGCTGGGCAGACGTTGAGAAAGCAGCTTTTGGCGTGAAGCCCGGCCAAATGGCTGGCCCGGTGCGCAGCGAAGAAGGTTGGCACCTCTTGTGGGTCGAAGAGCGCAAGCCCGGCGAATTGCGCGATTTCGATACGGTGCGCCAGCAGGTGCGAAACATGATTTATCGTAACAAGGTCGACGCCAAGATGGCCGAATGGATGGACGACCTTAAGAAGCAATTTTTTGTGGAGTACTCAGGCAACTGACCATGTCAAAGATGAGAATAGCAATCTTTGGTGCCAGTGGTTATAGCGGGGCTGAACTCGTTCGAGTTTTAGCCGCGCATCCGCGTGCTGAAATTGCGTATTTGGGCGGGGATAGCAGTGCAGGTCAAAGCATGGCCTCTCTCTACCCTGCGCTGCGCAGCTTGAGATTACCGATGTTAGAAAAGCTTGAGCCAGCAGAGCTCAAAGACAAAGTGAGCTATGCTTTTTTAGCTTTGCCCCACACGGCATCCCTTGCGTTTGTCCCTGCGCTCTTAGAGGCGGGGATAAAAGTGATCGACCTCAGCGCAGACTTTAGGCTGAGTGATGCCAAGAATTATGAGTTCTGGTACAAGCATGCGCATAGCGCCACGGGCATTTTAGCCGAAGCGGTCTATGGCTTGCCTGAACTTTATGCAGACAAGATTAAAGCTGCACGTTTGGTTGCCAACCCGGGCTGCTATACCACCACGTCGATCTTGGCCCTCTATCCCCTGGCGAAAGCCGGCTTGATTAAGCCCGGTAGCATCATCGTCGACGCCAAAAGTGGCGTGAGTGGCGCGGGGCGCAAGCTGCAGCAGAGCACGGCCTTTAGCGAAGTCTATGATAATTTCTCGACTTATAACGTCGGGGGCGGTCACAGGCATATTGCAGAAATCGAGCAAGAGATTGGTAAGGCTATGGGTGCAGAAACACGCGTTACGTTCACGCCCCATCTTTTGCCGCTTTCACGCGGCATACTGGCCACGTGTTACGTCGAGCCCACCAAGCCGCTCACGCAAGAAGAGGCTATAGGTATCTACACCAAAGCTTATGTTTCAGCACCCTTCACTCATGTTTATCCTGGCGGGGAACTGCCTTCAATTCGCAGTGTGCGCGGCACCAACGAATGCCATATCGGCTTAAGAATCGACAGCCGCACTGGCAGGGTGATCATTGTTTCTTGCACAGATAATCTCGGCAAAGGCGCGGCATTTCAGGCAATTCAAAATATGAACCTTATGGCCGGTTTTGGCCAAGATGAAGGCTTGGGCTTAAGAGCCTTAGCCCTTTGACGTCCGAGGAGGACGAATGAAGACCACGCAACATAGCGGCTCGATCACCTTTGCCAAGGGCTTTTTAGCTCAGGGCGTTTCTTGCGGCATCAAAAAAACCGACAAGAGCGATCTCGCCATCGTTTATAGCGAGTCACCCGCGACCGTGGCGGCCGTCTTCACCCAGAATCAGGTGAAAGCCGCGCCCGTCTTAGTCACGCAGAAACGCATGGCGCAGGGCACGGTGCGCGCCGTGGTCATCAACGCGGGCAACGCGAATGCCTGCACCGGTAAAAAAGGCATCGAAGATGCTGAGAAGATGACCAGTCTGGTGGGTCATCATTTAGGCCTGCCCGATAAAGAAGTTCTCGTAGCCTCGACCGGCGTCATCGGCAAGTTTCTGCCCATGGACAAAGTGGCCAAAGGTATCGAAACTGCTGCCCGCTCGCTTTCGATTGATGGCGGCGAAGAAGCTGCTCGGGCAATTTTGACCACCGACACTTTTGTCAAAGAATTCAGCACCACGATCATTCTCGATGGCAAATCAGTTCGCATTGGCGGCATGGCTAAGGGATCGGGAATGATTCATCCCAACATGGCCACCTTGCTTGGCTTTATCACCACCGATGCCTCGATTGCTCCTGAAGCATTACAGAAGGCCTTGAAAGGAGCCGTTGACCAGAGCTTTCATTGCATTAGTGTTGATGGCGACTGCTCGACCAATGACATGATCATTGCCATGGCGAATGGCCGCGCCGGCAACAAGCCCATCAAGATGTTGAGTGGCGATGGCATTAAGTTTGCCGAGGCCCTTGTCCTAGTGTGTCAAGAATTGGCGCGCCGGGTAGTTCTCGACGGCGAAGGCGCGACCAAGTTCATCACGGTCAAAGTCGAAGGCGCCCCTGACTTTTCACAAGCGCGCCAAGTGGCCATGGAGATTAGCAAGAGCAGCCTTTTCAAGACGGCTATGTTCGGCATGGACGCTAATTGGGGTCGCATCATGGCCGCATTGGGCAACTCTAGCGTGAAGATTCAGCCTGACAAAGTCGATGTCAGCTTTGGACCTTTGAAAGTCTGTCGGGGCGGCTGTGCCATTGAATTTAGCGAAGCCAAAGCTTTGGGCCTGCTCAAACGCAAAGAAGTGGATGTCTTGGTCGAGCTGCACCTCGGCAAAGCTGACGCCACGGTGTTCACAGCAGATTTGAGTTATGACTACGTGAAGATCAACGCGAGCTATCGGAGTTAAGAGAATCAGTTTTTGTTGATTGAAAAGGTCCGGGTCTTGTATCCGGGCTTTTTTCTTTGATTTTAGGCACTTTTAAGGAATGGTCGCTTCCTATATATATTGAAGTCTCACCCTGTTTCAGGATACAATCCGAGCTCTAAAACTCCCTAATTTCTAGGGAGAATTCGCACCCCCTGGTGGTCTGGACGCGTGGGTACGGCGGGAGAAAACGCCGGCGCAGTTCAAAACAGAGGGAACGCATAACCCTGCAAGGAGTAAGACATGGCTATTGAAGTCACGATTAAGCGTATGCTTGAAGCCGGTGTGCACTTTGGGCATCAAAAGCGCCGCTGGAACCCCAAGATGGCCAAGTACATCTTTGGCGAGCGCAACGGCATTTATATTATTGATCTGCAAAAGACCGCGACGCGCCTCAAGACGGCGATTGAATTTGTTCGCGGCACAGCCGCCAAGGGCGGCACCATCCTTTTCATCGGTACCAAAAAACAGGGTCAAGTGCCTGTGGCTGACGAAGCTACGCGCTGCGGGTCGCCTTATGTTAACCAGCGCTGGCTGGGCGGCACCCTGACCAACTTCACGACCGTGCGTCGTTCCTTGCTGCGTTTTCGTGCCTTGAAAAAGAGCAAAGAAGACGGTTCTTTGACCCGTTTGCCTAAGCATGAGCAGATGGAAAAAGAAAAAGACCTCGAGCGCATGCGCCGTAATATGGGCGGCATCGAGAACATGAATCGCCTTCCTGACGCTATTTTTATTGTCGATCCTCACAAAGAAAAGACCGCGGTCGAAGAAGCTATGCGCCTGCGCATTCCTATTGTGGCTCTGGTCGACACCAATTGCGATCCTGACCTGATTGATTATCCCATTCCTAGTAACGACGACGCTATTCGCGCCATTCAGCTGATGTGCTCGGTCATCGCCGAGTCGATTAAAGAAGGCCGCGAAATGGCTCGTCCCGATGACACCGTTGCCCCGGTCACGGGTGAAGAAGAAGATCCCGATGCCATCAAGAGCCGCTTTATTGTGGGCGACGAAGATGAAGAGGGGAAGGAAGTCGCAAAATGACCATCACGGCTAGCTCAGTCAAAGACCTGCGTGAAAAAACTGGCGCAGGCATGATGGAATGCAAAAAGGCGCTGGAAGAGAGTGCTGGCGACATCGATAGCGCCGTTAAGTGGCTGCGTGAAAAGGGCCTGGCCAATGCAGCCAAGAAGGCGGGGCGCGCTGCGGCCGAAGGGCTCGTGGGCCTCAAGACTGCAGGCAGCCAAGGCGTGCTGGTCGAAGTTAATTGCGAGACCGATTTTGTGGCGCGGACCGATGATTTTAAAGGTTTTTTGAGCGGACTGACTGAACAAGCTTTGACTGACAGCAAGCCGGGCGATGCCAAGGCCGAAGCCGAAGCTTTGTCTAAGCTGCCCAGCAAAAAAGATGTTGGCCGTTCGGTCGAAGAGTCGCTGAAGGCCGTCATTGGCAAGTTGGGCGAGAACATGCAGCTCTCGCGTGTGGCTAAACTTGAAGTAGTCGGTGGCGTGGTCGGCAGCTATCTGCATAGCGATGGCAAATTGGGCGCGCTGGTTGGTTTGAAATGCGGCAAGAGCGAAACTGCGGCTAAGCCTGAAATGATTGAGCTGGCTAAGAATCTAGCCATGCAGGTAGCTGGCCATATGCCGCCTGCCGAGGTTTTGTCGCGCGAGCAGATCAGCCCTGAGCTGATTGCTCGCGAGCGCGAAATTGCCGTGACCCAGGCTAAAGCGACCGGCAAGCCTGATGCCATGATCGAAAAGATTGCTGATGGCAAGGTCAACAAGGTGCTGCAAGAGATCACCTTGCTCGAGCAAATATTTATTATGGATGGCAAGCTCAAGGTGGCTGATTTGATCAAGCAAGCTGCGGCCAAGGTCGGCGATAGCGTTGAGATCGCCAGCTTTGTGCGTCTCAAAGTCGGCGTGGGGGCCTAAAACCCTTGCCGAAGCCTAAATACAAGCGGGCCCTGCTTAAGATCAGCGGCGAAGCCCTGGCCGGTGGCCAGGGCCTTGGCATTGATGCCTCGACCGTCATATCGATCGTGCGCCAGATTAAAGAGGTATGTGATCTGGGGGTGGAAATCGGCTTGGTGATTGGGGGCGGCAATATCTTTCGCGGCCAATCAGGTGAAAAAGGCGGTTTAGACCGCAGCACCGGCGATTATATGGGCATGCTGGCCACAGTTATCAATGCCTTGGCATTGCAAGATGCGCTTGAAAAGCAGGGTGTGGTCACACGGGTGCAGACGGCTATTGAGATTCAAAAGGTGGCCGAGAGCTTTATTCGCCGCCGTGCCGTGCGCCACTTAGAAAAAGGTCGCGTGGTGATCTTTGCCGGCGGCACCGGTAATCCCTACTTCTCGACTGACACGGCTGCTGTGCTGCGCGCGCTTGAAATTAAAGCAGACATTATTATGAAAGCCACGCAAGTGGACGGTATCTATACCGCGGACCCCAAGAAAGACAAATCAGCCCGTCGTTTTAAGAGCATGAGCTTTGCCGAAGTTTTTCGTCGGCGTTTAAAAGTCATGGATACAACCGCTTTTACACTTTGCGAAGAGAATCATTTGCCCCTCTTAGTTTTCAATCTTCACAAATCGGGCAATATACGCCGGGCGGTTATGGGCGACGCCATTGGCACTTTGGTGCATTGATATGTCGAGCGCAGAAATTCTCAAAGACGCGCAAGCGCGTATGAACAAGAGCATCGAAGTGATGCAGGGCGAGTTTTCGACCCTGCGCACCGGCCGAGCTTCGGCCGCGATTTTAGAGGGCGTGCGAGTGCAGTATTACGGCACCGAGACGCCTTTGTTGCAACTTGCCAATATCATGAGCCCCGATGCGCGCACGCTAGAGATTAAGCCCTATGATCCATCCGCCATTGGCGAAATTGAAAAAGCGATCTTTCAAAGTAACTTAGGGTTGACCCCGCAGAACGACGGTAAGTTGGTGCGCGTCAGTTTTCCGCCCATGACCGAAGAACGGCGCAAAGACCTAGCCAAGGTGGTCAAGAAGATGTCTGAAGACGCCCGCGTGGCTATACGCGCCATACGCCGCGATGCCAATGACAAGATTAAAGCCGCTGAAAAGGCGGGAACCTCGCAAGACGAATCGAAGGGCGCCGAGACCGCCGCCCAAAAGGCCACTGACGCGGCCATTAGCAAAGTGGACGAGCTGGCTAAAAAGAAAGAATCCGAACTGCTCGAAATTTGACATGAGCGAAGACATGACGCTCGACCCTGCCCGCCTACCCCGCCATGTGGCCATCATCATGGACGGCAACGGGCGCTGGGCTAAGAAGCGTGGCCTGCCCCGCATAGCGGGTCACAAGGTCGGCCTTGATTCGGTGCGTGCTATTGTGAAAGCCTGCTCGGCCTTGGGCATCCCCTATTTAACCTTGTACGCATTCTCATCTGAAAACTGGCGCCGTCCCTCGGCCGAAGTACGTTTTCTTATGGCTCTGCTTGAGCTTTATCTCAAGCGCGAACTTCGAGAGTTGCACGAGAACAAAGTGCGCGTGCGCGCCATTGGTGAATTGGCAGCTTTGCCTTTGGCAGCCCGTCGTCAACTCGATCATAGCCGCAAAGTCACGGCCAAGAACCCGGGCCTGACGTTGACTCTGGCTCTCAACTATGGTGGCCGAGCTGAGATCGTCAAAGCTGTGCGCGCTATCGCTCGTGACGTGAAAGCCGGCAAGATGCAGGCGCATAAAATCGACGAGCGCGTGCTGTCAGGTTATTTAGACACGGCTGATTTGCCAGATCCCGACTTTGTCATTCGCAGCTCGGGCGAGCATCGCCTTAGTAATTTCTTGCTTTGGCAGAGCGCTTACGCCGAAGTTTACTTCACCCCCACCCTATGGCCTGATTTCCGCAAGCCCCAGTTCGCTGAAGCGCTTCGCGATTTTGCACGTCGCGAACGCCGTTTTGGCGACGTCAAGGCGCGGCCGGCCTGAGGTAGCCATGCTCAAACGAATTCTAGTCTCAGCGGTAATATTGCCCTTTTTCTTGGGTTTACTCTTTAAGGGTAACCCGGTGTATTTCAGGCTCTTTATCGCTTCGGCCTTATTGATGGCGTTTTTTGAGTACCGAGGCGTGCTCGAACACCGCGGCTTGCGCATCAGCCCTTGGCCTGGCGTGATCGCCTTATTCGTAACCCTGATGCCCACCGCCCTCAAAGGGGTGGTTCCGATTGAGCCATTTTGGCTGGAGGGCGGCACACTCTCGGTACTGCAGGCCCTGGCCATCTTCTTTATCGTCGTGGCCATCTTGGTGGTGGCCTATGCCGATTTAGAAAAAGGCATGATTCGCTTTTTTGCCGAACTAGCGGGCCCAGTTTATCTTGGCGTCTTGGGCGTGCATGTGCTGCTACTTCACGAGCTTACCTATGGGCATTGGTGGGTGCTGCTGGTCTTTTGGTATGCCTGGATCTATGACTCGGGTGCGCTTTTTATAGGCAAGCCCTTTGGCAAGCGGCCCTTTTCGCCCCTGAGCCCCAAAAAAACATGGGAAGGCTTTTGGGGCGGCATGGCGGTGACCGCTTTGCTCTCAGGATTGGTGCTGCCCTGGTTGCTGCCTGAAGATTTTCCGCTACGTTGGCCCATGCTCGTGGCCTTGAGCGTGCCAGCTTGCGTGTTGGCCCAAGCCGGCGATCTTTTTGAAAGCATGCTCAAGCGTTATGGCGGCGTGAAAGACAGCAGCGCTATTATTCCGGCCCAGGGTGGCTTTCTCGACAAGATTGATAGCTCGCTTTTTGTGGCCCCCTTTCTCTATGTCGTTGCCAAGCTCTTGAAGGTCATTTGAAGCAGCGTCGCATCGCGATACTGGGCTCAACGGGATCGATTGGCATGAGCGCCATGGACGTCTGTCGTCATTTAAAGGGCAGAGTCAAGTTGGTGGCAGTCTCAGCCGGCCGCCAGGCCGACCAGCTTTGGCGTCAAATTGTAGAATTCAAGCCTGAGTTAGCAGGCATTACGTCTGAAGAAGGCGGTGCGTGGCTGCGCGCTAAAATGCGCCGCAACCCCAAGATCAAGACGCGCTTGGTGAGCGGCAGCGAAGCTCTTAGCGCAGTGGCTACGCTACGTTCGGCAGATTTAGTGCTCACGTCAGTGGTGGGCGCTGCGGGCTTGGTGCCCACGCTGCAAGCCATTGAAGCGGGTAAAGATATTGCCCTGGCCAATAAAGAGACACTGGTGGCGGGCGGTGAACTGGTCGCCCGTGCGGTCAAGCGCAAGGGCGTCAAGCTGCTGCCCGTTGACTCAGAACATAACGCTATCTTTCAATGCTTGGCGGGCGTTGAAAGTTTGAGTCAGGTTCGCCGCGTGATCTTAACAGCCTCGGGCGGCCCTTTTCGTCAGATGCCTGCTAGCCAGCTCAAGCGCGTCACCCTAGAGCAAGCCTTGAAACATCCGACTTGGGTCATGGGCGCCAAAATTACTATTGATTCAGCGACCTTGATGAACAAAGGTTTAGAGGTCATTGAGGCACGCTGGCTCTTTGGTGTGGACTTTGATCGCATCAGCGTGGTGGTGCATCCTCAATCGGTCATCCATAGCATGGTTGAGGCGGTGGATGGTTCGGTGCTGGCTCAATTGGGTCCCACCGATATGCGCCTGCCGATACAGCATGCCTTTACTTGGCCTGATCGTGCGGTGCCATCGGCCAAGCACCTCGACTTTTTAGCGTTGAAGGCCCTGACCTTTGAGCAGCCTGACATGCGCCGCTTTCCGTGTTTGGCCTACGCCTATGAAGCGGGACGCAGGGGCGGTACTGCCCCTGCTGCTCTCAATGCTGCTAATGAAGTGGCCGTAGGCGCGTTCTTAGCAGGGAAACTCGATTTTTTGGGCATTCCGCGCGTGATTGGCGAAGTGCTCAAGCGTCATCGCCGCAGAGCTACTGCGCGCATGACTTTGCAAACGGTCTTAGAGACCGATGCCTGGGCCCGGCAAGAGGCCCGTGAGGTGATGCATGCTTGAAACCAAGGTTCCTGTGAGCTCGGCTCAGCGTCTGTGGCGCGGCCTGGCCTTTGTGGCGGTGGCAGTGGCCGGGGTGCTATTTCTGCCCAAGGTCTTTTTCTCGATTGTCGCCCTAGGGGCCATAGTTTTTGTGCACGAACTGGGGCATTTCACGGTGGCCAAGCTTTCTAAGATTCGCATCGAAGTCTTTTCGATCGGTTTTGGTACTCCGCTCTTCACCTTTGAACGAGGCGGCACTCAGTACCAAATTGCGGCCATACCTTTGGGCGGCTTCGTCAAGCCTGCCGGAGAATATGAAGAAAAAGAAGGTGAGACCCATCAGCGTAAACCTGATGAATTTTTAGCCAAGCCCTGGTGGGTTCGAGGGCTTGTTCTCGTCGCAGGGCCTTTGGCCAATTTTGTGTTTCCGGTCATAGCGCTTTTTGTGCTTTATGCAACTTTGGGACGCCCACTTTTTATCGCGCCGCCGTTGATTCAAGAAGTGAATGATGATAGTGCCGCTGCTGCGGCCGGCCTAAAGCCCCGCGATCAGATTCTTAAAGTCGATGGCGAGTGGGCCATGAATGCTGAGGCCCTGGGCAAGATGATCGATACGGCTTCGCGTAAGCATCCTGGTGTAAAGACTAAGTTGTTGGTTTTACGTGGCAGCAAGCGTACTGAGGTGCAGGTCTTGAGTCGCTTAGACTCGCAAGTCGGCCGTTACCGGCTGGGGGTGGTGATAAGCCCCGGCAATCCCCCTTTGCGTTCGGTGGTTGAGCGGGTGGTACCCGGCACACCGGCAGAGCAAGCGGGCTTTCAAAAGGGCGATGAGATCACGAGTATCGCTGGCAAGGAACTAAAACAAGGCTCTGAATTTGACGCTCTCTTTGCCAAAGCCAAAGAAATAGAGCACAAAGGCGCTCAGGCTGTGGCTATAGGCCTTAAACGTGGCGATAAAGCACTGGTGCTCTATCCAGGTCAAAAGCAGCCTATTCCTGATACTTGGGACCCAGAAAAAGTGGGCCTGGTGGGCCTTGAGTTAGAGCTCGACGCCGAGCTGGGCGCAGGCGGGCAGAAACGACTTCAAAAGATGGGCTTGGGGCGGGCCGCTCGTGAAGCCATTTATGAGAATGTGTATGCCGCTGCAGCTATGGTTGAAGGCATTTGGCAAATGGTCACGGGGCGGGTCAATTTTAAACAGTCGGTGGGCGGGCCCGTGGCGATTATGCGCATGGCTCACCAACAGGCTGACCAAGGTATTTTTGAATTGTTGCAATTTATGCTGCGAATTTCTCTGATTCTTGGAATTATGAATTTACTGCCCATACCGCTTTTAGATGGTGGCACATTATTGCTCTGCGTGGTTGAAGGCCTGCGCGGTAAGCCTTTGCCGATCAAGATGCAAAGTGTGATTCAAAATATTGCGGCTGCCTTGCTTATCAGTCTCATGGTATTCGCAACTTATAATGACATCGTAAATTGGGTGAAAGCGATTGGCCAATAAGAGGGATAGATGAACAACACTCGCCAAAAAAATTATACCGAATGGTATCAAGAGGTTATTGCCGGAGCTGACATGGCCGAGAACTCGACGGTGCGGGGCTGCATGGTGATCAAGCCTTGGGGCATGGGCATTTGGGAGCGTATTCAGCGCATCTTAGACGAAGAAATTAAGCGAACCGGGCATGATAACTGTTATTTTCCGCTGCTTGTGCCGGTCAGCCTTTTCCTTAAAGAAGCCGAACATGTCGAAGGTTTTGCCAAAGAAATGGCTTTGGTGACCCATACACGCTTAAAAATTGTCGATGGTCAGGTAAAGCTCGAAGGTCAACTCGAAGAAGCTCTTGTCATTCGCCCCACGAGCGAGACGATTATTGCTGAGAGTTTCAGCCAATGGATTCAAAGCTACCGCGACCTGCCGGTGCTCATCAATCAATGGGCCAATGTAGTTCGCTGGGAGCTAAGGCCCCGTCTCTTTTTGCGTACCACCGAGTTCTTATGGCAAGAAGGCCACACAGCCCATGCCACTGCAAAAGAAGCCGAAGCCGAGGCGATGCAGATGTTCGAGGTTTATCGGACCTTCATGACCGAGCAATTGGGTTTGGCTCTGATTGTAGGTGAAAAAACCCCGCATGAGCGCTTTCCAGGCGCCGTGGCAACTTATTCGCTTGAAGCGATTATGCAAGATGGCAAAGCCTTGCAGGCGGGCACCTCGCATAATTTGGGGCAGGGTTTCGCTAAGGCCGCTGAGATTAAGTATCAGACAGCCGACGGCCAATTGGAATATGTGCACACCACAAGTTGGGGCGTATCGACACGCATGATCGGCGCTATCATCATGACGCATGCAGATGATGATGGCCTCAAGCTGCCGCCCGCCATTGCGCCTTCGCAAGTGGTTTTTGTGCCGATTATTAGGGAAGACAGTGAGCGAGAAAGTATTTTGGCTTTTTGTGAGCAGGCAGCGACTCAGCTACGCAAGCAAAAGTTTCAAGGCGAGCCCGTGCGCGTTAAAGTCGATGCGCGCGATCGTAAAAGCCAAGATAAGCGCTGGGACTGGATCAAAAAAGGTGCGCCTATTATTGTTGAGGTTGGGCCGCGTGACGTGGCCAAGGGCGAACTTTGCTGGATTAGCCGCTTAGAGATCGCTAAGAAAAATTTTGAACTTGCCGATTTATTTGCTTCGAAGATCGAAGAGCGGCTGCAGGCGGCCCAGAGCGGCTTAAAGTTTGCGGCTGACAAGATGCTGAGTGATAACGTGCGCAGTGATATTAAAGATTACGTAGCGTTTCGCGAGTATTTTAAGAAGAAAGCCGATTGGCTGGGCAAGCCCAATCAATCAGCCTTTGTGCGCGCCTATTGGTGCGGTGACCCGGCTAGTCTTGAGCCGCTTTCTGATTTGGGTGTGACCGTGCGCGTGATCCCCTTTGACCAACCCAACAAACCGGGGGTCTGCGTGCTCACGGGTAAGCCCGCTGAGAAAGAAGTCATTTTCGCGCGCGCCTACTAATGCGTATTGGCATCTTCACCGACACCTGGGAACCAGCGGTGGATGGGGTGGTCACCTCGATTCGTGTGTTTCGGCGCGAATTTGAGAAGCTGGGCCATGAGTTCTATATTTTCGCGCCTAAATACAAGGGCGCTGCGCCCGATGGCCCAAATGTCTACCGCTTTCGCAATTTGCCCTACCCACCTTACCCCGAATATAAATTGGTGGCCCCTTGGGGGGTCAATTTTAGTCTCAGTCAAATCAAAGACCTGAAGCTCGACTTGATTCATTGTCATAGTCCCTTTGGCGTGGGCTCAATGGGTATCTATGTGGCCTGGCGGCACAAGCTGCCCTGCGTGTTTACCTATCACACATTCAACGAACACTACGTGCACTATGTGCCGGGGCCGACCGCCTTTTGGCGTTGGTTCAACCGGGCTATAACGCGTTTTGTATGCAAGCGATATGATTTAGTCTTTGCGCCTAGCACGCCTATTCGCGATGCCTTGATAAATTACGGGGTGAAAAAGCTTATCGAAATTCAGCCTTCGGGTTTAGATTTTGAAAATCTAAAGCCCAGCCGTCGTGATATCAAGGCAGAGTGGGGCTTTGCCAAAGATGAGCCGTTGCTGCTGAGTGTCAGCCGCATGGGCGAAGAAAAGAACGTCTCGCTGATTGTGAAGGCTTTTGCGCAGTATGCCAAGAATGGCGGTGCAGGCCGCCTGGTTTTTATGGGCGGCGGGCCAGGCAAGGCTATGTATGAAAGGCTGGCTGTAGATTTGGGCGTGGCTGAGCGTATCCTTTTTAAGGGCATGCGGCCGCGAACTGAGGTGATCGATGCCTTGAGCCAGGCCACGCTTTTTCTATTTGCTTCGCTTTCTGAGACGCAAGGTTTGGCGCTGCTCGAGGCCATGGCTTTGGGCACGCCCTGTGTGATCGTGCCAGCTCTGGGCACGGCAGAGGTTATGCAAGGCGAACAAGGTGGTCTTTTTTGCGACAACGATCCAGGTAGCATGGCGGGCGCCATGGCCCGCATGATGAAGGATTCCGTCTTAAGGGGTCAGAAATCGATCGAGGGCAAGTCGCGCGCTGCAGAATATGCCTCGCCCTTGATGGCCCAACGCATGGCCGACCGTTTTCAAAAACTTATTGAGGAAAAACGATGAAAAATGAACCCAGCCTCTTCAGGCATATGCAGCAGCAGCAGTCCACCTTGCTTACCGTCGCCATTGGCTTGAGCATGGCGATCTTGGTCACTCGCGTGCCCTTGCTTGGCAGCGCTGCAGAATGGGGATACTTCTTTGCAACGATCGTGATGCTGGTGCATTGGCATTATGGGGCCAACTACGTGCTCTGGCACCTTGGGCCCACCTCGGATCCTCTGCGCTCGCTCTGGGACGCAGGTATCATCCTGCTCTTGTTGGCCCTGCCCATGTGCGTGCAATTTCCTATGTATTGGTTTCTCGTCTCGGGCGGAACCTACTTTTTGGCCTGGGTGAAATATTCTTTGGCGTTGCGCCAGGCGCGCTACGCCGGCGAAGTGCGAGATTATATGAGCAAGAAAGCTTGGTTGGAAGTCGTGGGCTTTACGCTTTCTTGGCTAGGCGCATGTTTGCAGAGACAAGCGCCCGAAGGCACGACGCTTTACGCTTGGATGACCTTTGGAATTAACATCTTCTTTCTCTACGTCATGACCCGTCATTTAGGTTTTTACCGCATGGGTTGGAGCTCTGAACAATGGGATCAAGATCAGCCCTTGCGCGTGGCGACGCCCCCGGTGAAAGCTCGCAAGCGGTGATCATTCGAAATTTAAATCAAGCCGAGCCTTTTAAGACCAAAGATGGTTCGGTTATTCGTTCGCTTTTAGATTTGACTTGCGCACCCGTTCTGCATCAAAGCCTGGCTGAGGCTAGTTTGGCGCCTGGCGTCGCCACCACCCGCCACCGTCATGCCCTGAGTGAAGAGTTCTATTACGTCATGGAAGGTCAAGCTTTGATAGAAATTGAGGAAGAGAGCGCCCAGATTCAGGTGGGGGATGTGGTGCTGATTTCGCCAGGAAAGGCCCATAAAATAAGAAATAACTCGACTGGGCCGCTCAGAATATTGTGCGCTTGCTCACCACCCTATGCGCACGAAGATACCGAATTGTTAGAAAACATCGATAATTAAAGGCTTTTCAGAGTTGCCTAGCCTTGTTTTGGTCTATTTTGATTTATCCTTTAAAATCAATGGTTTTCATCGATTTTTGACCCTTGCGTGACGGCCGAGCCTGCGCTTTTGCATGTTATAATATTTTTCTTTATTAAGAGGGGTATTGCGTCCATTGAGCTCTCGCGGCGTATTCATAACTTTTGAGGGGCCCGATGGCTCGGGCAAAAGCACTCAAGCTCGTTTGCTGCTGCGCGCCTTGAAAAGGGTCGGCTACAAGGTTTTGTTGACCCGTCAGCCAGGTGGTTCCAAAGCGAACCGACCCATACGCCGATTGCTTTTGGCGAGCAAGAAGCAGCTTAGCCCCAAGGCCGAACTGCTACTTTTTTTAGCCGACCGCGCCCAGCACGTCAGCGACACCCTGCAGCCTGCATTGAAGCAGGGTTATGTTGTGATCTGTGATCGCTATTCAGATTCGACTGAAGCTTATCAAGGCGCGGGGAGGGGTCTGAAAGGGCCTGAACTCGCCAGCCTG
>CAZFUM010000010.1:23203-27952 GCA_964521965.1 uncultured bacterium | reverse complement strand
ATGTATTAGGCACGCCGCCAACGTTAGTCCTGAGCCAGAATCAAACTCTCCATAAAGAAAGTTTTCTTCGCTCGATTACTTATTTTTTGGTCACTAAAGATAAAACTCTTCATTGACGTTTTTGTTACAAGGACCCGTCGTATTCTTGCGCTGGTTTTCAAAGACCGATCTCGCGAAAGCGTCCAATCGCGACCGCGTTTTCACTACCGCGGCCCCGTTCCAAGGGCATGGAGCCCTTGTTGAGGGAACGCAATTATAGGCATTCCGCCATTTTCGTCAATAAGTATTTTCAACTAAGTTCACTTTATTTCGCCTATTTTAAAAGGCGATTTCGTGGTTTTTATCGTTCCGTCTATTGAAACTCTATCACTTTCTTGGCCCCAGTATAGAGCGTCTCAAGACTGTAATGAGCGCGATTTTCTGTCGTCAATACGTGCACCATCACATCAAAGAAATCAAGCAAGGTCCAAGAGGGATCAGAACGCTTACCGCCTTCGCGACGCGTCACACCTTGACCCACTTTGCGCGCAGCCTCGGCCACTGCATCAGCAATGGCGCCGAGATGCGGTGAAGATCGCGCGCTACAAATCACCATATACTCAGTGATCGGCGAAATACCTACGACATCCAAGACCACGACATCGATAGCTTTTTTATCATAGGCCGCTTCAGCTAAAAGAATAGCGAAGCGTTTGGCCGGTGATGAAACCTCTGGCACTGCATCGCTACGCTTGAGCGGCTTAAGCAGCATGCCAGACCTAGGCTTGGCTGCAGACACTTTCGTTTGGCCAGCTGTGGGCTTGCTAACCTTGGGCTTCGCGATTTTACTCTTGGCAAGCGACACGCGTTTAGCTTTAGGCTTAGCTGATTTTGGCTTCACCGCTTTGGGTTTAGCAACTTTAGCTTTAGCCGGCTTAAGCCTAGCGGGCATTGCTTTTTTTGCTACTTTCGATTTCACTACTTTGCTATTTTTTTTCACGATTCTGGCCATCCATGATCTGCAAAAGAATAATAACTAGCCTGGCCAATGACCAGGTGGTCCATCAAGTTAATGTTCAAGATCTCGCCCGCTTGCCTAAGCCTTCGGGTTAAAGCATGGTCATCGCGGCTGGGTGTCGCATCACCGCTAGGGTGATTATGCGCAATCACCAAACGAGTCGCTTCTCGTATGAGCGCCACACGAAAAATATCACGCGGGTGAGCCAGAGCTTGCTCGACCGTGCCGCCTGAAACTTTTTCGGATGCTAAGACCCTTAACTTAGCATCAAGCGCAGCCACCATCACAACTTCTTTACGCTCATCTCTAATCCACGGGGCAAAATAGGCATGGGCACTGGCACTGCTATTTATCAAAGCCTTTTCTACAGTCTTATCTTGCTCTCGCCGGCGGCTCCATTCAAGGGCGGCGAGCAGGCCTGCAGCCTTGGCTGGACCAACACCCTTAATTTTTGCCAAATCTAAGGCTTGAACCTTGTCCCAACCGCCCAAAGCATCGACCTGGGTTAATAATTCGCGGGCTAAATCCAGGGCACTATGGCCTTGGCGGCCCGATCTGAGTATCAAAGCCAATAATTCAGCCTGACTCATAGCCTGGGAACCGTAGCGAGCCATGCGTTCACGAGGCCTTTCGGCCTCAGGCCACTGGGCAATACTGCTTTTGGCTTCAACTGGCAAAGAAAGCCCCTTTGAGATGCTCAATGCGGGTATCTGCGCCAGGGCTGACCGTGACCACATCAAAACGGCAATAAACTTCCCTACCCAAACGAGCCAACCACGCCCTGGCCGTACGCACGATCTTTTGCTGTTTCACGGGCGTGACATTAGCTGCCGCACCTTCTTGCCAAAGCCCGTCCCTTAAAGACTTCACTTCGACAAACACAGTTGTCTCGTTGTCTTGAGCCACAATATCAATTTCGCCACCACGCATTCTAAAATTTCGTTCGATGACCACATAGCCCAGCGATTCAAGATGAGCCACGGCCTGATCTTCGCCGTCGCGGCCCGTTTCTTGGCGATAGCGGCTCACAAGCCAACTTTCATAGCCAATGTCGAACGAATAAATAGCGGCCGATGAGCAGGACAAGGCCCAAATTCTAAAATCGCCTTGCGATGGCCCGCACTGCCATAGCCCTTATGTTTATCAAAACCATATTGGGGATACTGCAAGTGGAGAGCCTGCATGCGCCTATCTCGTTCTACCTTGGCCAAGACCGAGGCTGCTGCAATGCTAAGACTCAAACCATCGCCGTTGATAATTAATTTCGTGGGCAGGCCTAGACCGGGTTCTTGATTACCATCGACTAAAATACCCTGGGGCTGAGTCGCGAGTGCAGCCACGGCACGCTGCATGGCCAAAAAAGTCGCTTTCAATATATTCAGTCGATCGATCTCTTCGACATTGGCCGAGCCACAGGCCCAAACCAAGCAACGTTCTTTGATCAAAGGTTCGAGTTCTGTGCGGCGTTTCGGTGTTAGTTTCTTGCTGTCATTGACCCCGGCCAGCTCAATCTCTGCGCCAGGCCGCAGTATGACCGCTGCAGCCACCACCTCACCCGCCAAAGGCCCACGTCCAGCCTCGTCGACGCCGGCGATCAGGCTGATGCCTTCAGAGATCCAGGCGATTTCGCGTGAGAGATCAGGCGCCATGACTTGTCATGTTTGCTTTACAAACAAAAAGGGCCTTTTCGCATCAAGCGAAAAGGCCCTGAGACACCCTGCGGCGTCTTGATCGTTCACGCCTTGGCAGGCTCGCTAGCCGTGGCAGCCGGAACAGGGGGCGGAGGCGGAACCACCTCGACCTTGCTCTGGGTCTGGCCGGTTGCATCGGTGGCCAAGTCACGCAGCTCAGTAATGCGGGCGTCTTTGCGACTCTTGCCCTTGAGGTAGTAAAGCTTAGCGCGATTAACATCGCCCCGCTTCAACACTTCGACTTTGACAATGCTGGGTGAATGCACCGGAAAGATGCGCTCAACGCCCACGCCATAGCTGATACGGCGCACGCGGAAGGTCTCTTTGATGCCTTCGTTGCCCCTAGCGATGACGGTGCCTTCGAAAATCTGCACGCGCTCTTTTTCGCCTTCTTTCACCTTCAGGTGAACTTTGACGCTGTCGCCCGCACGAAATTCGACGACCGTATTCTTACTATATTTGGCCTCGACCGCGTTCAGTATGCTCTGCAAACCCTTCATGACTCACGTTCCTTTCGTTGGTCCCGGATTAAGCCGGGGATTTGATCTAAAAATTTCTTGTCTTCGGCGCTAAGCGCCACGGCTTTGAGCAGTTCGGGCCGTTTGGTGAAAGTGTTGAGCAGCGCTTGTTCCCTGCGCCACTTCTTGACAGCTGCATGGTCGCCTGAAAGCAGGACATCAGGGACTTTGCTACCGTTCAGTTCAGCTGGCCGCGTGTAATGCGGTGTATCCAGCAAGCCGTCAAAAAACGAATCGTTCTTGGCTGAGTTCTCGTCGCCGAGAGCCCCGGGCAGCTGCCGCGTCACCGCGTCGATCACGACCAAGGCTGCCAGCTCGCCGCCGGTTAAGACGTAGTCGCCTATCGATAGCTCTTCATCGACAGCCGCATCGAGAGCGCGTTGATCAATGCCCTCGTAGTGGCCGCAGAGCAAGATCAGGCCCTCTAAGCCGGCTAGCTCCATGACCTTGGCGTGCGTCAGGGGCTTGCCTTGCGGCGAGAGAAAAATCACTCTCGCCTTTGCATTCTTTTCTTTAGCCGCCGCGATCGCTTGCATCACCGGCTCGGCTTTCATCACCATGCCGCCACCGCCCCCAAAGGGAGCATCGTCAGCTTGGCGGTGCTTATCGTTGCAGTGATCGCGCAGATCAACGACCTCTGCGCTGGCGACGCCTTTTTCAAGCGCCTTGCCTAAGATGCTGCTTTCGAGCCCGGCTTGTATCAGGGGCGGAAAGAGCGTGATCACCGAGAATTTCATCGTGCCCGTGCGCTTAGGCTTTACGCTGCCTCGCGCACCTCGAGCACCACGCGCGACTCACGGGCTGCAGCCGCCGCTGAGAGCAGTACGCGAATCGATTTGGTCAGGCGACGGTCTTCACCCAATAAACGCTCGACCGATGCTTTTGGCAATTTGATGGTGATCACATCACCTTCAGGCCCAGGCACACTGCTAATTTCGCCAGCGTTCACGGGCATGCCAAGCTTTTCAAAAAGAAATGCTACGAATTCGGTCATTCGATCTCGCCTCGTCGCACTTGCTATCGGGCAGGAACAAACTCTCGCTGAGCTCGCTCTGTATCCACCCAATATTTTGGAGTGCGGTTCCTTAGTGCTTTGGCAAAGTTACTTGGCGGCCTTAGGCTTCGCAGCCTTTTTCGGCCTGGCAGCAGCTTTGGCTTTGGTCTCGGCCTGATGAGCGGCTTTATTAATCACCCACTTGGTCCAGATGCCAGCTCGCTTAAACAAACTCTTGGCGCTGTCTGATGGCATGGCGCCCATGGCCAACCAGCTCAAGACGCGCGGCTCTTTAATGCCGTGCTTGAGGTCTTTGGACATCGCATCGTAATCGCCCAGGTTCTCGATGAGGCCGCCGGTGTTGGCGCGAGACTTGTCGATGACGATAACGCGATAGCGGGGCCGCTTGTTGCTGCCGACGCGTTGCAGACGAATGGTGGTTGCCATTGATTCCCTTTCGATATCTTGATGAATGGAGCCGAGGATCGGGATTGAACCGACGACCTGCGCATTACGAATGCGCCGCTCTACCAACTGAGCTACCTCGGC
>CAZFUM010000010.1:0-23103 GCA_964521965.1 uncultured bacterium | reverse complement strand
GTGCCGGGAGACGGAGTCGAACCGCCGACACGAGGCTCTTCAGGCCACTGCTCTACCAACTGAGCTATCCCGGCGTGCGCCCTTTTCCAAGGGGCGAAAACTTTAACTTTTGGGGCCAAAAGCGTCAATATGGAAAAGCAGGCAAATTCAGGGTTTCTAGGGCTCTAAAAGGCCCAAATTCAAAGCAAAAGACTCGGAATCTGCCACGCCCCGCTTTCAACGGCCGCCGCGAAATCTCGGCTGTCACGGCCCTGCGCCTGGGCAAATGCTTTGGCGTATCGCCTGACATCTGGACCGGCCCGCAGGCTGGCGATGAGTTCGTCGATTTGCTTGGTGCCGCTCATCAGCTCCCCCTACTTATATCGTGCCAAAGCTAGCGCGCCTTCTCGAGTTCTTTTTGAAATACGCCCGCATAGTCAGTTGAAACACTTGCCGCATTTGGCCGACCCTTTGAGGCGCTAGTTAAGAATGCTGTCATCTGGCGCTTAACGTTTGCCAACATAATTGAGGACGGGCTATTTTTAAGGGCCTTAGCCCAAAGCTTCGCAAGCTTGGCCAAGTCGAGCTTCTGCTTTTTAATTACCGCCCTAAGGTCCTTCAGATCTCGGGTCATGCCCCGCGCAATCTTGCCAATAGACCAATAGTAGGGATCGAGCACCCGTACCTCAAGATGCCCAAATTTCTTGTGGGGCCGAGAATGCTTGGACCAATCGAGATAACTCACCTGCGACCAGCGATCGATGTCAGTGGAATATTGAATGATCACGCCGTGGCGCTTGGCGGCCTGTTCCAAGGTATTTTCGATACTAGGCAGATGCTTTTTGACGAACTTCTGGATGGCAAAGTCCACGTCATCCGTAACTCGGGCATCGCCTAAGAGACTGGCGGCAATGCCGCCCGTGAGCACCACCACAAGAGGCGTGTGCAGCTCTTGAGACACTGCTTTAAAAAATGCGTCAACCGCCCGAGTGTTCATGTGACGCTCACGGGATAGCGCTTATCAACCCGGGTGCAGAGCTCGTCTAATACAGCAGCGCTCAGCAAGGCTTTCACGCGCCGTTCAGCTGCATAGGGGCTCAGACGGGGCACAGGGCGCTCTGGGTTTGGCGCAAGCACAGCTAATTTCGTGGCAAAGATGGCCAAGAGGTCACGCCAAAGTGCCTCACTGACAAAAGGCGGCTTGACGCTTCCCTGTATCAAACCCTTGGCCAAACGGTCCATCTCAAAGCGGTCCAGCTTGACGGGTTCGAATCCCGCCAAGAGCTCAGAGGGGCTCACGCCCAAGCCTTGGGCCAAACGGGCCACCGAGGCCCAATTGGGCCTGCGGGCGCCGCTTTCAAAGGCTGCCAAGTTGGGCTGGGCTAGGCCGGCCTGCTTAGCCAAATGGGCCTGGGTCCAGCCCTTAGATAGCCGCAGGGCGCGTATGGATCGAGAAAAGGTCATGTCAAGAATATATCAAAACTAATATAAACTTGTAAAGGCCAAATACCCTATTTTAGGCAACAAAAAAGCCGCCTTTTCAGGCGGCTTCTCTGCGTAACGGTTTGCCAAACTTGTCTTAATTCGAGCGGCGGTCGACGACCATTTCGCTGCGGCGGAAGCTGCTGGCGTACTGCTTGAGCTCGTTGGCGATGTCGTTGATCTGAATAAAATGGGTCAAGTCGCGGCGTTCGTTGGTGACCACGCTCATCGACACTGACATCACCGGGAATTTCACTTCTTCGCCACGGCGGCCCTGGATGGTGATCATGCCGCTGTCGCGATCGCCCTTGTCGTAATACTGCAGGACCAAGCGATCAAAGGTCTTGATCACTTCGCTGCTGATCTGGCGATAGCGCTCAGGCGTGGTCAGGATGATGAAGTCGTCTGAACCCAGGTGGCCCACGAAATCGTTAGGATTGCCAAAGTCGCGCACTTTTTCGAAGAGCAACATGGCAACAAATTTAAGAATACGGTCGCCGCGGCCATAGCCATAGCGCTGGTTATAACGCCGGAAGTTTTCTAAGTCGCCATAAACCACGGCGATCTTGCTGCCCTCTTCAAGGCGGCGCTCAATCTCTTGCTGAATAAAGAAGTGGTCAGGCAGAGCGGTGATAGGGTGCAGACGCATATTCTTTTTAGCATCTTGATAGAACGACTCCATCTGCGCTTTGATATTGAAGACACCCACGTCGCGCACTTTGTTCTTCAAGCCTTCGTCTTGTAAAAAGCTGGCCGAAGTGACGAGGTCATTAATTCGCAAATTATTTTTGTCGAGCGTCTCTTTAAGAGAAATTATTTTCTTGATCATGGCCTTAGAAAATTTGCGATGCCCCGACGGCATGCGCGTCGGCATGATCAGGCCCAAGGTCTCCCAATAGCGCAAGGTGCGCTCGGACAAACCGCACATCTTTGCTGTGGCGCCTATGCCAATCAGTCTCTCAGTGGCCATGTCGTTTTACTCCATAAAGAGGATTCGTTCTGATCATGATTTTACTTTTATAAGATTCAATGTCAAGTTTTAGTTAGATATTAAGTCCCTAAATTGTCATAAATGCCCTATTTACAAGCGTTTTATAGTTTTTATGCACTTGAAGATATAGCAAAACGTCATAGGAAGAGGCCCAAGAGCAATTTGCGAAGCTATGCTATAATCCGCCTTTCTACGGCAGGCATGGAAAATACACCTAAAAATCAGCCCCAAAACAGCCTAAAACGCAGCCTCTGGCGCAGAGCCATCACTTGGTTTATGCCCCCAGCTGGTCTCAGCCGCTGGAAACGCTGGCTGGCCTATGCAGCTTTGGGCAGCATCCTCTTTCTAGCTATTCTCGCCGGCCTGCTGGCTGCCTTTTTACATGAGTTGCCTTTAGTACCTTCAATTGATGCCCCGGCTCCCAACCTGTCGACTCGCATTTACGACCAAAATGGCAAACTGATCACCCAATTAGCCATCGAGAACCGCACGCTCATTGAAATTACCCAAGTACCCAAAGATTTAGTGAATGCCATCGTGGCACTCGAAGACCAAAACTTCTGGACCCACTGGGGTATCGATGTCGAAGGCATCATTCGAGCTCTGATCGTCAACATTCAAAGCGGCCGCGTGGTGCAAGGCGCCAGTACGATTACCCAACAATTGGCTAAGAATCTATTTTTAACAAGAGAACGCAGCTTAGAGCGAAAAGCTAAAGAGGCTTTGCTAGCGCTTCAAATCGAAAAACGCTATACCAAAGAAGAGATTCTTACGATGTACCTCAATCAAATCTACTTTGGCAATGGCGCCTATGGCGTTGAAGCTGCATCGCGAACTTATTTCGGCAAGCACGTACAAGAACTGAATCTATCAGAATGCGCCTTACTGGCGGCGATCCCCCGCTCACCCAATCAATATAATCCGATTAATGACCCGGCTAAAGCCAAGCAGCGCCGTGACGTAGCTTTAAAATCGATGCTGGATATGAGATTCATTCAAGACATCGAATATCAAGCGGCGCTCAACGCGACTATTCAGGTCTTTGAAGCCGATGCTGCCGTGGCATCGTTTTTTGTCGAAGAAGTCAGAAAACACTTGGAACAAGTCTATGGCACCAATGCAGTTTATAAGGGCGGGCTTTCGGTCTATACCACGCTCGATTTAGAGATGCAGGACGCAGCCCAAAGGGCAGCTGAACGCGGCGCCCAAGCGGCAGATGCTAAGGCCATTCCCTACTTAGAGCATGAATTTTCCCTCAAAGAAAAGCCTACGTTGCAAATAGCGTTTTTGGCCATGGACCCCAAGAGCGGTGCTGTGCGTGCCATGATTGGTGGCCGCGACTTTAAGAAATCGCAGTTCAATCGCTCGACACAAGCGCTGCGTCAACCCGGCTCGGCCTTTAAGCCCTTTATCTATGCCGCAGCCATCGACAATGGCTTTACGCCGTCCGATACAATCTTAGACGCGCCCCAAGTTTACAGAGATCAAAAAGGCAATGCTTGGAAACCCGAGAATTTCGACCACGAATTTAAGGGTCCAACCACTTTACACAACGCCTTGGCTGACTCGCGAAATATCGTGACGGTCAAATTGCTCGAAAAGATTGGAACCTATAATGCCGTCAACTATGCCCATAAGATGGGCATACGAAGCCGCATGAACAGAGACCTGACATTGGCGCTGGGCACCAGCGAAGTCACTCTGCAAGAACTCGTCACGGGCTTTGCGACCCTAGCCAATCAAGGCGTGCGCGTTGATCCGTGGTTTATACAATCGGTTCGCGACTCAGATGGCAAACTGCTCGAAGAGGCTTCACCGCAGGCCCAAGAAGTCATGCCTGCGGCCACTGCCTATGTGGTGGTTAATATGATGAAAGATGTGCTCAATGGCGGCACCGGCAACATCGTGCGCCAAATGGGCTTTATGCGCCCAGCGGCTGGCAAGACTGGCACCACTTCTGATTTTTCAGACGCTTGGTTTGTGGGCTTCACGCCCGATTTAGTGGCAGGTTGCTGGTTTGGCTATGACCAAAGACGCCGCATCGGTAAACTACTGACGGGTGGCGCCATTGCCGCCCCGGTTTGGACCGAATTTATGCTTAGGGTCACTGCCAGAATGCCCAATCGTGATTTTCCGGTTCCCCAAGGCGTCAGCTTTGTCAAAGTCTGCGCAGAGACTGGCAAACCCCAACCCGGACCTAGCTGCCGCAAAATAATTGATGAGGCTTTTGTGGAAGGCAGCGCGCCCTCGGCGGATGCAGGCCCCGGCAATAGTGACACAAATTTAGAAGACTTTTATCAGAACGAGCTCGGTAAAGGTGTCACTAGCAGCCCCAAAACTCAGGCGCCCAAAGCACCTGAGGGCGGATTTTAATTATTCAAATACGGTGCGCACGGTGTATTGAATACCCGTCTTTTCAATAAACGTCGAATCTTCAAATAAGCGGCCGTTCTCAGCTTTCACTTTCTTGACGACCACTTTTTCAAGTCGATCTGAGCGTTTTTTAACCAAATCGTAATCAACGGAATCTGGATCGAATGTCATAAGATATTCTTCAACACTCAGTTCTCTGCTCTCGATGATTTCATCCATGTCAAAACGCCCCCAAGTATTAGCCCTGATAAACCCAGCTGCTGGCCGCCAACAGGTGGCGCGCGTGCGTCGAGCTTTGGCCGCTGCTTTTGGCCCTCAGCAAGCTCAACTCGAAGTAAAAGTACTTGAGCAGCGCGGTAGCGCGGCCCGCCTAGCTGCCCAGGCCCGTAAGAAACGCTATCGGGCCGTCATTGCCGTGGGCGGTGATGGCACCCTACACGAAATTGCGGCCCAATTGGTGGGCTCACCCTGTGCATTGGGCCTCATACCCACCGGCAGCGGCAATGGCCTTGCTCGAGCTCTGGGAATACCGCTCAACGCTGAAATGGCGGCCCAAATTTGCGCCCTGGCCAAAATCAAACGCATTGATGCCCTGCAAGGCGGCCAAGAATGGATTTTTAATGTGGGGGGCTTTGGCTGTGACGCGTGGATAGCCCGCTCAGCCCAGCGCTACCGCTGGGTCACCCGCATCAGCGGTACTTTGCGTTATCTCTTAGCCGCCGTCGACTGCCTCTGGCGCTTTAAACCAGCCGAACTCAGGGTCAAAGCCGGGGGCAGAAAACTGCAAGGTCGCTTTAGCCTGCTATGCCTGGCCAATTCACCTCAGTATGGTATGGGCTTTGTGATCGCCCCAAAGGCACGCACCGACGATGGTAAAATGAACATTGTGGCTCTACCTGCCATGCCATCCTTGACCCTATTCTATGAAGGCTGGCGAGTCCTTCGCGGTCAGCCCATTCGCTACGCCACGACATTTACCACACGCAGTCTTGAAGTCAATTGGACTAGCGCTGAAGTACCGCCGTTTCATAGCGATGGAGAATTTATTGCAACCGTGCCGCAACGCTGGGTGCTGCGCAAACAAGCCCTAAGAGTTTTAGTGCCCTAAACGCTCTTGCTGCCGAGCATCGAGTGCCCTGCGCAGCGGCAGCCAAATCGCAACTATTTGAATCGCAAGATAAGCCAGCATGGGCACCAGCAAAGCCCAGTAGTTGGGCTCAAAACGCTTCGAAAGCCCCAAACGATACATTTCACGCAGCGGCAAAGCCAAGATCACGATGGGAATGCTGACATAGGCCAGAGTTAGAATTGAATAGGCCACGCCCTTAAACGAAGTCACTAACTCATCGGCTTTGCTCGAATCTTCAGCCGCCCAAACTTGACCCAAACCCACACTCAGCGAACAAAGCCCCAAGGGCGTCATGATGGCAGTAAGCCAACCTGCCATGGCAGGCCAGAAATCGGGTTTAAATGCCTGAGCGGTCGCAGCCACTAGCGCCAGATCTAAGGCCAAGAGCCAAGGTAAGTAGAACGTGAAGCGCGCGACCAGAGATCTTTGGGGCCCCATAGGCGATACCGCCACCAACCAAGACGAGCCTGCTTCGCGTGTAGCAGCGGTGAAGACAAAGCGAGCGGCCACGGCAATCACAATGAACTGACTGAAAGCCAAGGCCGGCAAATAGAGCAGGGCCCGCAAGCCAGCATCTTCGCCAAATGGCAGGTGGCTCAGATTATAGACAAAAAGGCCACTCAAGGCCGCGAGCACCAAAACCTGCATGCGCGTGCCAGCGTCTCGTACCATGATCGACGCTTCTTTAAGCCACCACGCTGCCCAAGGCCTTAAGCCTGGCTGCCAGATGCGACTCAACCACGGCTTGGCTGCGCTAGCCACTTGGCGATCTTGCTCACGTTGGCTCAGCCAAAGACTGCGATAAACTGGGGCAAAAAACCGTTCCACGCCCAGCAATAGCAACAAAGCTGCTACCCATAGCCCGAGAGCGGCCCCCAGGCACTGAATGGGATCAGGCCAAGAAAGCACAGCCTTGGCAGCTAATGCACCAGGATCCCACCAGGCCCCCCCGGCCTGCCAGCGGCCCAAGAATTCAGCTGCGCTTTTGGCGCCTTCGGCGTCTGCGAGCTTTTCAGGCTGAATAACTCGAACCACCCAAACCAAAATCAAACCCAAGAGACCGCTCAAAATATAAAAAATTCGCCTCAGCTCGCGCGCTGAAAAAATACGCGCGAGTCCCAGCACTAAGGCCGAACCGATGCTTGCAGCCATTAATTGAAGGGCCCAAGGCGCCACCACGGCCCAAACTACAAACGCATAGCTGTAATGCAGTGCGTGGCGTATGGCCATGGCTAAGGGCAGCCAAATGGGTAAAAACATCCAGCCTGAGCTCAAAGCCGCCTGAGCCAGCTTCAAGCGAAAAAGACTGCGCGATGGCGCAGGACTAACCATCAAAAAATCGCCATCGCGGTCGAGAAAAAAGCGCGAGGCAGCCGTGGCTACACTTGAAATCGCAGTCAGCAGCGTCAGCACAGAAAAAACCAAGCTGACACCTTTGAGGAGCAGGGCGCGGCCTAAAATATCTTGGCCCGCCATAAAACCCACAATCGGTTTAAGCACGCCATAGAGGATGCCCAAGAATGCCAGGCCTGCCAGCAGCATGGCTAGGTTTCGCAGCCGCTCTTGACGATCAGCCTTGAGCAGAGCTCGCTGCGCTGGTTGCAGCCAAAGCCTTTGCAAAAGCTCAAACCAATTCAATGAACGACCCAATCAACGATCTCATCAATACCTAAATCATCTTCGTCTTCACCGGTGATGCGCATAAAAGATTCTTCTAAGCCTTGACCTGCCGCGCCTTGAGCCTGGGTGCGTAACTCGTCCATGGTCCCCAACGCCAGTAAACGGCCTTGACTCAAGATGCCCAGGCGATCACAAAGCTTTTCTGCGATTTCTAAAGTATGAATTGATAAAAAGACGCAAAGCCCACCTTCAGCCAAACGCCGCAATAAGGCTTTAACTTGCCGGCTACCTTTAGGATCTAAGCCCACCATGGGTTCATCCAGCAGCAAGACTTTAGGTTTATGCTGCAGGGCCACCATCAAACAGAGCTTTTGCTTCATGCCATGCGAGTAATGCCCCACCGGCTCGTCGAGCCAGGGATCGAGGCCAAAAGGGCCAGCTAAAGCTCTCATACGCGCTTCTGCCTGCTTCGCCGGCAGCTGGTGCAGGCTGGCCGACAATAGCAGGGTCTCGCGACCGCTGAGATGCGGATAAAGGTCAGGGCGGTCAGGGACATAACCTAAGATGCGTTTAGCCCTCTCAGGCTCAGCCTGCACATCGATGCCACCCAAAAGTACTTGACCTGTACTGGGCTTGAGCAAGCCAGCCACCATGCGCAAGGTGCTCGTTTTGCCAGCGCCATTGGGGCCCAAAAAACCAAAAACTTGGCCCGCAGGAAGACTAAGGTTCAGTCTCTCGACCGCCACCAAGGCACCATAACGTTTTTCGAGATCTCTAATTTCTATCAAAGAAGATCCTTAAGACCGATGGGCTGGGCTAAGGCGCTTGCCCAGTTGAATTTCGAGATAAGTTTCAAGTGCTTCGCGGGCGGCTTCGACAGGCCCGGCTTCAAAGGCAAAGAGGGCGCGCAAGGCATGGACCGTTTCACGGCCCAAGGCCAAGGCCCCACCATGCTTTGGGCAGTCACCGCAAAGTAGGCCGCCTTCACTGACTTGCAGGCTAACCGGTTCAAAGGGCCAAGGCCGATGACAGGACACACAGCCATCAACGCGCGGTGACCAACCTGCCAAAGTGACGAGAGCGCCTTCGCCGCGTAGACCCTCATCAGCCGGGGTTAAACTTTGGTCTAAGTTGCGCAAGGTCGCGGCATAAGAATCAAAGAGAAGCGGATGCGAAGAGCCGGGTTGCTCTAGATGATCCAGTCGCTCGGTCAAGCGCCAGGCCGCACTCAGCCGGGCATAGTCAGCCAAAAGACCCCCGTGGGCGTGCAAAACATGACCCTCATCAAGACGGGCTAGGTTCAAGCCACGAGGACGAAAGGTGATTTCGATTTCTTGAAAGGGCTGCAGCACGCCGCCAAAGCGGCGCTGCGATTTTCGCTCACCCAAAGCCATGGCGCTAACTTTGCCATGCAGGCGGCTGTAGAAGGTGACCACGCGGTCGGCTTCGCCGAAATTAACGGCTCTCAGCAAAAAAGCGCGATCGCGTGTCACCTGCGTATCAATAAAAGGGCTGTATCAAATTTTCGGTGCTATGAATGTCAAATTCGGGCGAATGCAAACGTAGTAGCGCACCCAAGAAAGCGAGACCCAAGAGCCAACGGCCCAGGCCACGCGCTGAGGCATCGTCTTGGCGGGCATAGAGCAGACCCAAGACCAAGCCAACCGAAGGCGCCAATATCGCTAAGGGGTAGAGCAGCAAGCGCCAAGCGCGACTAAAGCGAGGCAGCACGAGAGCTGCTTCGGCGGGCACCATGGCAGGAGCCTTTTTCTTTGTCATTTTGAATCCTTAAGATAGCCCAGATTTTTCAAGGTACCCATATTGTCTTTCCACCCCGGCGAGACCTTGACCCATAGTTTAAGGTTCACTTGGGCCCCTGCCAAGCTCTCTAAATCTTTACGCGCCGCCATGCCTATGCTTTTGAGACGCTGGCCACCTGCACCAATGACAATACCTTTGTGAGATTCACGCTCAACAATGATCGTGGCGGCAATATCATGCAAACCGTCTTCACGCTCTTTGTAAGTGTCGATTTCAACGGCCAGACCGTGAGGCACCTCGTCGCGCAAAAACAGCAAGGCCTTTTCGCGTACCAGCTCAGCGGCCGCCTGGCGCATGGTTTGATCAGTCAACTCATCGGCCGGATAAAGATGCGGCCCCTCAGGTGCACGGCTAGCCAGTAGCTCTAGCAGACGGGGCAGGCCATCGCCTTTGAGAGCAGAGATATTCGCGACCTCGTTGAGCTTTAAGCGAGCGAGCATCTTCACTGCGCACTCAAAGGCGCCTTGCTTGCCGAAGCGGTCTTCTTTGTTCACCAGCAAAATCGTCTTAGCCGGATCTAAATGGCGATGCTCAGGAACAAAGAGCTGCGAGGCGGTCTCAGGCGAGACCAAGAGCAAGACGATGTCAGCATGGCTGACGGCATCCCAGGCACGATCGCGCATGCCCATCTCAAGCTTGTTGGACGGATCTAAAAGCCCAGGCGTATCAACAAAGACAAGTTGGCTATGGCCATGAGTAAGCATGCCGCGAACATTCAAACGTGTGGTCTGAGCCTTAGGCGCGACAATCACAACTTTTTCACCCACCAAAGCATTCAAGAGGGTCGATTTGCCCGAGTTAGGTGGGCCAGCAATGACGATGATCGCACAATGTGTTTTGGGCTTAGGAATCTCACTAAGGTCTTTGGAAACAGCCTTGGTCCTTATCGTCTTGGGCCTAACGGCCTTGCTGCGGGCTGCTGGGGCTGCCTTGACGGTTCTTGCTTTGACTTTGGCCGGGCTCTTCACCCTGACTTTTTTGGGTACCGCTTTTGCGTTCAAACCGTCCCCGCAATCTTTCTCATCTTAACCCTTTCGACCAGCGTGGCCGTGGCCGCGCTAATCTCAAATTCAATACCCTGTTCGCTAAAACGCTCACCCATGCGAGGTATGCGCCCCGTCTTGTTAGCCAACCAACCCCCCAAAGTACCAAAATCAGCATCTTCAGGCGGGCGAAAGCCTGTGGCAGCCTCGAGATCTTCTAGGCCCAAGGCTCCATCGGCTTCCCATTGCCCTTCGGCCGTCTTGCGAATGGCCGATGGCTCTAGATCATATTCATCTTTGATCTCACCAACAATTTCTTCAACCAAGTCTTCGAGTGTGACCAGGCCGGCCGTACCGCCAAATTCATCAACCACAATGGCGATATGCATGCGCCCTTTTTTGAACTCACGCAAGAGCTCGGCAATGGCCTTGGTCTCTGGCACAAAATGCGGCTGACGCAAGACGTCACGCAAGATTACCAAATCGCTCATTTGCCATAACGCCAAAAAATCTTTGGCATAAAGTATGCCCACAATGTGGTCGGGGGTGCCTTCATAGACGGGCAAACGCGAATATCCACATTCGATGAACTTCTCACGGCAAAACTCAACGCTAGCGTCTACGGGTACGGCATCCATGTTGGCGCGCGGCACCATGACCTGGCGCACCAGCGTGTCGCCAAACTCAAGCACCGATTGGATCATCTCGCCTTCTTCGCGGTCAATGACGCCGCCGCGGGTGCCCTCATCAAGCATATGCACCAGCTCTTCTTCACTGACCTGGGGCAGTTCCCCCTGGGCGCCACCGCCAAAAGGCCGCGTGAGCCAGCTAATAAAGGCCACGATCAGACGAATAAAAGGGCCTAGGGCGAATTCGGTAAGCCGCAAGCCAGGGATGACCAGCTCGGCAACTCTCTCAGGATGTCGTTTCGCCACCACCTTAGGTGCTATCTCAGCCACTAAGATGGTCATGGCGCTAAGCAAGAGGGTGAGCGACCCGACCCAGAGACTGGGCAGTCCGCTGCCTTCGCTTAAGGTCAACCCAAGAGCGGTGGCTGTCGAAGAAAATGCGATGACGGTCAAATTTGAACTAACTAAAATGGTCGTTAGCAGGCGACTAGGATTAATCTTGAAGCCCAAGAGCAGTGTCGCAAAAGATGGATGTTTTACAGCCATGGCATCGAGCTTGTAGCGCGATAATGACGACATGGCGATTTCAGCCGCTGAAAAATAGGCGTCTAGAACGAAAAGAACCAGAAGTGCTAAAACTTCAATCGGAATCAAGCCATGGCCCCTGAAACTGCCAATTTAAATTTAGCGCGCCTAGCAAGGGCCAGCAGGCCACCCTGGGCACGTTGCATGCGCTGTTCTTTTGCCCGATTGTCATGATGCAGACCTAGCAAATGTAGCAATCCATGAGAAAGCAAGAAGGCAGCTTCGGCATCGGCGTCGTCAGTGAAGCGCAAGCCCTTCTGACGCACATAAGGCCAATTCAAGGCCAAATCACCTAACCAGCCCTTAAAACCACGCCGAGGACGAACGGTCAGTGAGGGAAAAGATAGTATGTCCGTGGCTTTATCCTTATGTCTGTATTTGCGATTCAATGCCCTTGAAGTATGGGCGCCGCAGATCAGCAGGCTCAAGCCAGCTTTAGGAATTCCCAAACTCTTGAGCCATAGCTTCAAGATCAATTCAACGTTTGCCTTGTGCAGGGGCCAAGCACCTAATTCACAAGAGATCAGCAGCCGTGTATCCTGAAAAATGAAACTCCCCGTACCCTTGCCGCTCTTGTGCGGCCGAGACACGGGGAGTTTTTTTTGCACGATGCGAGCCGCCCTAGGGGCGGCTCGCATCAGACTAGTCATCAATACTTAACCGGCAGAGTTTTGCGAGGAGCCGCATGAGGCACGAAGGGTGGCGTGTCTTTTGCTTTCTGAACCGCCTCTTCGACCTCAACCTTGCTATATTCTTTTTTGTAGTTCAAATCTTGCTTGGTTTCAATCAAGTCAGGATCTGCAATCTGGTCGCGATTGGCCTTAAAGAGCAAGGGCCAACGGAAGGCGTCACCCAGTGTGCTCTTCTTACCCGAAATTGCCCAAAGGCTATCGCCCCGCTTGACGATATAGCTGGCCTTGCTCTCAAGCACCGCTGCCACAACAGGGGTGGGGGTAGGCTGTGGTTTAGCAGCCTTTTTAGGGCAGCCGCTCAGTGTGATCACACTGGCTGCAGCCAAGATCGCCAAAGTACTCTTGTTCATCAACAGTTCTCCTTAGGGTATCAGTATTTTAAAGGCAATTGCTTGCGCGGACTTGCATGCGGAACATAGGCCGGCGTGTCTTTGGCTTTGCCCACAGCATCTTCGACTTCTTGCAGGGTATAGTTCTCTTTCCAGGTTAGGTCCTGCTTAGGCTCAATCAAGTCAGGATCAGCGATCTGGTCTCGATTGGCTTTAAAGAGCAAGGGCCAACGGAAATTATCACCTTGAATCTGAGCCATTGAAGAGATTTCCCAAAGCGTGTCACCCGGCTGCACGATGTAGCTCTTACGCATGGGCGTCGGCTCAGGCATAGGCAATTCAGGCACAGGGGTCGGGTTGCCGTAGCCCGCGTCCATCGATTCAGGGGTGGGGGTCGGGACCGGCTGTTCTTGCTGGCGCTTAGCACAGCCAGCGACCAGAACCAGGGCTAGGGCCCCCAGGGCAAAACCTTGAAAACGTACCATCACATTGGCCTCCTTAGGACTTCAGAATCGCGCGCAATAGATTAAATAAGATCGCTCGCCTTGCCAAGCCAAGAAAAGACCATCTTGGCGTGCCTGGGGAGCCACCCTCTCTTCGGGTGCCTCGGTAGCAAGGTCAATCATACCAAAGATAAAGCCTAATCCAGCTCCTGCCAAAATACCTGCTCCCGCGCCGGTATAGAAATCCCAGGTATTATTCGAGCTTAAGTACGGGATCGTGGCAGATGCCGTACCGATAAGGGCTCCCACGCCAGCACCACCCAGCGCGTAATTTGAAAGCGTGCTGCCAATCTTGCCCGCATGAACCCTAGGTACCGCCACTAGGAAAGCAAAAATGATCACAAGCAAACGAAGCAGCTTCATCAGAACCTCAGATCAGCCAGGGTGACATTGGGCTCAGAAATCCAGCCTTCAGGGGCTTTACGGACCATCGCTAGCTCAAGCACGCCGATACGAGCATGAATGCCTTTGCCTGGCGCGCGCCACAACACATTGCCTTCCCAAAACACGCCTTCGTAAATGCCCACGCCAAAACCAAGAATGGCACCACCCATGACACCACCCGCAGCTGCCGCCAAAAAATCTTCGGCTGCGTTAGGGTCATAGTCAACTTTATGACGGTACGAAATCATGCCGCCAGCTGCGCCAATGGCCCCACCCAGCACCGCAAAGCCAAATGTGTTGAAGAGTATAGACTTAGCTGAGCCCGGCTTATCCGACGCGACTTCATAAGCAGCCGTAGCGGTGCCCAGTATGGCAGCACCCGCCAAAGCACCATACAAGCCACCCATCATGATGCTAGTGGGATCTTGATTATGGCGCTCTTGCGCATAAGGCAAGGTACCAGTGGCCGCGCCCACCAATGCGCCAGTGAACATGCCGGTAAAAATAGCCCCACCATAAGCCAGGCCAGGGCTGACTTTGCGGTCGGCGGCGGCCAAAGGTGCAGCCAGGTAGAGCGCCAGGACAAATAGCAAGCACGTGCGTTTGAGCATGGTTCAGGGCCCCGGAGTGTAGGCGCTTAATTGCGCCGTGACTTGCACGGTGTTAGATGCATCGAGATAACCAAACTGCACATCGCCTATTCCGGGCGCAACCCAGATCAAACTCGAAGTCGTCGAGCTAATGGCTCCCGCAAATATGATATTGTCAACCTTGAGACGGTAGCAATCATTGACCCGGCCATAGGGCAGGTCGAGATTTTCGTTCTCGCCAACCCACACGGTGACAGCCGACCACGTCAATCCCGTAGGAACTGACCAGCGGTTCTCACGCACATAAGGCAGCATACGGGAAATGATCCAAGCCGCCTGCGAACTGCTGTACTGCTCTATGCGATTACCACTATATTTCAGGTAAGAGGTGCTCGTGACACCTAAGCCGAAATCATAGCGATCGCGTTGATAAGCATCTTGACCAAAGAAGACAGAGCGAGCCACGATTTGGTCTGAAAAGATCTGGGCGCCCAATGGATCGACAAAGGCCCAGCTTGATCCCAGCTTGATCGGCGCATAGTCCTGCGAGGCGAACTTTAACAGAGGTACCTGACCGCAAGCCACCAGCAGCAAGCTAGCCAACAAGCCCATGCCCAGCATATTTTGGCTGCGTTGCTGCTTCATCCCCTGAACCCAAAGCGAAAAGCCAGCTGCACAAAGGGATAGATTTGAGCTTGCTCAAAGATAAAATGAAACTTGGCCTCGACCCCGGTCAAGAGCGCACGTGACCACCACACGTCATAGCCAGCCGTAAACATGGCGCCACCGTCGAGATTTTCTTGAGCACCAACCCCGTCGTTCATCATATATATCTTTTCGTAATAAAGTGCACCCGCCAAAGACCAATAGATTTCTGCCATGTTTTGAAACTGATTCTTAGATTTTAGGCCAAAATACGCAGGCACTAACATAAAGCGAAAATTAGAATTGCCCGTGCCCGCCATGTCGTTATAGCCACCACCAAAAATGACGGACCAATCTGTCGTCACGCCAACATCAAAAGCCAAGTTATAACCCAAGGTGGTCGCGAGTCGAGATTGAAGAGGACCGGCGGCCATGATGAAAGCGGGTTCAAAGGATAGTGAACCGCCAATTTTTGACTTGGATTCTGCCTTGCTGTCAGCTTGGGTGACAGCAGCATCAGCTTCAAGGACTGCTTTTTGAGCTTCAGCCTGTTTGACTTCGGCAGCTGCCTCAGCAACAGCGCTCGCTGAAACGACAGCAGCTTTATCGTCTTCCGCCGGAAGGCGCGAAGCGATACAGCAGCCCAGAACCATGGCGCAGGCCAGGGCAATATTTCGAGGAGTTTTCGACATCTTTTGGTGAAAACATTAAAACACGGCCTCTTTCAGGCCGTCAAGGACACCGAAAATCATTGAAACAAGGCCCTAAAACAAAAAAGCCGGCCAGAGGGCCGGCTCGTTGAAAGCTTGTGGGCAAGATTCAGAAACGGTGGCTTAATGAAAGCTGAACCCCGTCCAAACGACCTTCTAATTGAAACTGAATCTGATGGTCTTTGTTGAAGCTTTCGGCTGCGTCAGCGGCCGTGGCCACGTCGCCTACCCATGAAGCTACGATCAAGCCTACACCACCGGCCTTAATCCAAAAGCCAGCCGAGTCAGTGCTACCACCAAAATAAGGGCCCCAATTTTCAGGTCCATGAATGATATTGTGGCCCCAAAGCGCTAAGCCCACACCCAAGATTTCCATAACGAGCATGCGAGTACCAAAACTGTAGTCACCCGCATAGTAGTTGCCAAAACCGTGAAAAACCACACCCGGCAACACCGACAGTACGGTCGCCAAAAGTGGGTCTTTACCTTCTTGCTCGTCATCGCCAATCGCTTGGCTCTGAGGGCCCGAATAACGGTAATTAGGATTGTAGATGCCACTCTCTGCAGCTTTAAGGTTCGAAGCAAAGGCAAAGATAATGGCTAAGCAAAGTGTCCAGGCGCTGCGATTCAAGGCCAATTCGTGCCTCCCTTGGGAATCGGTTGTCGACAGATACTACCTATATAGGTTGTCAAAGTCAACGGAACTCAGGGCAGTTGCTTTTTGATAGCAAAATGGCAGGTCTCATAAACCAAGCATTCCCTGCCCGTACAAACACCCAAGGTTTCAGGCCGTTCACAATCAGGCTTGGGTCTGAAGCCTTGGGCGCTACTCTCGATCAGTTTCCAGCCCAGACTTTCGGCCTTTTCACGAGGGCTGCGAGGCTGCTTGAACAGCAGCTTTTTAAGAACTTGAAATAACGGGCTGAGTCCTAGGGCCAGAAGCACCCCGGCACCCAGCCAGGCCCATAGACTAAAACTCATAATTTCTTCTTGGCCGCTGCCTTCTTTTTCTTCTTGGGCGGCGCAGCAGCCAGCAGATCTCGGCGCAATTGGTCTAGCAAGCCATTGATGAAAGCCGGCGATTCATCCATGCCATAGATCTTGGCTAACTCAATACACTCATTCAGTGTCACTTCGGGCGGGATGTCTGGCCGATGCCCCAGCTCAAATGCACCTAGGCGTAGCAGTGCTTTATCAACACTTGAAATGCGACTCAAATCCCATTTCTTGGATAAGCCTGCTAGCTGAGCATCAAGATCAGGCAAAACTTTAGCGGCGCCACTCGCCAACTCAAGAGCAAATGCTCGGGCATCTTCTTTGGCCTGGGCCAAATCTGTAAAACCTTTAGCCGCGACATCCATGCTGCAGTCTTTGAGATCCATTTGAAACAAGAGTTGAAAGGCCAGCTCACGGCCTCGGCGCCTCAGGCCCATGCGCGACTCAAATGGGCCATCTGCACGGCGGCCTCGGCAGCATGCCGGCCGGCATCGAGCTCACCTTGGCAGCGTGCAAGGGCCTGGTCCTCATTGTCGACGGTCAAGACACCAAAGATCACAGGAACTCCACTTTGCAAGCCCGCTTGCAGCACGCCTTCACGCGCAGCATCGCAAACCACATCATAGTGGCTCGTCTCACCGCGTATGACACAGCCCAATGCAACGACCGCTTCAAAGCGACCACTCTGTGCCAATTTCAGGCTGGCAAAACCCAATTCAAAAGCGCCGGGCACATTTACCGTGACGATATCTTTAGACGCGACCCCCAAAGATTTTAAGCGAGCACGAGCATTGCGCTCTAAACGGCGCGTGATGCTGCCATTGAAGAGTGCTCGTAGCAAAGCAACGCGCAAGCCGCGACCCGAAGCTCGAGCTGGTGAAGCCATGCGTTCAAGCTTTGCCACGACGCGTCCTCGTTTTAAGTGACAATGTATGCCCCAACTTTTCTTTTTTTGCCTTTAAGTAGCGATAATTGCGGCTATTGGGTGCGACCTCGATGGGTACCTGTTCAATAACTTTCAGACCAAAGGCATCTAGGCCCACAATCTTGCGGGGGTTATTGGTCATGAGACGTATTCGTGTAAGACCGAGTTCTTTGAGAATCTGGGCGCCGGTACCGTATTCGCGAAGATCAGGCTTGAAGCCAAGTTTGAGATTAGCCTCAACCGTGTCATAGCCTTGATCTTGCAAAACATAGGCCTTGAGCTTGTTGACCAAACCGATGCCACGCCCCTCTTGGCGCATATAGAGCGCCACGCCGCGGCCCTCATGCTCGATGCGTTGAAGAGCCAAGCCTAATTGATCGCCACATTCGCAGCGCATACTGCCAAAGACATCGCCCGTCAGGCATTCGGAATGCACCCGCACCAAAACACCATCTTGTTCTCGAACATTGCCCTTCACCAGCGCCAGATGGTGCTCGCCGTTGATATTAGATTTGTAGAGGTGCAGTCGAAACTGACCCCAGCGCGTGGGCAGGGGTATCTCGAGCACCTTTTCGACCAGGCGCTCGTTACGCCGCCTATATCGAATCAAATCTTCAACGCTGACGATCTTCAGCTTATGCCGTTTGGCAAATTTGAGCAGGTCAGGCAAACGGGCCATGCGGCCGTCATCTTTCATGATTTCACAGATGACACCCGCCGGCTTAAGGCCCGCCAGACGAGCCAAATCAACTGAAGCTTCGGTCTGACCGGCTCGAGCTAGCACACCACCCTCGCGAGCACGCAAGGGAAAGATATGGCCAGGTCTGACAAAATCAGCCGCCTTAGCCCGACTATCAACCAAATCTAATATCGTCTTAGCGCGATCAGCGGCCGATATACCCGTGCTAGTTCCTTTGCGTGCATCAACGCTAATCGTAAAGGCAGTGCCAAAAGACGATGTATTTTCGCTCACCATATCACTGATTTTTAATTCATCGAGGCGTGCACTGGGCAAGGGCACACAGATCAAGCCTCGACCATACTTGGCCATAAAATTAACAGCCCCGGGAGTGGCCTTTTCAGCCGCCATGACCAAATCGCCCTCGTTCTCACGATCTTCATCGTCAATGACAATGACCATGCGGCCACGGCGTATATCGTCAATAGCCTGTTCGATCTTATGTAAAGGCATGCTTCCCTTTATTGGTAGGCGTCAAGGAGTAGGCCGCGAATCTGGTCCAATTTCTCGAGTATGCGCAGCTGAGGTGATTGCCCCGCCAGCACCAACTTGGTCAGATTTTCTAGCTCGATGTCTACTTTTTCTAGAATCACGTAGACTTTTTGGCCTGGCCGATTAGAACCTGCGCTGCTAGGTTTCAAGTGATAGAGCTCTTTAGCAACCTTCGCGATGAAGTCTTTAACCAATCCCTTATAACGCTCAAGCTCAACAAAAACTTGCTTGCGGGCCAGACGCTCACCCTGCTCTTGCACACCCTTGAGAAGCTCATCTAAGCTAGCTTTGACATTGGCTTCGGCCGCATGAAAGAGCATTTCGCTAAATTCAGTTTCTTGAATCTTTTTGCCGCTTACAGACTTGGCTGAACTAGCCTGCCCCTTTTCACGCACCTTCTTTTGGTGCGGGTAGTCAGGCATCGAGTTGCCGGTTTCGCCTACCTTCATCATGGCTGACCTGCTTCCATGGCACGACGCACATAGCGGGCAATGGTATCAGCCTCGAGATTTACGGCTTGGCCAGGCATCAAGGCACCTAAATTGGTAGCCTGCAAGGTGTGGGGAATAAGCGCCACACTAAAGCTAAGCTGATCGACTTTGACTGGCGTCAGCGATACGCCATTGATCGCCACACTGCCTTTTGAAGCTACCCAAGACATAAAATCAGCCGGAGCCTGGAACACATACTCTTCGCCTTGCGCTGACTTGAGACTGCCCATGCAATCGATATGACCTGCAACCATATGCCCACCTAATGTGTCGCCCACTTTAAGTGCGCGCTCAAGGTTCACGCGTTGGCCCGGCTTGCAAGCGCCCAGTGACGTACGTTGCAAGGTCTCGTGACTCAAATCAAATTCTAGGCTAGCTTGGCCAAAAGCTGCTAGCGTCAGGCAAGCGCCGTCCACGCAAATGCTCTCACCCAAACTCGGCTGAGCCAGCTCGGCCCTGATCACAAGCCGTGCCCCCTCAGCCTGACGACTCAGGCTAAGCACCTCGCCCAAAGATTCAATGATCCCGGTGAACATAGGCTCTCAGTTTAAGGTCGGGACCAATTTTTTCAACGCTCAGTTCCTTAAGCTGGGGCATGGCTTCGAGAGTCTTAAGGTTCAGCCCTGCGAAAATGCCTTTTGAGCGATCTCCACCCATGATACGAGGAGCCATATAGAGCAGCAACTCATCTGCCAAACCCGCAGAGAGAAAGGCCCCTAAGGTCTGGGCCCCGCCTTCAACCAAGACTCGCCGTAAGGGCAGGCCCGCCATCGCCTTGACCGCTTCGCGAATAAAGGGCCTAAATACCCGCTCTTTCATGCGCATGACCGTTGCGCCCATGCTAGCAGCTTTGCGCGCCCTACGGCCCGTCAGACTAGGACCGGTGATCCAGAGGGTGCGATGGGCAAAGCGATCTTTAAAAACCCGCTCAGTCAGGCGTGCCCGGGCACGTGGGTCAAGAATCACGCGCCAAGGAACAAACGCGCTGCCTCGCCGGGTTGGCAAGAGACCAGGATTGTCTTTGAGCAAAGTGCCTGCGCCAACCAAAATTGCATCACACGCGCCCCGCAGGCGTTTGGCATCATTGCGCGCAGCCTTTGAAGTAATCCATTTCGATTCGCCGGTGCTTGTGGCTGTACGGCCATCCAGACTGGCGCCAGCCTTGAGAATAAACCAAGGCCGCCCTAACTTGGCCGAACGAATGAAAGCCTGATTCAGAGTCTCGGCCTGCTCACGTAGCACGCCTAAACTAGCCGTAACGCCATGCCGCCTAAGATATTCCATGCCCCCATCGGCCTTAGGATTGGGGTCAGGGCAAGCTGCCACCACGCGCTTGATACCCGAACGCAGGATGGCATGGGTGCAGGGACCTGTTCGGCCCACATGGTTGCAGGGCTCGAGCGTAACGTACATGGTCGCGCCACGAGCACGGCCACCTGCATGGTTGAGAGCATCAATCTCAGCATGGGGCCCACCGGCAAAGGCATGAAAGCCACGACCGACTACCTTGCCGCCTTTGACAACAATCGCGCCCACCCAAGGATTGGGCCAAGTCTTGTGCTTGCCCCGCTCGGCCTCGCGTAGAGCCAAACTCATCCATTTTTCATCTTGGCCCATACTTACCTCAACCCAGCTCAACCAAGACTTTGACGGTCGTGCCAGCTGCCGCCAGCGGAATGACATTACCCGCCACGACCTGGCCATTGACGACAAGTCTTGTCACTCCCTTACATACGCCTTTGGGGTTCTTGACACTGATCTCAAACTTGGCGCCACGAAATTCGCGTGAGACTTCAAAACCCGGCCAAGCTTTAGGAATGCAAGGATCGATCATCAGGCCTTTATAATCAGGTTTCACGCCCAACAAGCCTTGGCTTACCGACACAAAGGTCCAAGCGGCAGTGCCTGTCAGCCAACTATTCTTGGCCTCGCCGAAACAAGATGCATCTTTACCAGCTATCATCTGAGCATAGACATAGGGCTCGGCGCGATAAGTCTCGATTTGATCTTCTTTGGCGCTCGGACAAATAGACAAGTAATACTCAAGAGCCCTGTCACCATCACCCAGCATGCACCAAGCCAAATTAATCCAAGTGTTATTGTGACAGAAAATGCCCGCGTTTTCTTTGACGCCCGGCGGGTAAGAGGTCACTTCGCCCAGCTCTTTATGATATTCAGAATAGGCAGGCTGCTGCAGTACCGCCCCATTCTTGGTAAAAAGATACTTGTGCACGCTTTCCATGGCTTGTTTGGCCCGGCCATTTGCCTGACCCGCCCCGCCCAAGACGCACCAACCCTGACTCTCAATGAAAATTTTTCCCTCTTCATTAACTTTCGACCCTACCGGATTACCTTGGGCGTCAAAAGCTCGAGTATACCACTCACCGTCCCAGGCTTCTTTTTCGACAATAGCCAGCATGCTGTCATAGCCCGCGTCCATGCGCTTAGCATCAGCATCTTTGTTCTGTGAGCGGTATAACGCCGCTAATTCCCTGCTAGCATACAGAAACAAACCAGCAATCATCACGCTTTCGGCCTTCGAACCGTGCACATCACCCGCCAATTGAAAACTTTCATTCGGCTCGGTGCTAAAACAATTTAAGTTAAGACAATCATTCCAGTCAGCATGGCCAATCAAAGGCAAACCGCGCGGCCCACGCATTTTCATGGTATAGGCGATGCTCGTCTCAAGATGATGACCCAAGGTCTCTTTGTCAGCCAAATTCGCATAAGTCTTATCAGCATAGCCAATCTTTTCATCAAGAATACTGTAGTCCCCGGTCTCTTTGATATAAGCCGTGCTGCTTAGAACTAACCATAAATGATCATCATAAAAATCACCGCCCACCTCTTTATTGCCCTTCTTGGTCAACGGCTGATACTGGTGATAGCAAGTGCCATCTGAAAGCTGGGTGGCTGCTATATCGAGCACGCGCTCACGGGCGCGACTCGGGACCAAGTGTACAAAGCCCAACAAATCTTGATTCGAGTCGCGAAAGCCCATACCACGCCCTATGCCCGTCTCATACATTGATGCAGAACGTGACATGTTAAAGGTGCCCATGCATTGATACTGGTTCCATGTATTCAGCATGCGACTAGCATGAGGATCTGGGCATTGTGCTTGAAACTTGCCAAGGATCTGAGCCCACTCACTTTCAATGGCTTTAAACGCCGCATCCACCGCGCCTGGCGCAGAGTACTTTTTGATAATCGCTTCGCCCACTTCTTTATTCATAACAAATTTCGATTTAAATTTAGGCTTATCGCCCTGCTCAACATAAGCCAAAATAAAAGCAAAGGTCTCGCTTTGACCCGGCGCCAGATCTAAGGTGACTTCATGGGCGCCGATAGGGTTCCAACCAAAAGCCTTGCTGTTGCCGGCTTTGCCGCTAAAAGGCACCTTGGCCTCATGCAACCCTTCGTGAATACCCACAAAAGCATCGCGGCTAGTGTCAAAGCCCGATATCGGCCGAGTACATGCAAACATAGTGTAGTGATTGCGGCGCTCGCGATATTCTGTCTTGTGATAGATGGCGCTGCCTTCAACTTCAACTTCACCAATCGAATAAGTGCGCTGATAATTGGTCATGTCGTTCAGGGCTTCAAAAAAGCAAAATTCTTGATAGGAGTAGAGTTTCACCGACTTCTTGACTTGCGACTTGTTCGTAACTTTGACTTGCCATAATTCTAAATTCTCATTCAATGGCACAAAGTAAAGCGTACTGACCTCAAGGCCATTCTTCTCGCCCGTTATGCGGCTATAGCTTAAGCCATGGCGACACTCATAGTGGTCGAACTTTGACTTCACGGGTTTCCAGCCCGGGTTCCAAACATCGCCGCCATCGTTCACATAAAGGTAGCGGCCGCCTAGGTCATAAGGAACATTATTATAACGATAACGCGTGAGACGACGCAGCTTGGCGTCTTTCCAAAATGTGTAACCTCCCGCCGTATTCGTACAAAGACCAAAGAATTCGTTGACCCCCAAATAGTTCAGCCAAGGCAGGGGGGT
>CAZFUM010000009.1:208-32515 GCA_964521965.1 uncultured bacterium | reverse complement strand
TGATGCCGATCTACCTGAGAATGTCGAGCACCAACAGCGCGACGCTGTACGCCTGGACCATGGCACGATCGTGACCAACGCCGACCTACCCGACATGGTCATACCATCTGAAGTGGTCAAGGCGACTCCCTTTGCCTTTGACGACTTTGGGACGACGGCCCCGACGGCGGCGCCGATGTCTGCGACTGCGCCCATGCCAGCTGCCTCAGTGGCCTTTGCGATGGAAGACAGCGGAGATCTGCCACCGCCGCCTGTACCCTCCGGCGCCTAATGAATGGCCGCTGAAGCACAACTCGAGGATCACTGGAGCGCCTGGCGTCATAAAAAAGATCCTGGTGCCCGCGCTGCGCTGATCGAGGCTCACTTGCCCTTGGTCAAACGGGTTTTTTCCCGCCTTCGTATTGGCTTGCCGCCCCGCGCAGCAACTAACCTCGAAGATGACTTGCTCAGTGCTGGCACGCTTGGCCTCATCCAGGCCTTTGATAAATATCGCGAGAACGACGGCGCAGCCTTTGCCACCTTTGCCACGCACCGTGTCAGGGGGGCCATGCTCGATGAACTAAGGCGCCAAGACTGGCTTAGCAAGCAATCGCGCCAACGGCTCAAGCAGATTCAACGAGCCCATCACGAGCTAGAACAGGCTCAAGGAAGGCCTGCCACGGACGATGAAGTGGCAGACAAGCTCAAACTAAGCGTCGAAGATCTGCGCCAGGCCTATGTCGATGTGGGCCCTAGCACCTTGGTCTTTTTAGAAGGTTTGGGAGCCGAGGGTGAAAGCTCAGATTGGCGCGAGTTTATTGCCGATCGCAACGCCCAGACGCCTGAAGAGCTTGCCCATAAGCACGAAGTTCTCGATCGCCTGACGGTGGCGGTTGGCCGCCTGCCCGAGCAAGAACGCCTGGTTCTCACCCTTTTGCTCACTGAAGATCTGGGGCAGGCAGAGATTGCTGAGGTCATGGGGGTGACGGCCTCGCGGGTGTCACAAATATACGCCAAAGCCGTGCTACGCCTGCAAGCTACCATGCTGCCTTTGTTTGAATCGGTAGGGGATTGATTTCACGAGGGGGAAACCATGAGCGAGATCGTTGACGGATATGCACAAATTAATACGGCGGATGAGGGACTCATCGTGACCGTACATCCGCCCCAGAACGGCGGAAAAAAAGTGGCCTTCGAACAGGTCAAGGCCGACATCGAGGCCTTGGTGCCCCATGCCGCCATCAAATGGGAAGAGGTCAAGCGAGTGGTCGATGCGCACAGCGCTCGCCCGGTAGTCATTATTCAGCCTAAGGCTAAAGTTGGCGACTCGCAGATCTTTATCGAGATCAGCGAAGACGAGATGCAAGCAAAAGTCACGGTTCTACCGCCAGAGCACAACGGCCGTCCCGCCACCCTTGATCGCGTACGCGCTAATCTTGCCGCCAATGGTGTCATTTACGGCCTCAATGAAGACGAGCTGCGACGTATGGAACCCCTCATCACCAGCATGACCGATCCTGAAAAAATTTACGAACCGGTTGAGGGCATCGTAGCCAAAGGCGTGCCCGTTGTGCACGGCACGAGCGCCTTTCTCGAAAAATACTGGGACAAAAAGAAGGAAGAAGAAGCCCCCAAAGACCCCAACGCGGTTGAGAACAAGAACGCCCGCGTCGATTACCGCGAAATGAATCAAATCGAGAACGTGGCTGAAGGCGAAGTTCTGGCAAAGAAAGTACCCTTGACCCCCGGATCGATGGGCCAAACCGTTACCGGCAAATCGCTCATGCCCGATCCCGGTCAGGACATCATCATCAAGCCGGGCGTTGGCGTGAAACTCGATGACACCGACGCCAATGTTTTTATCGCTACAACGACGGGCCAAGTCGTTCTTAAAGGCGAGTTAATCTCGGTTTTAGCCCTTTACGAAGTAGCAGGTGATATCACCATGAAGATCGGCAACATTGATTTCTTGGGCACCGTCATCATCAAGGGCTCGGTCAATGGCGAATATAAGATCAAAGCTGGGCAAGACGTCATTATCGATGGCGTTTTAGATGGTGGCGAAGTTACCGCTGGTGGCAACGTGAACGTCAAGGGCGGCGTCATCGGGGCCAAAACTCGCATCATGGCTGAGGGCAAGGTCGACGCCAAGTATGTACGAAACGGCTACGTCGAGTCTGGCTCTATCATCACCATTCAAGACGCGGCCATGCATTCGACCCTCATCGCCTCAGACAAAGTGCAGTTAGTAGGTCGCGGCATGCTCGTTGGTGGTACTACCGTGGCAGGATGGGAAGTGATCGCCAAAGAAATCGGCGCCAAGAGCGGCACGCCTACTGAAATTGAAGTTGGCGAAGACCCGCGCTTGCGTGATGAAATGAAACGCATCGAACGCGACAGCAAAGTCCTGCTTGAGCAACTCGACAAAGCCAAAAAAGGTGTCGCCTTTCTCAAAGATCTATCGTTAAAAATGGGCGGCAAACTGCCCGACGATAAAAAAGAGATGCTCAACAAACTGACTCGCACGCAATTTCAATTACTGAGTCAGTTAAAAACCATCCAGACTCGCAAGACTGAAATCGAACAAAAGGAAACGCAAGAGAAAGCTAAGCGGCGCGCCAAAGTAGCCTGCTCGGGCCTAATTTATCCCGGCACGAAAGTCACTATCAGCCGCATTAGCAAAGTTATCACCGACGACACCAAGTTCTGCAGCTTGGTCGAAGACAATGGCCAGATCAAGAGTAACACCTACGGATAAAGGCTGAGGCGGACATGCGCCCAGGCGACGTTCAAAACACTATCGGACGAAGCTTCGAAGTACAGGCTCTTGCCCAGCAGGCGATTCTGGCGGGTGAGACTGCCGTGCGACAGACCGAGCGTCAATTGGCTCGCGAGCACCAACGCCAAGGCAGCCAGGTTGCGGCACAAAGTGAGGCTCAAGCTGGCGAAGAGCTGAACATTAATAACGCGCCACAGCCACCCGACCCGCGTCGCAATCGGCGGCGCTATATCACCCGTTACGCTGGCTATGGGCCCTTGCTGGTTGAAATCGTCCATGACGACCCCAGCCCCGGGCCTGGCAACACATCCCTCGATATCATGGCCTAAACAATGGCATCTCTCGCACTCAGCTTTTTATTCATCTTGGTCTTACTTTTGGGCCTGGCCCTTTTATGGACCGTGACTCATTTTCGAGACCGATTGGGGCGCCTCGAGGCCAAAGCTGAAGAATCGCTAGATGGCGAAGACTTGATGGAATTTCATGATCGCCTGAGCGGATTGCTGAGTGAAGTTCGCCTGGCGGGCGACGATGCCGTAGCCAAGGTCGATTCCAAGCGGGCCTCTCTCGAGAAAGAGCTGCTGCGCGCCCGCGATACCGAAAAGAAAGTCATCGCAATGGTCAAAACGATTGAAGGCGCTGGGCTTAAAGCAGCTAGCCGGGTAAGCCAAAGCTTGCAAGAAGCCCAAAATCCTAAAAAAGGTTCAAAAGCTCGCCCCAAGGCGACTGCCTCGAACTTCACGGCCCCCGCAGAAGCTGCAATGCCTCCGCTGGCTGGCATTCTGGCTGCTGCAAGCGAAGAGACCCGAGTCTATGCACGCCATGATTTTAAGGCACCTCAGCCCGAAGCCCCGGTCAGCCCTTCGGCCAACCGTTACCTGAAGGTCTATGAAATGGCTGACCGTGGGGCCCGTAGGGAAGAAATCGCCAAGGCCTGCGGATATTTGCCCGGCGAAGTGGATTTGATCCTTAATTTACGGCCCAAAAACAGGGCTTAAGCTAGACCTGTAAGGGACGATATAAAGGGCGTCGGTCTGTATTTACGGCCCGCACTCTCGAGGCAATCATGGCCGTCAACGCGCTAGGTCAAACTCTTAATTTGCTGCTCAACCAAGTCCAAAATAAGGACTTGGCTCAGGCTTTCAAGCTCGGCGAAAATTTGCGCGCCCGTATCGTCGACCTGCTTCCTGATAACAAAGCCATCGTGATGCTCAAAGGCCTGAACGTCATAGCTCAACTACCGGCCCCCCTGGGTGGATTTGCACCTGCCAAAGGCGACGTTTTGAACCTAGCTGTTTTGCAATCCCAAGCGCAGGCCACAGGGCAGGGACCCGCTGTCAGTTTAAAGCTTCTCAGCATCGAAAGTGGCCAGAACAACCAGGCACAAAGTCAAAACGCTGGCGCTGCCAACACGACTCTGGCGCCCCAGCGGCCTGCCACACTCTTAGCCGCACTTGAGACTGCTCTCACCCAGGCCAACTTACCTGTGAATGAATCTAACCTCAGAGCGGCCGAGACTCTTTTTCAAGCCGGTCGCTCAACCGATACAAATGCGCTTCGCGACGTTGTCGGCCGTACCCTTCAATTGCTTGATGTTGAAATTCAAGCCATCGCCCCCCCCGTGTCTCAAACTGAATCTCGACCAGCCCTACCACCCCAATTGGCCCAAGCCTTTCAAGAAGCCCGCGACCTTTTAAGCCTGGTCGCTACCCAGCCATCACCTGAGGCGCCTCTAGCCCAATCTTTAATTCGCCGCATCGACAGTATGTTGCAGGGAACTACCCCAGCATCAAACATGCCTCAAAACCCAGCGCAACCAACGCCCCAGCCTGCACAACTCGCCGTGCTGGTTCAAACCACGCTCGAGCGTGCATCCTTACAACCTAGCATGACACCCCAACGACTGGCGCCACTCATCAGCCAAGGCGAAACCCTACTCGCCCAAATCGCAACTCTGGCCCCAGAAACCTTAGCCCAGGCAGAACCTCAAACGCCTTTGCCCTTGCCTGCGGCCTTGAATTTATCACTCGACCAAGAAGCGGGTGCGGCACTTTTGGCCCGCTTAGTCCATGAAGGCGCGAACCAAGGCCCCATTCCTAGCGCAAATGTCATCGAACTATTAACGCAACTCGCCGACGAGAGCTCACAAGTCGCCTCGCCGTTGGCCAATCAAATTCTCAAAGCTTCTCTCACCCAATCAGGTGAAACCCAGGCTCCTGCCTCGGCCACCCTTATTGTGCCAGGCGTTTTTGATGACATGGCCGCAGCACTGCAGGCCCAACCCATGGCTGAATCATACCCCGACCTCTCAGCCTTACGAGACGCTTTACAAACAGCGGGCATCAACTTGCCTGAACAGCTACTGCAAAATTTACCGGCACCGATACTGCACGAGGCTGTGGCCATATTGCGTAGCCGTGACCTGCCCGCGACCCGCCCTGCCGTATTAGCCCTGGCGCAGCACCTCATGGAAGGCAGCCAACTTAGCCAAGATCTACAGGCCCTGGTGCAAGAACCCTTGCCCGCACTTCAGCAAGGCGGCACCTCGCTCTTAGCTGTTCAAAAAGAATTGAACGCATTGTCGCAGTTTCTGGCAGCTCAAGGCTTGCAGCCCGAACAGCCATCCTTGGCCACGCACATCCAAAATCTCAGCCTAACGCTGGGCGTCGATCTCGAAAGTCGCTTGGCTGTCTTAGCTGGCCTTGAGCCGGGCCTCAGCGTCGATCCGCAGCCAACTAACAAGCCTCAAGACGCGCCCGCGCTAGCTGATACCCTCAAAGGCAACCTATCGCGACTGCTAGATTCCGCAAAAGCTGCAGGCCGTGATCCAGCAGTCGTTGCTTCGCGCGAGTTGAGCCAAGCCATGGATCAAGTGGCCCAAAAAGCCCAGTCCGCCATCAACCACCTCGACGCTGCCAATCTGCTTTCACGGCCCACGCAAACTTTTGACGTGATCACGACGCCTTTGCCCATTTGGTTCCAAGGCCAGCTACAACACGCTGAGCTTTCTGTGTTTTGGCGCAAGGGCCAGCCCCGTGAATTAGGCAAAGATCCGGTCAGTGTGGTGCTCGTGCTCGACACCCGGGCTCTCGGACAAGTCAAAATTCAGATGCAAGTATGGAAAGATGAGTGTCGCTGTCGGGTCAGCGTGAATTCGCCAGATGTAAGCGCATTTCTTAAAGCTGCCGGACCTGAGCTGACTCAAGCATTTAGTGACAACACGCCTTTTCGCTTAAGCTCACTCGAGTTCTCGGCAGGCCAGGCCGCGCAAAGCGCCCTGGCGGCACTCGACATGGCCCAGCAGCGCTTAGGCGCTGGACTTTCACTTTCGGCCTAATGTGCGTTTGATCATGCCCAAAAAGCCGGTTAATCGGCGCCAAAAAGCTATTGCCTTGCGCTATGACGCCGACAAGCAGTCCGCTCCACGCTTGATCGCAAAGGGACAGGGGAAAGTTGCTGAACGCATTCTTGAATCAGCCGCCAAAAACGGCATACCGCTTCACAAAGATCCCGAACTGATTGAGATACTCTCAAAATTAGACGTGGGCAAAGAAGTGCCCCCCGACCTTTATCAGGCTGTAGCGCAAATTCTCATCTATATCTACCGCATGAACCAACGTCGCATGGGTGAAGTGCGCCAAGCCACCAGCCGCCAGGCAGCCAAGCAACCCGCCGCAAGCATCCCGTGAGCAAGATCATTGTCTTAGACCAAGCCACGGCAAATCAAATCGCCGCGGGTGAAGTTGTTGAACGCCCCTCATCGGTTGTCAAAGAACTCGTTGAAAATTCAATCGATGCCAGCGCAACTCGCATCGACATCGATCTTGAGCATGCCGGACGAGGCCTCATTCGTGTCAGCGACAATGGTTTGGGCATGGATGCCCAAGACTTAACTCTTTCAATTAAACGACACGCCACCAGCAAGCTCAGCAACGCCGCAGCTCTCAACCAAGTCAGTACCTTTGGCTTTCGCGGCGAAGCACTGCCTTCCATCGCGTCGGTATCGCGCTTTGAGATCAGCAGCCGAGCGCAGGGAAGCAACGAAGCTTACCTATTCAAAGTAGAAGGCGGCCAAGAGGCTCAAATTCAGCCGGCCTCGATGTCACACGGCACTCAAGTGCTGGTCCGAGACCTCTTTTACAACACTCCCGCACGCCTAAAATTCCTCAAAAGTGACACAACCGAGCTAAGCCGCATCGAAGCCAGCTTACGCCACCTCGCCCTGGCTCACCCCCAAATCGCTTTCAAGCTACGCATTGACGGCCAAGTGGCACTCGACTATCCGCGAGCCCAGCAAGGTGCTGCCGAGCGCGTTGGGCAGATCTTGGGTTCGGGCTTTCTCGGCGAAAGTGTGACCTTTGACGAGACGCGGGGCGAGCTCAGAGTATGGGGTTGGGCCGGCAAACCTGCCCTGGCGCGAGGCCAGCGCAGCGGACAATACCTGCTAGTTAACCGCCGTGCGGTCGAGCACCGCCAATTAGGTTTCTTACTCGCCCAAGCCTATGGTTCTTTACTGCCCCATGGCCGCCACCCCCTGGCTGTAATCTTTCTTGAGTTGCCACCTGACTTGGTCGATGTGAATGTTCATCCCGCCAAAAGAGAAGTGCGTTTTCGCGACGAGCGCATGTGGATGGGTCTTCTGCACAATGCTATAAGTGACAGCCTGCCCAAAGACGAGCTACTGGTAAGAGCTCGCTTGGACGAACGCAACATGGCCTATACTCAAAGCTTTCAGCCCGCCACCTTGCCCTATCCCCAAGCCGCGCCTCTCGCCAGTGCCTACGCGGCTCCCTGGTTGGTGCCCCATATTCATGCAGCCGCTGCGCCTCATCAAACCTACTCGGGGCAAGTGGCGTATGCACCCGTGCCTGAGCGGCAAGATTGGCCCACACCCTTAGCCCAGCTACATCGCAGTTACATCTTGGCCCAAGACAGCGAAGGCTTGGTCTTAGCCGATCAGCATGCCGCTCACGAACGGGTGCTTTACGAAAAATTCTGCCTGGCTTTAGAAAAGCGCGACATCAAAAGTCAGCGCCTCTTGCTGCCGCAGAAGCTTAGCCTGCCCAAAGACCAGGCCCGCCGTTTGAATCAATGGCTTGAACCGCTCACCGCCATGGGCCTCGAACTTCAGGATTTAGGCGAGGGTGTCTTCTATATTCAGTCCATCCCCAACTTTCTCAAAAACGTCCAAGTCACGGCGCTCTTGCAAGATCTGCTCGAAGATCTCGACCCAGCCCTCGACAAAGACCCGCTTGGCGGCTTTCGCAGTGAAGTGGCAGCCCAAATGGCCTGCCGTGCCGCAGTCAAAGCTGGTGATCCCCTCACTCTCGACGAAATGCAGCATTTGATGGCCGACCTAGCGGCATGCAAGGTACCTTGGTCCTGCCCCCATGGCCGCCCACCCCTGGTGCGCTTAAGCTTGGCTGAGCTTGAGCGATATTTTCAACGACGCTAGTTGCGCGCCCTATCATGACTAAAAAACTTCTCGTCATCAGTGGCCCCACAGCTTCTGGCAAAACCGCACTCAGCCTGCAACTCTCTCAGCAAATGCCCCTGTGCCTGCTCAACGCTGACTCCATGCAGGTTTATCAAGATTTAGATATTGGCACCGCCAAACCCTCAGTGTCTGAACGCCAGCACTTTGGCCTGCTCGACTTGGTCAAACCTGGCCAAGACTTCAGCGCAGGCGATTTTCAACGAGCAGCTCTGCCTTTGATAGAAGCCGCCTGGCAGGCATCCCAAATCCCCTGCCTGGTTGGGGGCAGCGGCTTCTATCTGCGGGCTGTCTGCGACGGCCTAGCTCAGGTGCCACCTATACCCCTGCAAACGCGCCACTTGCTCCAGAAACGCCTCGAAACCCAGGGCCTGGCCTCACTCGCCAGGGAACTAGAAGCCAAAGACCCGCAAACAGCCAGCCATACCGCCTTAGAAAATCCCCGGCGGGTTCTCAGGGCACTTGAAGTGCTCGAAGCCACGGGCCAGGGCCTCGCCCATTGGCAAAGTCTAGGCCTGGCTGGCGCCGCGCCTTATGACAGCCTGCTTTTTCTCTATCTGGACCCTGGCCCTGAAACGCTTGAAAAAAATATCCATGCCCGGGCCAAAACATCCCTGTCTGCAGGCTGGCTAGAAGAGACCCGCTCTGCCGTGGCAAAATATGGGCGCGAAGCGTTGCTCAGTGTCGGCGTCATTGGCTACGCAGAACTATTGCGCCACAGCGACGGTGAGATCAGCTTAGCGGATGCCGAGAAGGCCATTATCCTGCGCACCCGGCAATATGCCAGACGACAGAGGACATGGTTTCGAAAAGAAAATAGGAAAATAGAGATTCAATCCCCGATAGACCTTTACGAATCTGAGACATTCAAGGAATGGATTCATGCCCCCTGACAAAAAGATAAAACTAAACATCCTCTCAGACAGCGAGGGCTATGAGGGCCAAGGCGTGCACACGGCCTTTGTCGAAATGGTCGAATCGCTCAAGCTGCGCGGCGATGTCGACGTGCTGGTCAACTCAAATGAACGCTGTGACCTGGTTCACGCCCACACATTAGGCCCCCATTACTTTAAGCGTTTTCTCAAGTACAAGGGCCGCCGGGTCATCACCGCGCATGTCGTGACTGAATCGTTCAAAGGCAGTTTGATTCTCTATGAGTGGTGGAAACCCATCGCCAAGTGGTTTCTCAAATGGGCCTATGGCAGTGCCGAGCGGGTGGTCTGCGTGTCGCCTTATGTGCAGCGCGAATTGAAAGCCATGGGTGTGAAATCAGGGCTAGTACTGATACCCAACTGCGTTAACGAAAAGAGATTTTACATCGATAGCGAGCTGCGCAAAAAAGGCAGAGAACTGCTTAAGCTCAGTGCAGGCGAAGTCGCCGTGGTGAGTGTGGGGCAGATTCAGCCCCGCAAAGGCGTGATTGATTTTATCGAGACCGCGCGGCGCTTGCCGCAGTACCGTTTTATTTGGCTGGGTGGGCGGCCCTTTGGCCGCCTGACCGCTGATTTTGACGCCATGAATCAAGCGATGAAGCATGCGCCCAGCAATGTCAGCTTCGCGGGCTCTTTTTCACTCGAGCAAATGCCCGCACTCTACAATGCCTGCGATGTGTTTTTCGCAGCCTCGCATCAAGAAACTTTCGGCCTGGTCAATGTCGAGGCAGCTGCCTGTGGGCTGCCCTTAGTCATGCGGGATAACGCGGAATATCCCGAGCTTTTTGGCGGGGCTTATCTGGCGGCCAAAGATCTCGGGGCTTTTAGCGCTGCGATACAGACCGCTGCCTTAGCAGGGCCTGAACGCAACAAACTGATCGTTGCGGGACGTGGACTGGTCGAGCGTTATAGCTCAAAAGTCTATGCGCAGAAATTAGTTGATTGTTACCGCGAGCTGCTTAGTTCAATCGAGAGGCCCTGATCTCCCTACATTTGTATCATCCATCAATTCTTGCTGAGTCTCTTCAATAATAATTTCTCGAGCAACTTGCTCGCTCTCGTCGCGTTCCGCCAAAACGCTCTGCAAACGCAAATCAAGTTTGGCAGCCACACGGGCGGCTTGATCGAGCCTTTGCCTTTCGGCATCGAGTTGGCGCCGAGCCTTCAGCAATTCATCGGCCAAATTGAAAGCCGCCAAGATTGCCACGCGATGAGTCGGCATGCCGCCTTTTTTGGCCAATTCTTGCATCTTGCTATCAACCAGCTTGGCCAACTCGTGCATATAGGCCGGCTCAGCCTCACCACGCAAGGTATAAGTATTTCCGAAAATCTTTATTTCAACTGCGTTTTTAGCTTCCATCAGCTTAACCTCACGCTTTCGAGTGTGGCTTTGATCTCAGCCAAGCGGCTGCGCGTCATATCGCGCTCTTTTTTAATGGCAGCCAGCATCTTCTTTTGCTTTTTAATTTCTAGCTTTTCGATTTCTATTTGATCCTTGGCCAAGCGCAAAGGCTCAAGTTCTTTCACCAAGACTTCGAGCTCATGCATACGGGCTTGCCAGCGAGCAACTTCGTCTGGCCCAGCGCTTTCGGCCAATTTGACCTGCATAGCTGTAAACGCGCCTTTGGCCCTTTCTAAATCTTGTTCACGCTCGCCCAGTTCAAGCTGCATTTGGTTCAGTTGTTGACGTAGCTCATGCCATTCAGCGGGGCTGGCCGTGGGCATGACTTCTTCACGCTCTGCATGCATCAGCCTGAGCTCAAGCGAAGCGACTTTCTCAAGCATACTTGCCTTTTCAGCCTCAAAAACCGCCTTAGCATGCTCAGCCTGCTCAGCCACACGAGCAGCATCCAGCTCAGCCTGACGGGCCCTTTCTTCAGCGGCTTCATCCCGCTGGGGCGCAGCTTTGTGCTCTTCGAGCTCGCTTTCTAGCCTCTTGATCTCGCGGCGCAACGCGTCTTGAGCCCCGCTTGCGCCCTTCGCCAGATCGCGATTCTCGCGACGTAGCGCATGAATCTGGGCAGCAGCCTGCTCAACGCTATGATTAAGTCGTTCGAGGGAGTCCATTTTAGTCCCTGACCTCGACCTTCAATGTGGCCTTTATTTTTTCACAGAGCAATTTCAAGCTTTCGTTCACCTCGGCATCAGTCAAGCTGCGCTCGGCATGCTCAAAACGCAAAGATAGCGTCACGCTCTTCTTGCCCTCGGGCAGCGGCTGACCCTGAAAAACAGATTTTACTTTCACTTGCTCAGCTGTGAAGGGTCCTTCTTTGCGGGCTAGTTCAATCAAACTACCCGCTTCTAGATTCTCATCGGCCAAGAACGAGACGTCACGTTCGACACTCGGCAATAAGCTGTAGGCTTTGAAACGGCTTTCGACCCCACTGTCTCGATCCCAACCTTGCAGTTCAAGCACCCAAACTACATTCTTTACGTCCAGAGCTTTCAAAACGCCAGGATGCAAAGCTCCCAGCCAGCCATTGGCTTTGCCCATATGAATGCGGGCTGACTGACCCGGGTGCAAATACCCCGGCAAATCTTGAGCGGCAGCAATACGTGCCCCTAGTCCGAGGCTCGTAGCAAGCGCTTCAGCCATGCCTTTAAGGTCGTAGAAATCCCATGCTCGCCCCTCTTGCGTCCAATTGCTTTCAAGGGCTTGCCCGCAGAGCACCACCGCCAGGCGAGCGCTTTCACGCGGCCCCTGAGCCTGGCCCTCAAAGGCGCGGCCAAATTCAAAGAGCCCTACACCGTTTGCTTTGCGCCGCATTGAAGCCAGGGCGCTCGCCACCAAATTTGGCAAAAGGCTAGGACGCAAAAGGCTTTGATCTTCAGATAGGGCTGAATCTAAGGCGATGGCGCTAACTTGCAAGCCCCAAGCGTGGGCTTGCGCAGGATCTATAAAAGTGCCGGTATAGGCTTCGCGCAAGCCAAGGCGGCAAAGCGCTTCGCGTAGAACTTCAATCTGCTTCCATTCCATTGAATCTGGGTCCGATGCACGGGCCTCAGGCAAGGCCGTGCTGGGAATAGCATCAAGGCCTCCCAAGTGAGCCACTTCTTCGGCTAAATCAACTTCACCCGATACATCTGACCTATAACTAGGCGCCAGAGCTGAAAGACGATCTTGCTCTAACGTCACTCGAAAGCCACGCCGTTTGAGCAAACTCTCAATAGCCGGGCCATCATAGCTCGAGCCTAACCATTGATTGATTCGGGCCACGCTAGCCACAATGGCGGGACGGGCTTGGGGAAGCGATCCTGCTGTCACCACCCCGCCGGCTACTTGACCACCCGCAAGCTCTTGCATCAATGCCACAGCCCGATCTAAGGCCTCTAAAGTTTGCTGGGCGTCGACACCTCGTTCAAAGCGCAACGATGACTCGGACCTGAGGCCTAAGCGCCGGCTCGTGCGGCGTACCCGTGCGGGCTTAAAGACAGCAGCTTCGATCAAAAGATCCACCGTGCTTGAGCTGACTTCGCTATCAGAGCCGCCCATGACGCCGGCCAAGGCCAGGCCGCCTTGAGCATCGCAAATGAGCAGATCATCGGCATCGAGTTGGCGATCTTGGCCGTCTAGGGTCTTTATTTTCTCTCCCGCTTTAGCAGAGCGCACCGTGATCTGACCGCCCTTGAGCTTGCCCAAGTCAAAGGCATGCAGGGGCTGGCCCCACTCGAGCAGCACATAATTAGTTGCATCAACGATATTATTAATGGCGCGTATGCCGGCAGATTCTAAGCGGCGCTTGAGCCAGTCTGGCGACGGCCCTACTGTGACGCCTTTGATGATTCGGCAGGCATAGAAAGTGCAGGCGTCTAAATCTTCGATACTGACTTTAATTTGGGTGTCGCAGGCGGCACCTGACTCAAGCAACTTCCATTTGGGGCTAGCAGCCGGGGCGCTGGTCAAGGCAGCCACTTCACGGGCCAGGCCCCTAACACTAAGATGGTCAGGGCGGTTGGCTGTGGTCTCGACTGTGAATACCGGATCGCCCAGGCCCAAGGCATCAGCCAGCGGCATTCCAGGCTGCAGATTGGCAGGCAAAAGATACAAGCCGTCCTCGCCTTTGCCCAGCCCAAGCTCTTCGGTCGAACAGAGCATGCCCTGCGACTCAACACCCCGAATCTTGCCTTTCTTAATTTTAAAGTCGCCCGGGAGGACAGCGCCTTCCATGGCTAAAGGCACCAGGTCACCGACTTTGAAATTCTGAGCACCACAGACTATTTGCAAGGGCTCGCCGCCAGCATCGATTTGGCAAAGGCTGAGACGATCGGCATTTGGATGCAGGTCCTTTTTCACCACGCGGGCCACTACGACATGCTTCATGTGGATAGATGGATCTTCGAGCGCCTCTAAACCCACGCCAACGCTGATCAAGGCTTGGCTGACATCATCAACCGAGCCTTTTAATTCAACCCAATCCTTCAACCATGACAAAGCAAACTTCATAGGGTTTCCTTGCTAAAGAACTTGATGAGCCGCCCGAAAAGGCAAAGAATATCAGCGAAATTATAGAATGCTTTAAGCAACTTTTAAAGGATTTGATAGGTGAAAGAAGATGCCAGCCAGCTACGCTTACGCTTTGCAGCCGTGCTCAATCGCATGGGCTATGAAGTCATGGCCGAGGACGCCCAGGGCTATAGCCTCAAACTGTTCGGTTTTCGCACACTCGGCAAAGGTGCCGAGGCACCGACGGTCTATCGCTTCTTAGACCGGCCCCCAGGCCTAGACCTGGGTTGGAAGCTGTCGGCTGCCAAAGACGCCCAATCTTGGAAGATCACGGCCACCGAAGATGAGAAGATTTCAGGTACCTACCTCTTTTTCACAGCTTATGTCGAACCTTGGTCTGACCGAGATATCGAAGAGCCGGTTGATCCTAGTAGCGCCCTAGCCCGGCTCAGAGAACTATCAGGCCCCCAAGGCCTGCTGGACGATAGTCTCGAAAGCGACGATATTCTTGAAGCGCTCGGCCGCATCGAGGACCTTGCTCAAGGCCTGCCTCGCGTCGGCCTGAGTCAGCGCTTAGAGGATCGCCTGGCCTTGATACGGCGTATCATGCTGCCAAAAGACAGCGGCGCCCAAGCCCGGCCCGCGATTCTAAAACTCGAAGCCGTGCTCAGGCGAGGTGGATGGCTACAATAGAAAAGCCTATGTCGATTCAATTAGTCTGCCAGGCTCCCTGCGCCACCGACGCTGAGCTTGGCTTGGCTAGCCATGAGTTCTTAGCCTGGGACCAAGCCGCCCGCTTGCAACCCGCACGAGTCCATGCTTGGCCCAGTGGCCTCATCCAGCCAGGCCCGGGCCCTACGGTGGTTTGCGCTTCGACCCGCGCGGCCTTAGACACCGCATCAAAAGTTTTTTCTGACCGCCGCCTTGAAGTCAGACCGCTTTACGATGACCCCTTGGTGCCAGCGCCACGCATACCCCTTTTGCGCTTCAAACCAGAACGATGGCGCCGCATAAGCTTTCGCGCATGGCAGTGGGGAATTCAAAACGGCAGTGAAACGCCCGAGGCCGTGCGCCAGCGAGTCATTCAGGCTGTCATTCGCCTAACTGAAATAGCTAAGGCCGACGATGAAGCTGCTATCGTGGCCGGGGCTGGTTTTTTGCGTTTGTTAAGCTGGAAACTCGTTTCGCTAGGCTGGCAAGGTCCGTTTTTTGGCATTCAAAAACCCCTGCAGAGCCGAATCTATCGTTATGCGCGCGGCCCTGCGACATGAGCCCGGGCTATCGGCATAAGCCATGGTCCCGGCGCCTCGGTCTTGAGTTTACACACGATGAATATTGGAAACTAGAAATGCCAAATGCCGAATGCTTTATGTACTTTATCGGAAGTCTACGCCAAGTCTTTGGTAACGATGACGTCTTAGTCATGGAAGGTGTCGATCTGAATGATGAAGTTGAAAAGTTCTATACCGAAGCCCAAGCAAAACTTCAAAGCCAGCATTCAAATTTACCTGCCATTTCAGCCATGCTGCGGCATCCGAAAGCCCGTGCCTATCAAATTCCGCTGATCCGTGAGAACCACGAAAAATTAACCCGCTTTGCAGCACAAAAAACTTTTACCGAACTCTGCGATGCCATGCTGATCTACCGCATGAGTGAGAACCCCGAAGTCTTGATGGACGGCCGCCAAATCAGCGATCGGAGCGCGCTTTTTGCGCCTCAAATAAAAGAAGCTGCCTTGAAACGTTTTTCTGGTGGCAAAATCCATGGAACCTGCTCTTGGCATCAAGCTTAGGCCTATTTTTCACTAAAAAGACGCATGGTTTGCGCTATAATTTTCAAACTCGTATCGTATCGAAAAACCTAGAGGCTCGTATGCGCAGAAAAAATGTTTCAACCGGATCACCCTGGGAAGCCAAAATCGGCTATTCACGCGCCGTGCGTGTGGGCACCACCGTTCACGTATCAGCCACAGCTGGCTTAGATGAATCTGCTGGCGCCATTGCCAAAGGCGACGCTTATAGCCAAGCTCGCAGGTCCCTGGCTTGGATTCAGGGAGCGCTTTTTAAGGCTGGCAGCGACATCAAAGATGTCGTCCACACCCGCGTTTACCTCAAGAGACTCGAAGATTGGGAAGCCGTGGCCAAAGCCCACCATGAAACTTTCGAAAAGATTAGGCCTGCCATGACCATTGTTCAGGTGCTGGGCTTTGTGAACCCTGACATCTTGGTCGAGATCGAAGCCACCGCCAAAGTGGGCATTACCGAACAGGTCAATGAAGACGCCCTGCCTGTGCGCGTCAGCCAAGCCCTTAGCGAAACCAATTTGCAGTTTGTACGCGAGCTCTTTGAGCAGTATTCCCAGCTTCGCGGTTATGAGTTTGAAGGCGTTAATTTTGAAAAAGAATTAGCTGAACTGCCCGGAATTTATTCAGCGGCCCAAGGCGGCAGGCTCCTCTTAGCCACCTACGAAGGCGAAGCGGCAGGCTGCGTCGGTTTGCGCAAGATGGACGCAACGACGGGTGAAGTGAAACGCCTCTACGTGCCGCCGCAATATCGCGGCAACGGAATTGGTAAAGTGCTCGTTACTGAAGCCTTGGCCCAGGCCAAAGAACTCGGCTTTAAGAAAGTGGTTGCCGATACCGATCTCAATATGAAGATCGCCATGGTCATCTTTGATGAGCATGGCTTTAAGCAAGCTGGGCAAGGCCATTTTGAATTGGAAATTAAATAATTTTTTATTGAAATTTCAAGGGCCGGCCGCGCGGCTGCGCCCTCACTTGGTTCAAGAGCTGCAAAGCTTGAGCATATTGAGGGTTCACCTGCAAGCAGCGCAGTAGGGCCGCCTCACCCTGGTCGCGTTTTTGTTGCAACAAGAGCGTAGCGCCCAAGTTGTACCAAGCTTCAAAGGTCTGAGGTGCATAGTCCGTGGCCTCACGGTAACGACCTTCAGCTTCACCATAGCGGCCACTCGCAAATGCAATATTACCTAAATTATTTAAAGCTCCGACGTAGCGCGGGTTAATCTCGAGTGTCTTCTCAAAACTTTGAGCTGCCAATACCAAGTCTTTCGGCTGACGAGTTTGGCTATAGCGATTTTGATAGGTGAAGCCCAAATTGTAATTGGCCTCAAGAAAATCAGGATAGGCCTCGATCGCCTTTTTGAACCACGCTTCGGCCAAATCAGCCCGCCCCACCATGTTCTGGGCGCTTCCTATATATAAGTAGAGCTCAACGCGCTGAGTGCCATTGGCCCCTATCGCTGCGGCCTTTTCGTAATGCGCCAAGGCTTCGGCCCAGCGGCCACTATCCCTACCCGCATTGCCTTTCTTAAACTCTAACGACGCCAAAAACCAGCGATAGGGAAATACGGCCAGGACTAACCCTAAAACGGCAAAAGCCCAGGCCCAAGGCGGAATACCCGAGGCTTTAGCTGGTTGAAGATCTGTCTTGGGGGCTTGCGCAAAATAGATCGAGGCCAAAGCCCACCATAGGGTTTGCTGACTAGCCAAGACGCGCCACGGAAAATTAACCAGACTCGAAGTCACAAAGGCAGCCAGCATGCCAAGAACTGCATAGCCCCAGCGTCCTTGCATTTGATTCCAGCCCTGGCGACTCAGGCGCCAGGCTTGCTGCCCGATGATAAAGAGAAAATAGAGCAAAGCTGCCAAACCCGGCAGGCCACATTCTGCAAAAGTCTGCAAAAAATCGTTATGCGCATAAAGCTCAACATGCGGCTCAACCAACTTGATACGAGTATCGTTACTAGCCCGCATTTCTTTCCATATCTCAGACTGAGCGCGAGCCGTGGCCAATGCATGATTGCCATAGCCCACGCCAAAAAACGGATGCTTGAGCCCCATGCGCCAAGCCGCCTTGTAGTAGAACTGACGCACCACCATGCTGTCGCTATGCGCATCGCCTAAATGAACGAGCCGGCTAAGCAAAGCATCACTGACTCGCAGGCTCGATGCGAGTGGCGCCCAGCGCAAGAAGCCAGCCTGCGGACTGACTTTGCGCAGGCCGACGGCCCCTGCCCACATGGCAAACACGATGACCCCAACTAAGGCTAAACCTTTAAAGAAACGCATGCGCTCAACAAAGAAACTGCGTCCTTCGCGCTGCCACACGAGACCCAAAATACAAAGACCGCTGACCAAGAGACCCAGATAGGCGCCGCGGCCCTGAGCCACAATAATAAGCAGTACCGCCAATAATCCAAAACCCAGCCAAAGGCCTCGAGAGGACATTTTTTTGGCAGCCACCCAGAATGAAACTACCAGCAAGGCCCAGCCCATATAAGCCTTCGAGGCAGCTGCCATGAGACCCGGCGTGCCGGCATAAAACAAAAACAGCATAATCGGCGGCAAGACAAGCAAAGCCAAAGCTGCAGCTTTCAAAGCAAGACGAGCTTGATTCGCTGTATCACGGCCCCATGCCAGCCAAAGTGGTAAAAAGAGAGTGAGCTGGGCTGCCATGTAGTCGGGATTGCCAAGACTTGAATAGACCCGCGACTCGCCAAAACTGGTCCAACGTATCATGTCGATGGGCCAGTTCATGCTTCGACCCAAAGTTTGATCTAACAACTGAATGAGACCATAAAATACCAAGAGGGCGTGTGCAGTCAAAATGTGGGTCACAAAGCGCTGCCAGGCCTTGAGGCCCTCAACCCAAAGCAACCAGACGATCCACGCACAAGCAAAGCTGGGAGCCAGTTTCTCGATTGGCATCATGAGATTCAGCGGGGCCAGGCCCAAAGCGCCCAGCAGAGAGACTAGGTGACTGGCCAAGAGCAAGAGGGGAGCTAGTTTGAGAATGCGGGGCAGGGCACGCCACGTTGCCCCAAAAGCCGGCCAAAGATCGAGGCTGACTGGCAACAAAAGGCAAGCCGCCACTAAGAAAGCATAGGTCTTGGGCCCCTCAAAGACTTCATGGGCAGGCAGCCAAAAAACAATCAGGCCGGCATAGGCCGCCAGGGCCAGAAGCACGCCCCGCAGGGCTGGCAAAACTCGATAAAGGCTGGACATAGGCCGACAACCTAAAAGATGCCCGCCACTTTGTAAACCCCAGCCATTGACCCTCGAAAAAGGCCTGTGTTATCGTAGAAATCCTTAAAGAGGGGGGAACTCATGGCACTTCAAACTGGCGGCGGGCTCGGACAAGCCCTCGTTGACGAAAAACTTATTAGCAAAGAGCAATGGGACCAAGCTGAGGCTAATCGCAAAGCTCAGGGCGGCTCACTCGGTTTTCACCTAGCCTTGCTCGGCGTCATCAGTGAAGAAGAAGTCGCTCGCTTTGCTGCCATGCAGCAAGGTTTGGAATATATCGACCTACAGGGCGTAACGATAGACCCTGAGTCGCTCAAGCTTGTTCCTCTCAAAGCTGCCAACGATAACGTGGCTCTGGCCCTGGGCCGCCGCGGCGCCAATCTATGGGTGGCTGTGGCCGATACCCAGGTTGACGGGCTTGAAGAACTATCGAAGCAGCTCAAATTTAAACATGGCCTAGGCATTGAATATGGCATTGCCCCCGAATCTTACATTCGCATCTCGATCGAACATTACTATGGCCAGCTCAAGGCCATGGGTGTCAACGTCGACGAAGGTAGCGGCCAAGGCGTAAACCCCACGGCCGCAGAAGTCGAAGCCAAGGCCAATTACCAAGCCAAGTCACAGGGCGGGCCCCAAAACCAGCAAGCCGAAGATCTATCTGCCATCATGGAAAAAGCCGGCGCAGACGCCGAACTGACCATGATGGATGACAAGAAGAGCGATGACGAACTAGCGACTGAAAGCGCGCCCGATGATTCGTTGGTCATCAAGATGTGCAATTCAATGATCGCTGACGCCGTCATCAGAAAAGCCTCAGACATACATTTTGAACCATTTGAAAAAGAGCTCATCGTGCGTTTTCGCATCGACGGAGCATTGCGGGCCCAACCCGCCCCACCCGTAACATTTAGGCGCGCGATCGTGGCCCGCTTCAAAGTCATGGCCAAGCTCAACATCATGGAACGCCGCAAGCCCCAAGACGGCCGCATCAAGATCATGGTTCACGGCCGCAAGATCGACTTGCGCGTGGCCACTTGCCCTGTCTTGTGGGGCGAAAAAGTCGTTATGCGCATCTTGGACCAAGAGAACCTTCAGACTGATTTAAACAAACTTGGTTTCGAAGACGAAGATCTCGCGCGCTTCAAAGAAGCTATTTTCAATCCCTATGGCATTGTGCTGGTCACCGGTCCCACAGGTTCAGGCAAGACTGTGACGCTCTATTCAGCACTCTCTACAGTACAAGATCCCGAAGACAATATCATGACGGCCGAAGATCCCATCGAGTACAACCTTGTCGGCATCAATCAGGTACCTGTTAACCCTGAAATTGGTATGACCTTCCCCGCGGCATTAAAATCATTCTTACGCTGCGATCCAGACATTATTCTCGTGGGCGAAATTCGTGATATCGAGACAGGATCGATCGCCATCAAGGCAGCCATGACGGGCCATTTGGTCATTTCGACCATGCACACCAATGACGCCCCCTCGGCAGTCAACCGCATGATCGACATGGGCATTGACCCCTTCTATATCGGCACTGCGGTCAAAGCCATTGTGGCTCAGCGTCTCATGCGCAAGATTTGCTACAACTGCAAGGTGCCTGCGAACATACCCGACGCGGTTTTCGAGACCATGAAGATCCCTAAAAACTTTTTCGACGGCAGCCAAATATTTGAAAAAGGGCCGGGCTGCAACATTTGCAATGGCACAGGTCATAAGGGTCGCACAGCCATTTATGAAGTCATGCCCTTTACAGACCCCATTATCAAAAGAGTGCTCGAAAAGGCCACCGCAGCCCAACTCAAAGAACTAGCTATTGCCGAAGGCATGAATTCGCTTCGCATTTCAGCGCTTAAGAAGGTCCGCAAAGGTGAGTGCAGCCTAGCGGGCGTTGCTGAGATGACCGCAGCGGATTAAGTCTGATGCCTGCAGGGTTAAACAAGACGCTCCGGCACTTAGCCGGAGCGTTGTTATTTGCGGGCGGCCTAGCCGGTTGCGCCCCTATGTCACCGATACACACGGGCGGACAGCCTAGCCATCCTGCAGCCCTTGCCGAACTAGGCCAAAAGGCCCTGCCTCAGCTGCGCCAAAACGGACTTCGCGTGCTGCTCAGGCGCGGCGAAAAAAATCTCAAACTCTCGGCACCGGGCGGCCTTCAACTTTGCCAGGCTGAAAGCGGCGAGGTCTTAGCTGAGCTAGAACCCGGCCGCAAGGGCAGCATCTTTGCCGAGGCGTCTCGCGTGGTGGTGTCAGGACGCCGATTGCCCGAAGCCCTCATATGGCTCAAGAGCCGCCAAGGCGTAACGATCAAGGTGGGCGGAGTGGCTTATCGCGGTCGCCTCTTGCTGCGAGCTGTCGATGACGACCTCTTGCTGATCAACCAAGTCAGCTTGGATGAATACCTCTACGGCGTCTTGCCCTCTGAAGTCTCGCCTGAATGGCCCTACGAAGCACTAAAGGCTCAAGCCATTGCCGCTCGAACCTATGCCATCTCGCGAGCCGGCGCAGCCCGAGCAGCTTGGTACGACGTTGACGACAGCACCCGTTCACAAGTCTACAGCGGCAAAAGCCGCGAGCATCCTCGAGCCAGCGATGCGGTCGACGCCACGTCGGGCCAAGTGCTGACTTGGCAGGGAACTGCGGCCGAGACGTACTTTCATTCAAATTGCGGTGGCCATACTGCGTCGGCCGAAGAAGTGTGGGGCCAAGTCATCCCCTACCTTCAAGGCGTCAACGACCCCTACTGCGAAAATGGCAAGCACTACCTGTGGCGTGCGACGCTGAGCCACGACGAATCGATTCGAGCCATGCGCAAAGCCGGCAAAGCTATCTCTGATTTTGAATCTTTAAAGGGCATCAGCGCAACACGTTCAGGACGCTGGCGTGAAATTGAAGCGTTGGGTGCTGACCAGCCAGCCCGCATTAAAACTTCAGCCTTTCGCCAAGCCATCGGCGCTGATGCTATTCGTTCGACGCGATTCGAGATTTCTAATTTGAATGGGCAGGTCGTCTTTGAAGGACGAGGTTGGGGCCACGGCGTAGGACTTTGCCAAGAAGGCGCTCAAGCTATGGCGCTTGAAGGTTACCGCACCAAGGACATACTCAAACTCTACTTTCCCGGTACCCGTCTTAAGCAAATCACCGAGTAAATCTTGCTGACCTCCGATTTCGACTACCCTCTTGATCCATCCCGCATCGCCCAAAGCCCACTGCGCCAACGCGATCTTTGCAGAATGGCCGTGGTGAATCGCGCAACTGGGCACGTTGAGCATGCGCGTTTTAAAGATTTAGGGCGCTGGCTTCGAGCCGGCGATCTCTTGGTACTCAATGAGAGCCGCGTCACAAAATGCCGCGTGCCATGCATCAAAGAAAATACCGGCGGAGCGGTGGAAGTCTTTTTGCTCGAGCCACCTGGCCAGCCAGGCCGGCGCTTCAAGGCCTTTCTCAAACCTGGCCGCAGTGCTAAGCCTGGCACGCGCCTGCTGCCCGCCATGAACCCTGCTGCTGGGGTTTTTGAAATTTGCTCTGACATGCAAGATGACGGGGCCTGGGTTGAATGGCTAGGTCCCGAGGCCCTGAGCGCGCCCTTGCTTGAGACCATCGGCGTCGTGCCTCTGCCGCCTTACATCGAGCGTGAACGTTTGCCCCTGGCTGCCACCCACCGCATTGATGCGCGCTACTATCAAACCGTCTATGCAAGAGACAGTGGTTCAGCCGCAGCCCCTACGGCAGGTCTTCATTTCACCCCCTCACTTTTAGCCAAACTACGACTCGCCGGCGTTAAGACCGCGACACTCACCCTGCATGTCGGAGCCGGTACCTTCCTGCCCGTCAAAACCGCACTGCTGGAAGACCATATTATGCATTCCGAGAAATTCGAACTAAACCAGTCGGTTATTGACCATATAAATCTCTGCAAAAAATCTGGACATAGAGTCATAGCCGTCGGAACAACAGTAGTCCGCTGCCTCGAAGCTGCATTTGAGAATCCAACACCACGCTTAAGCGGCAAAACAGACATCTTTATCCGTCCAGGCTATGGCTTTAAGGTCATCGATGGACTCATTACAAATTTTCACCAACCAAAATCAAGTCTAATTGCTCTGGTATCAGCTTTCTATAATCGAGAAGGCCTTTTGAAACTATACCAAGATTGCCAAAACCTTGATTACCGATTTTTAAGTTTTGGAGATTCTATGTTTATTTCTTAATATCAATGGTTTTCCAGCTTTTCAGGTTGACAAAAAACTTGCTCAGCCTTTATTCTTAGTTTGCGTTTTGGATAATCGTAACCACTCAAGAGAGCCATGAGCCGCCGAAGCCAGTCCAAACTTGGATATGCTTTATTGGTAATGCTTTTCCTGCCATGCTCAATTTTTGGTGCAGGCCCAGGCACGTCCGGTAGTTCATTCCTAAAAATCGCTGTAGGTGCAAGACCCGCAGCCATGGGCGAAGCGTTTCTAGCTTTGTCAGATGATGTGAATGGCATGGCTTGGAATCCTGCAGGTTTAGCTCAAATGAATCTGGCAGAGATGAGCTTCACCCACCTCGCCTATTTCGCTGACATAAATTATGAACATTTGGGTTACGCGCGTCCCATTCTTGGTTTTGGCGTAGGACTTGGCCTCACTTGGCTCAATGTCGCCCCCTTCAACAGCACACTCGATCCCTCAGCCATTCAAGGCAGTGCCAGCGACTTTTCGCTAACGGCTGCTGGCGCCCGCAACCTTGGGCCCAATTTAATGGTCGGCGCAAACATCAAAAGTTTTGTCTCGAATTTATCGACGACTAACTCGATTGGCGGTGCCATTGACCTAGGTCTTATCTTCAAACCCATGGGTCGCTCGTTGGCTTTTGCCATGCTGGCGCAGAACTTAGGTGTGCAAAGCCAATTCGAAGCTAGCGCAGATAGCCTTCCGATCAATCTAAGACTGGGACTGGCCTGGCGACTCTATAACAGCGAAGCCGACAACGTCTTCAATTTCTTAGTCGATGTCAACAAGCCGCTCGACAATCGTATGCAATATCGGGTGGGCATGGAAGCTTGGCTCTTTCATTCATTGGCCGTCCGTGCAGGCTATAAATTTAATGAGGCCGGCCAAGATTTTGCATGGGACGACTTCAGTGCACCGGCGAATATGACGGCTGGTTTAGGGCTACGCTTCAATGCCGCGCAAATTGATTATGCCTTCGTACCCCTGGGTGAACTGGGTATGACTCACCGCGTTTCGGCGTCTTGGAAGTTCGGTTATAAGCCCAACAAGGTTGAAAAAGAAGCGGTACTGAGCGCAGCACCGAAAATTGGCAGCTTAGGCCCCGGCCAGGCCGCGGGCGTGGCCTTTAACATCGACACGCAAAAAGCGCTCGGCAGCACCGCGATCAAAGAATGGAAGATTGATATTCGCGATGCCGATGGTCGCATCGTCAAAACCATCACAGGCCAGGGTCCGATGCCGCGCAATTTGGCATGGGACCTAAAAGATGAATCTGGCAAGGCTGTGGACCGTAACCGCTCTTATAAATTCAACATTGCCATGCGCGATGCCAACGGGCGGGCTGTTGCGACCGAAGGCTTCATTGCGCGTGAGATCAAGCCCAAAGAAATGTTAGCCACACAACCTAAGTTTGACACCAAAATCGGCTCTCTCGTTTTCCAACCCAAGTCCAGCATGTCGGTCGGCGTCAAAGAATGGAAACTCAATATTCGCAGCAAAGACGGCACCATACTCAAGACCTTATCGGGCACGGGCGCTATCCCTAAAACCTTAGAGTTGAAGCCACAAGACCTTATCGCCAACGTCAAAGGCGTTGATTTAGCCTCTGGCAAACAAATACAGTCCGTGCAATATGACTTTGAATTCAAAGATGCTGCAGGCCAACAAAAGGTCATCAGCGACTCGGTCCGTTTCCACATGGGCAAAGCCGAAGAAAGAACTTATAAACTGCCTATTCCCATCAAAGAGTTCAAGGTCAACCGTGGGCGAGAAATATTAGTCGCTTCGTTGCCAAACTTGACAGCTTCAACCGTGCGCGATGCACGCGGGGCCCCCTTTGTCTTGCCTATCCCCGAGGGATCTTTGGTGCGCAAATGGAAGTTTGAAGTGACGGCACCTGATGGCCGATTAGTCAAAACTTTCAAGGGTGATTCCGAACTGCCTGAGAACATCTATTGGGATGGCAGTGACGAGAATGGTCTGGCGGTGCCCAATGCCGAGCGAAGCATCTTCAGCTTCTGGGTGGTGGATGATAAGAACCGTGAGCTTCGTTCTGACGAACGCCGCTCGGTACGCAGCCCATTCAACATCCAAGCAGCCACGGGTCGCATTCGCAAGATTTCCGGAATTTGGTTCCGCTTCTTAGATAGCGATATCCAAGAAGCCGTACTGGGTAAACTGCGAGAGATCTCAGCCACGCTGCGCTCAAATCCCAACGTGCAAGTCACCATCCAGGGCCATACTTGGGAAGAGGGGACCCCTGAAGAAAGCCTGCGCCTTTCACAAGAAAGAGCTGATTCGGTGCTGCGTTTCTTGATTGAAGATGAGGGCGTTTCGCCCAAGAATGTCTCGGCCATTGGTTATGGCGACACCATGCCTTTAGTCCCGGCTGAAGCCCGAGACGCGGCCGACAAGAATCGCCGCGTTGAAGTGGTTATCGTTAGCAAGTAAGTCAAAGAGGGAAGCATGCAAAAGTCAGAAAAAATTTATTCATACCTTAAGTCGGCTACCCGCTGGCTAAGCTTGGCGCTCATCGCTACGATGCTAAGCAGCTGCTCAAATCCTGCCAAGTTGGCAAAATCAGGTATCGACCTGAGCAAGGCTGGCAAACATAGCGAAGCCATTAAGACCCTTAATAAGGCGTTGTTAAAAGGGCAGGACCAAGCTTGGGCGCCTGACGCATGGCTGGCCCTAGCGAGAAGTCAAAAGGCTACTCAACACCTCGCAGACGCGCAGCTCTCGGCCCGTCGAGCCTTAGATACTGCCAAAGACGATACCGTGCTGATCGAAGCTGCCTTGCTGCTCGCAGAGCTCGCCCTCTTAAATAAAGATTTGAGCGAAGCTCAAACTGCTTTGGCCAAACTGGGCGATAGGGCCAACGGCGACGCCCGAAAAATTAAGCTCGAAGCCGAGCTGATGGCATTGACAGGGGGCAAACCCATCAATGCGTCAGAGCTATGGGGCGAGGACGCCGTGCGTATGGGTGTTGGCAAGGTCGACACGGTTTTAGCGCTCGACCCTGCATATTTTAACTTTGTAAACCGTTATGTGCCCAAAGGAAAAGACGAGAAGATTCTTTCGCCCGATGGCAAGCGCAAGGCGTGGCGCGGTCTTAGCAAAACTGGTTACTACCTCTTTGTATCAGATGCAGATGGCAAAAACGTCCAACGTCTCGACAAAGCAAAAAATGCGTTTCAACCTAGCTGGGCACCCGACTCAAAGCGCGTGATCTATAGCGCGATGAACTGGGCCACACGCCAGCGTTCGATTAACGTCTACGATTTGCAAACCAAAGAAGTAAAAAAGGCGTTTTCTTCGCGAAAAAAAATGGGCGCCTTGTCTGCCTTTTCACCCGACGGAACCAAAATCGCCTTTACCTATTTTGGCGAATTGTGGATGATGAACGCGAACGGCATCGGGCGAACCTTAATCAACTTAAAAGACCAAATAAAAAAGACCGTTGACGATGCGGGCTTGCTCGCCTGGAGCCGCGACGGCTCAGCGTTGGCCTATCAGCCACTCGGCAGCAAAGAAATCCATATCATTCGATTCCAGCGAAAGATCTAAAATGGGAGTTCCTGTGAAACAAAACAAAATATTGTCCCTTATATTATTGGCATGCTTATGGGCCGGGCCTAGTCTGCGCGGTGATGATTGCATAGACGACCCTACCATTTCGCCATACCTTAAGGCCGTCAAAACAGACCCTAAGAACCTCGACCACCAATACAATCTCGCCATTGCTTTTTACAAGAAAGCCGATACTTGCGTGGAACCAGCTATCGATGCATTTGAGCGTTTTGTAAAAATAGGCGATGGCAAAGCAGAGCCCAAGTCCCTATCAGATGCCTACTCGGTACTAGGTATTTTGAACTACCAATACAAAAAAGATAATAGCGCAGCAGCCAAATGGTTCGAAAAGGCTCTTAAGATTTCACCCAAAGATAAAGACTCGCTTTACGGCGCTGCCCTGGCCTATTCAAGTGCCGGCGATAACGAAAAAGCGACCGAATATTTCAAGATGACGGTTGCGGCTGATCCTAAAAACGTAAATGCCTATTACAATCTCGCCATTGCGATGAACCAAAGCTATGACGAAAAAAGCGCCACGCCCGATCAACGCAAGGAATTGACAAAAGTGTTCGAAGGAGCTATCAAAGCATCTGAAGGAAATAAGAAAGAAAATAAAGATGTTCTTATCGTGCTCTATAACCGGGTGAGCGAACTTTACGATAAGGCGGGCGATGTACTCAAAGCTATCGAAACTCTCAAAAAAGCTGTAACTCTGGCACCCGAAGACTTTAATGCCCATTCACTCTTGGGCATCATGTACCATCGCGACAAGAATTACCTCAAAATGGTCGAAGAGTATGAAAAAGCCATCGCCATCAGCCCCGACCAAGAGCTGGCCCGTTTCAATTTAGGTGTGGCCTATATTAACCAAGAAGATTTCGCGAAATCTTACGACCAGTTCAAATACATCACCGACAAGATCAACCCATCGTGCTCAGAGTGTCTGGCCCTGCAAGGCCAAACGCTTGAGCGAGCTATTCAAGAACAGCTCAACAAGGGAACTACCGCCTTCACTTCAGAAGATTACTTGCTAGCCAAGAACGCTTTTGAAAAGGTTCTAGCGCTTAATGGCAGCAACAAAGAAGCGCAGCGTTACCTTGAAGAGTCGACCAAAAAAATAGACAGCGAATTTAACAAGTTTCTCAGAGAAGCCAAAGCTCTCGAGAAGAAGAACAAACGTATCGATGCTGCTGCTGCCATTGACCGGGCCTTGGCGTTAAAGCCGGGCGATGAAGAAGCCAAAAAGATTCAAGGCAAGATTGGCGCCGACATTAGCCAATTAGGTAAAATTTATCAATTAGCTGGCGACAAGGCGGCAAAAACGGGTGACTACGAAACAGCCCGCAACGAGTATCTAAAACTGCAACGTATACCCCGGTTCAAAGATTCAGCTGCCAAAAAGCTGGCGCAACTTGACTTGAAATTCAAAAAGAATCTCGACGAAGCGGTCAACGAAGGCGACGGCTACTTTAAAAAAGGCGATTTGGCCAAAGCTCGCAACTCATATAAGCGTGCCATGGCCATCAACGCCAACGACAAACGCGCCAGCGGCGGCTTGGTCAAAACCAATACCCAAATCACCGAACAGAAAAAGAAGCTCGTGGCACGGGGTGAAGATGAATTTGGCGCAGGCAAGAAACAAGATGCGCGAAAAACTTTTGAAAAAGTATTGGCCTTAGACCCCAATGACGACAAAGCCAATGATTTTATCAAACGAATCACGGGTACCGAGTCATCGGCCAAAGTGAATGCTGACCAGGTCAAACAGCTCTATTACAAAGGCGTCGATTTTTACGTGAACAATCAAATCAACAAGGCTATCTCGGCTTGGGAAGAGCTTCTCAAAGTTGACCCCAATCACCTTGATGCCAAGCGCAACATCGAACGCGCCCGTTCAAAGCTTAGAGCCCTAGAAAAATTGAAAGGATAAGGCGTTTGCGGTTCAGTCCCCGCTGGGACCCGCGCGGGAGTAATTCAATGGTAGAATGTCAGCTTCCCATGCTGAAGATGCGGGTTCGATCCCCGTCTCCCGCTCCATTCAGAGCCGCCTCGACTGAGGCGGCTCTTTTTTATGAATTATTGTCGCGCGGATGAGTCTTGCGGTAGACATCCGCAGCTCTCGACGAAGAAACTTTGGTGTAAATCTGCGTCGTAGCCAGACTTTCATGGCCTAGCAGCTCCTGAATAACCCTGATGTCTGCTCCATGATCCAGCATATGTGTTGCGAACGAGTGGCGCAATTTATGTGGCGTCAAATCAGGATCCAAGCCAGCCTTAGCCAAATATCCTTTAAGATTTCGCTGCAATATTCTAGGGCTGAGAGCTTTCTGTCCCCGTTCTGACAAAAAAATAAAATCTCGAGGGCCCCTTTTTGCTTCAGGCCTAGCCCTCAAATATTCTGCTAAAGCCCTCAGTGATGCTTGCGAGAGGGGAACCACCCGAGTCTTGTCGCCTTTGCCTTTGACGCGCAGCATCGGTCCATTTCCATTATTCAGATCTAATGAACCAAAGGTAGCACTGCAAAGCTCGGAAATTCGCAACCCTGAGCCATAGAGAAACTCCATACAGGCCCGATCCCGTACGCCTGCCAGCGTGCCTGATGGTGGAGCCTCAAGCAGGCGTGTCATTTCGTTTTCTGCCAAAGGCCGAGGAAGGCGCTTGGGCAACTTGCCAGCTTTAAGCTGCGTGATAGGGTTACTCTCTAGATAACGATTATCCACCAAAAATGCATAAAAATGTCGCAGAGCCGCTGCGCGGCGGGCCCGCGAAGCCGCTGAATGCCCCTTGTCTTTGCACCAGGCGAGCCATTCACGCGCCACTTCAAGGGTCAGTCCAGCAGGCGGCATGTCCCCCGCCTGCTCAAGCAGAAATTCCATCAGCAAGCCTAAATCCGATAGATAACTGATGCGAGTACGTTCTGAGAAATTTCGTTCAGCCACCAAATAATCAGCAAATGACGGCAAGTAGCCTTCAAATTGTTTTAACCCGGGCCTACCCTCGAGCTTGGCACGGGTTTCTTGTGAGAGATTCTTAATCTTCCATTCAGGTTTCATGTGAGCGCCTTCTCGGCCCCTGGGGCCCGTATGAGGCGCCAAGCCAAGATCGCCTGAAGCACCTGAAATAGAACTATACTTTGTGGAAAATACTCGAAATTCAACTCGTAAAGGCCGCCAAAAATAGGAAAGGCAAGTGCGAGAATAACTTGTAGAGCCGCGTTCACTGCAGCAAAGGCAAGTGCCAGGCGATTATGCGGAAAAATAGCAGCCATCAACGCTCCCATCACTGCACCGTGCACAGCGCCGCCTGCTCCACCCACGAGGCTCATGACAGCAAAGCCCATCACATCATGCCAAAGCCAAATCATCATGGGCGGAATGAATCCCGTCAGGATGACAAGCAAAAATGCCCTCAGCTGGCCCCGACTACCCAGGCGCGGCAAGAGGCCCAATGTAGCCACAACAAACGCAAGCGACCCAATTTGAGCCAAAGATCCAAGGTGTTCTTCCTTTAACCCCGCTGATTGAACCGCATAAACACTAAAATACACTCGCCAAAGATTTCCGGAAAGATTGGCAAAAACAAAGAGCGCCAAAATGAGTCCTGCATGAGTGCTTGACCAAACGCCTTGCAAGGCCAGACGCACCTCACGCAAGCTATCACTGATTGAAAAGTCAGTACTGCGTTTGGGAACGTCCAGGGGCAAACGCCGCCAACGCAAGAATATACCCAATGCAATACTTAAGGCCTGCAGCACCCAAAGTACACGCATTGCATCCATAAACTCAAATCGTTTAAGCACCAAGGAAGCTATGAAGGGAAGCAATACGGTTGGAATCACACCAATGACATTAAAAAGAGCGAAAGTCGCTGCGCGCCGTTCTTGTCGAGTGCCGTCCAATATCAAATGTTGCACCGACGCTGAAACCAAGCCGTTGCTAGACATCAGCACGGCCCAAACCACCACATGCCATGGCTCAGTGGCTACCGCTAATATGAGGGTTGAGATAACCCAAGATACAAGATCGCCTAGCACGAGAACCCGGCGATAGCCAAAGCGCATCCCGAGCCAGGCTCCGGCAAGCACACCGACAATCTTCAGGCCCATATCCAAGCCATTCAGACCACCCAATTGAAGGTTATTGAACCCAAGACGAATCAAATAGACTTGCTTGAAGGGTTCGGTCAGTGCCATGGGTACAGCCCAGAAAAAACTGCTCAAGAGGAAGATGCGAGCGCCAGGGGAAGGAGCGCGAAGCAGACTGCGCCAGCCGCGTAAGCCACGCAAGTAGACGCCCCTGAACAGGGTCAGGGGGTTTACAAGACTTAGCCAAGGGTAAAAGCCTGGTGCTGAGGGGCGCAAGGGGCCTCGGGAATTAGACCTTATTGTCGTATAACGATGATTATAAGCCATTGGGAGGGGTGCCTGTCTAGGCTTATTTCGATTGGCTTTTCAGACATCAACGCCTAGGCTTGTACTACTTCGGAGGTACTTCTATGGTAAAAATGACCCCTGCATTCTACGGTTTGGCTCTCATCTGTTTCTTCTTACCCTTCACGCGTATTAGCTGCGCTGACCAGACACTGATGGCAGTCAATGGCACCCAACTGATTACAGGCTTCGAAATACAGTCCCCACTGCCAAGTGAAGCCAAAGCAGGCAGCCCGGATGCCGCCACCCGGATTGAGCCGAATCCCTGGATCATGGCAGCCGCCAGTCTCGCTCTTTTGGGCCTGCTTGCCAGCCTTAAAAATCCCAAGGCTTGGTTGGCCCGTTACGCCGGCATAGGCTTGGCCCTGGCCTTATTGGCCTTCAAGGTGGGAGCTGAGCAAAAGTCAGCAGGTGAATTGCAAAAAATGGCCGGCATGCTTCGACTCGACTTTTTATATGGTTTTTGGGTCGCATTGGCCAGTGGCCTCATAGCCGCTATTTTGGCGCGTTCCGAAGCAAAAGATGACACGCCGCATTCGCCTAGTTAGTTCCCTGGCTTTTATTGTAATTTTTTAAATCAGCGCTGGATCGCACCCTTGATCCAGCGTTTTTCTGTGTACTGGCCAACTTGTTCTTCTAGCGCAAACAAAATAAGGTAGATTCCGCCGGCCACTGGCTGGCCACTCGGGCTACGAAGATCCCAATCAAAAATACCAATAGGCCCGCTTAAACTACGTTGCGAAAAAACTAAATCCCCTGCCACATTCCATACTTGAACTCTCACACGATGTCCGCCTGCCACCCCAGAAAGGTCAAAAGTCATTTTTTCTTTGGCCGGCATAGGGCCTACCCAAGCAGAACTTAAGACTCGATCAGCTTCGAGTATCAGAGTCAGGCTCGCATTATAAACCTGGTCAGTTTGCCCGGCTTCGCTCGCCACCACCCTCACTTGATAATCACCTGTGGCCAAGGCTTGGCCAAAACTACCCTTGCCATCCCAAGTCATGAGCACAGTACCTGAAGTAATCGTCAGAAGACCTTGCAATACATGAAAAGGCTGAGCGGAAAATGCAATGGGTCCCACATTGTTAGCGCCCACAGGCCCCAGTATCACTACCTGCCTACCAGCGCTGTCAAAAATCTTAATCAAGACGCTTAATGGCCCCGAGCTGCCTGGGCTGGGGCTAGGCGAGGCTGTCAAAGTTGCTGACTCAGTCGCTGTTTCTGTAGGCGACGACGTCTCTGACGGAGTCGCCGTCATAGTCGGTGAAGCCGTCAGCGTAGCCGATGGCGTAGCTGACTGCGTAGCTGAACCTGTGGGCAATTCGGTCGCGGTTTCAGTGGGTGTGGCCGTCGACGTCAAAGTTGCTGACTCAGTCGCTGTTTCTGTAGGCGACGACGTCTCTGACGGAG